>CAYPGY010000010.1:0-27634 GCA_964410435.1 uncultured Candidatus Bathyarchaeia archaeon
TTCGGCGGCACATGGATATCTGAGTTGCCGACTGATCAGGCAATAGCGGTTGTTCGATTGGCTTTTGAGTTAGGCATAAACTACTTTGATACTGCCCCTCTTGATGGCGATAGCGAGGTTAAGATCGGCGTAGCCTTGGAGGATGTCCGAGATGAATGTGTTTATGCCACCAAAACTGGTTCAAGAACTAAACGGGAATCACTCGAAGATGTCCAAAACAGTCTGAAACGGCTGCGAACCGACCGCTTAGACATCATTCAACTGCACGGCATAGATGACGAAAAAACTTTAGCTAAAGCCATGAGCGAGGAGGGGTCGCTTCAAACCTGCAAGGACGCCAAAAAGGAGGGTCTCGTTAGCTTTATCGGGATAACGGGGCATAAACCAAGGGTTTTAGCCAAAGCCATCGAGACGGGCGAATTCGACACTGTACTTGTGCCGATCAACGTTGTCACGCGACAGGCGCTTGAAGAATTACTGCCCACCGCCAAAGCACACGACATTGGCGTAGTCGCTATGAAGCCGCTTTCAGCAAAAACATCTAACTTAATCACTTGCCTCTACCAGCCCTCGCTATCACTGGTGTCGCAGGAGCCAGAACTCAAAGCGCTACTAGGAGAAAACGCCGACCAGCAAGTTACTAACGCCCTACGTTACGTTCTTGGACAGGATATCGCATCCGTGATTCCGGGGTTGCGTTCCATTCATGAGGTTGAAGTGGCAGCAAACGCAGGCAACAACTATAGCGGATTAACCGCCAAAGAGAGAAACCAGTTCACCTTTGACCTTGGGAATTACTGCCGCGACTGCGGCTTGTGTATGCCCTGCCCTCAGAGAGTCAATATCCCCGCGGTACTGCGATTCCAAAGCTTCGGACAGGTTTATGGGCTAAAAGAGTGGGCTAAAAACCTCTACAGCGGTCTCGAAGTAAAGGCAGACAAGTGCAGTGGCTGCGGCGAATGCATGCCTAAATGCCCCTACAAGCTGCAGATTGTAACGAAACTAAGAGAAGCCCACTTTAATTTTTCTCGATAATTCGCCGAAGCTTCAATCCGCTAATCTACTGATTGCATAGCTGTTTAGCTATGTGCTCTATTAGAAACTCATTGCAGAAACCGATAGAGGGGTAGGGTGCCTATTTGCATCCTAATATCCATGGTATGCACAGCACCTATAGAGGGGGTCTAAGATTTCGGCGCTTTTTATAGGTAGTGTAGGGAGGTAGCTTGAGAGCAATAGATACTTGACTTTAGAGGAAAAAGAAAAAGCAGCAGAGTACTATGCTTGCTTTTGCCTGTTTGTGTATTCCTTCTCTATCGCGACTCTATGGACGTTGTTGTAGGCGCAGAAAGGTATGATTTTCTTATCTGGCGTAATGTAATGCACTACACATCTACGGACTCGGTTGACATCGAAGTTATAGCTATCCATGAAAGCCATGCAGCCCAGTAGGAATATGCGCCTGCGGATTTTGCCCAGCGACTTGTAGGTTGGGTTCATGTGCATCTGCATTATACTCTTGATCAAAGTGAAGGTGCCGACTTCTTTGGTTACCAGCAGCATGTTCATCGAGATCATAGCGCCCATAAACAGAGGCGCAAGGAGCTGCACTCTGCCCTTGGATTCAGCGTTCTCGGCGGTTTTGCGGATAGTATTAAAGAAGCGCTCGAAGTTTACGAAGCGGTTAATCGGATACATTTTTCCCGTATGAGGCGAAACATAGACCCAGTTGACGATTCCGCATTGGGGGCTGCAGCTGAATAGTGGCCAAGGTTTCTGCATGAACTGCCGCATAATCTTAATCGGCGAAGTCATAACAGACATCGGATAGAGGTCGGTGGCTTTTACTTCGCCAGCGGTTTGGCGCTCCACATCCTCAGCAAAGCTCCACTCGCGGAAGTTCTCACGGAAGGGATTCTCAGTTGCGCGTCCAGTAAACGCAATGGGCTGGAAGATTAATCCTCGGACGATGTCGGTGTTTTTGGCGGCGAAGCGTATCATATCACCGACTTCCTCGTCGTTTAGGCTCTTCATAAGCGTGTTGACGAGGATGACTTCCATGTCGAGTTTACGGCAGACATCAATCGTTCGCAGCTTATACGCTAATAATTCGCGGCCGCGGATTTTCCTGTTAAAATCCTCGTGGAAGCTGTCAAACGATAAGTAAACAATGTTCAAGCCAGCTGCCTTAAATCTGGCTGCAAGCTTAGGGTTATCAGCGATTTTCATGCCGTTAGTAGCCAAAATAGTCATGAATTTTAGCCTGTGCGCCTCAGCAATAATCTCAGGCATATCCTCCCGCTCACACGGTTCACCGCCAGAAAACAGAATTGCAGGCGGCTTAGGGTTAGCTTTCGCAGCGAACTCTAACATGTCAATAAGCGCTTGCTTTGTAGGCTCGTAATCGGTTGACTCCTGATTTGGAAAAGTTGAAAAGCACACGGCGCATCGGAGGTTGCATTTCTTGGTTACGTCTATTACGCCGATAACTGTGCCTGACGCGTGGTTTTTGCATGTTTCGCAGACGTAAGGGCAGCCTGCGGGGTCTTTTGGAGCATTAATATCGCCGAGGTACTGAAACTGATCATATTTTACCATGTGGTCGAAGATGGGTACACTCTGCCAGTGTGTAGCTTTGAATTCACCATGTTCTTGGCATCGTTTGGTAATCTGAATCTTGCCGTTTACTTCATGTAGCTGTGCATCAATTTTCTTTTGGCATTCCGGGCAGATACTTTTTGTTTCATTCACTTAAAGGAGCACTCCAGCGATTGCCTCAATTATAAGCGCAAAGATTAGCAGCATCATCGACATGGTTACTATACGCTCATATTTACGTATTGCAGGAACGGTTGTGGCAGAAGTGAACAAGCGTAAAGCGGAATAAATCAGCAGCACACTCCAAGTGAGAATTAAAGGCAGATAATAAACCGTGAATTCCCCAATCAAGTAAGGCAAAGCGGAAAGCAAACCAGTTAAGAGGAAAAATACTCCGCCGACTTTAGCTGCACTTACACTGCCGATCTTCTGTGGCAGCGTAGGGTAGCCGACTTTAGCGTCTCCTTCAACGCTGAAGATGTCACGCAGAATGTTGCCGCCGATTGTACCGAACGCGATTGGGTAGAGACTTAATGAGATCAAACTAACTGTCGCCGTAGCTGTTGCTTCTCCATAGAGGAAAGCTGTACCAGTTAAGATACCCATCAGCAAGTTTGCGGCAAAACCTGACTTGCGCTTAATCAGATACGAGTAAACCAGCAGCAGCACAGAGTCCACTGCAAGTATAGCGAACGCCAGCCAGTTAATCAGAAGCGACATCGCTAAACCCAACGCAAAGAACACTGCGGAAACAGCGATTGCCGTCTTGTATGTGAACACGCCTGACGGGATCGGCCGCTTGGGTTTTATAACTGCATCGCTTTCACGGTCATAGACATCGTTGATGGCAAATCCGCCTGAAGCGATAAAAGACATAGAGAGGAATGTTATCAGCGCAACTAAACCCACATTCATTGGACCCAGAAGCGTGGGCACGTCTGCGAAGTTACCTTTTAAAATGGCAAACGCCGTTAGAACGGCTAAGCCGCCTGTCATCATCCAGTAAGGCAAGCGGATAAGCGCGATAAATCCTTTGGCTGGCGAAGGTTTACTCATAATTTTATCTTCCTGTCGGCGATGACTTCTTTGATGCTTTCTTCCAGCGTGACTTTCGGTTTCCAGCCTAGCTCTTTCTGGGCTTTAGTTATGTCGAACCAGATTTTAGTTACGTCGCCCTGCCATGAGACGCCTGTGGTTGTAACTTTAGTGCGGCTTTTTAGGTTGAGGATTTGCAGTATAAGGTCAGCGAGTTCAAGTACGGAAGTGGTTTTTCCGAGTCCTAAATTGTAGACTTCGCCGTTAACGTCTTCTCTTTCGCCCAACTGAATTAATGCGGCTACTACGTCGGATACGTGGACGAAGTCGCGGCAGTTCTGGCCAGTTCCCAGCATCTCTAGCTTGTCGGGGTTCTTTGCCAGCTTATCCAGAAAATCATGGATGACGCCGTGACATCGGAGCCCGTAGACGTTGGCGAATCTGGTGATAACTATGTCTAAGCCGTACTGCTCCTTGTACATTTGGCAGTATTGTTCGCCTACGACTTTGCTTAGGCCATAGCAGCTGAAGGGGTGGAAACCGTATGATTCGGGGGTTGGGAAAACTGTTGGGTTGCCGTAGACGGCTGCGGATGAGGCGAACACGACTTTCGCGTCGTCTTTTCGGGCTTTCTCAAGCACGTAGAGGGTGCCTTTGGCGTTTGTTTCGAAGTCAGCCAGCGGGTTCTCCATGGAGTAGCCTACGACGACCTGCGCTGCGAGGTGATATATGAGGTCCTGTTTTGGCTGCTCAAGAAGTGTTTTTAGGTCTAAGATGTCGCCTTTTACGAATCGGGCTTTTGGCACGTCTTTGACGTTTTGCATGGTGCCGCTTGACAGGTTATCGTAAATAGTCACGTAATCAGTTAAAGTTGAGAGTTTGCTGCACAGGTGGTAACCTATGAATCCTGCGCCGCCAGTAACCAGTACTTTTTTCCCTTCCACTGCATTTTCCCCCGCTGACGATAAAACCTATATGCTCTATAGGTGAGTTGGTAGGTATATGTCGCCGATGAAAGCTATAAAAGTTTTCAGAGACCTACTGTCCTTCCTAACAATAATCCCAGTGGGCGGAAAAGAGGACTTTATTTTCACAACCGCACAGAACATGTACCTATTCCCAATAGTCGGAGGCTTAATCGGGCTGCTGGCTGGCTTATACTTTATAGCTGCAAACGCAATCGTCGGTTTCCTGCTGGGCTTAGCAGCCGCCTATGTGGCTTTGCCAGTTGGACTGCTTGCGACGCTTATTCCTGCGGCGATGACTGTGGCTTTCCTTTTGGTGCTTACTGGGCTACAGCACTTCGACGGCTTAATCGACCTCGGAAACGCTGTTGGCATACGCAATCTACATGACCGCAAAATGAAGGCGCACGAGTGGACAGTTACGTATGGCGGCGCAATCTTAGCGCTGATTGTGGAGGCTTCGGCTGTGGCGGGGTTGCTTTTTGTCGTTTTAGGCTCGATGAACCTGTGGCTGGTCTTCTCAGCCGTGGTGCTTGCGGAGTTGTCAGCTAAGCTTGCGATGGTGACAATCGTTTGGATAGGTAAACCCTCACACAAAGGGTTAGGCTCAATTTTCCTCGCGAAAGCTAAAAAGAAGCAGAACTTTATCGCTTACGCACTTTCGGCTTTGATCGTTTATCCAGTGTTCTATGTTACGGGTTACCCAATTCTGGGGTTAGTGGCGGTTGCGCTTGTTTATGTGAGTATACCAGTAGCTTTTCTGATGAATCGTGTTTCCAACAGTGTTTTCGGCGGAGTATCCGGCGATATGATCGGCGCAACCAACGAAGTTGCTAGAGCGATCACTTTAATTGTGTTTGCGGCGATGCTGTTGGTGATGGCGCTATGATTAACGCGTTGATTATGGCGGGTGGCAGAGGCAGCAGGATGGGTTTGCCGACTGAGAAGCCGATGCTGGTTTTTTGTGGTAAGCCGCTGCTTGATTGGGTGGTTGCCGCTATTCAGAGCGCCAAGAAGATAGAGCAGTTCTACGTGATAACAAGCCCGAATACGCCGAAGACCGAGGAGCACTGCAGGGCAATGGGCTGGAACTATGTGCGTACGGATGCCAAAGGCTACCATGACGATTTGAAGCAGGCGGTTTCGAAGCTGAGCTGGTTGGGTCCTGTGTTGACGATGCCGTCTGATGTGCCGGCGATTACGGGTGAAGTGTTAGACCGCGTGGTGGGCGAGTTTGAGGTTTGCGGCAAAGATTTCCTCGCCGTGTTTGTGCCCATTGAGAAGCGGCAGGAACTGGGCTTGTCGATATCCTCGACTGACGAGTACAAGGGCGTGTGGTACGCGGTTTCGGGCGTAAACGTGATTAACGGCGCTAAAGTGCTCGGCGAAGGTAAAGTGGAGACAGCGGCGATAATCACTGATGAAACGCAGGTTGTGCTAAACGTTAACACGACTAAGGATTTTGAGATTGCAGAGAAGATAATTAAAAAATAATTTTCAAATTAGAAGAAGAAGGGAACGCTGCCCTGCTACACCATCTTCCTAAAGTTTTGGCAGAAACAGCTAATTTTGGTTCGACAGTTGATTTTTATTGCAGGCAGGTTGTGGCGACAGTACAAGCAACAGCGGATAAAACAGCAATTTTTTGATTAATTGTTATTTAAAAGAACAAATTTGGTCTGCATCTGTTGCTCTCAAGCTACATCCCTACCCACTATAAAAAGCGGCTTTCTGCTGGACTAACCACGGGAGAACTGCTACAGTCATATAACTGCAACAGTAGCTGCGCTTAACCTAGACATCTGCCGCGGGGTTGTTGCTGTACTGCGCCTACTACAAAGCCGTATATTCACTCTATAAGAAAGAGTGTGCCTGTAGAGGGCTCCTTTTGGAAAGTAAGCTTGAATCTAAGGCATATTCTGCAAACGCAAAAGTGTTCAACATCCCTGTTATCCGCTGCCTGTGCGGAGCCGAAATCCTTCTCATACGAAACGCAGCATCCACCGGAAAAGCCATCGAGCGGCACACCCAAAACTGCCGTTTAACCAAACAGTCAAAAAACCCCCATAAATGCATTGAGAAACTAAGCAGACACCTGATAAAGCAGGTAATTGACGTAGCGGGAGAATACGAAGAAATAGAAAACAAAATAACTAAAACGCCCTAAAACCGTACCTACCCATCTCAGGTGACCTCCCCGCCCTACCAGACGAAAAAGACACCCTTAGCAGACCCCCACGCCTTTAAGAAGCGTAAAAGTTCAGGTTACTGTTTGGTTATAGTAGTAGACTGCTGAGTAGTCGCCGAGTTTAGCCGCTGTCTCCGCGCCGTCATAGAGGATGTTTAGTTTTGCCCCGTACTTTGCGGTGAGAGCTACGGTGTCGCTGTAGATTTTCGCTGAATACTCGTCGGCTGGGAAGTATCCCCAGATGGAGTCGTCTGCGCTTCTGAACCCGAAGCCGTAGTCCGCTGGAATCACGTAGGCTACGCTGGATTTTGCGCTGCCAAGGCTGCTTGGGTCTTTGTGGAGCGTATCCCAAAACATCTCTAACGCCTCAAAATGCTCTTCGGTTAACGTTCCGTATTTTGTGATGTTCGGGTAACTGAAAACGACGGCATACTTAGCACCTGAACTGTACGCAAGCACCAAGTCACTGTAGAGTTCGTCACCTGATTCGAGATATGGCGCCTGATTGTACTTCCACGTTATGATGGCTCCCCAGTCTTTACCAAGCGTTTCAGCTGCGCCCCTGCACAAAGCGATGTGGCGTTCCCTGCTCTCGTTACCCACAAACTCAGCGAAAACAGTAGGGTAACCAGCCTTGTAGTCAAACCAGTAGAGAGCATAGTCTGAGGTAAATAACTTTGACATTGTTTGGCTAAGTACGGTCTGGTTCTGGATTTGACCATTCTTAAGTTCATCTAGGGCACCTTCAGTAAAGGCGACAGCGAGGTTCTTGTAGGAACCAAGCGGGTACAAATCTAAAAGTTCTTGGTAAGTTGTGAATTGGGCGATGTTGCCTTGGTCAGTTACGTTGTTGCCTTCTCTATCGTGTACACTGCCGTTTGGTTGATAGATGTATGTTTTTGATTCCAGTATGGAACCATCTGATTCATTGTTTTTTGTTGCTGAATAGACAATTGTACCATTGAGATAGTAGCCCGTAATTGAAGAAAAAACATCAAAGTGCACGGATAACGTATAATTCTCATTGGATCCCAATCCAGTAAAGAAGGGTATAATGGACGACTGATTACTCCGCAATGACGTATACACGTTAATTTCGCCTGATGATAAAAAAAATCGATGCTACTAGAACCAGTGTCATTATTGTACAGCCTAATTGAAACGTCCCGGTTTGAGCTTATTTGAGTTGAACCTAAGGTAGAGGTGACTTTATCGACCAATTTTCCTCCCGGTTCATCCTTAAAGTATATCCCTAAAAAACGGTTTCCCCAATTCTCCGATCCATGAATTGATAGTTGATTAGCGGTGAAGGCGCCTCCGCAGTAGAGGATTATGTTTAGCCCCGAGTTGACGGCGTAGTCGCCTATTTCCTCTATGGCTTTAACGTTGGAGAGGAATGTGCCTGACTGGAGAACGAAGAGGTTTGTGTAGTTTTTCACTTTATCGATGAGGAGTTTGGCTTCTTCTACTGAATCACCGCAGTAGGTGACGCCGACGTAGAAGGGATCGCTCGAATTAAAGGCTGGTTTGAATGCTGCAAATGAAGACACCGAAACGAGGAATATTAGAACCAATGCTGGGAAGCCGGCTGTCTGTTTTTGCATCTCTTTCTCCTTATCCCTAATGGAGTTGCGGTCTTGGTTTTAACTCTCCCTCAAGAACACCTTTGTTCCGATACCAGAACAGCGTTACTTAAGCGGTGACTACTAAGAGCATACCGTTCAGCACAACAAAATCGACAGCGACATCCTTAATTTCACCCGTCGGTACCGCCGAGAGGTCCTTGGATAGGATAATTAGGTCTGCGAGTTTTCCCTCCTCAAGCGAGCCCTTGATGGCTTCTTCGCCAGAACTGTAAGCTGCGTTAAGCGTGTAGAGCCGAAGTGCCTCGTCTAGGCTCAGCCGCTGCTCGGGGTAACTCTGCCTTGTCACCATTTCCTGCACACCCAAAAATGCGCTGAGCGGCTCCATCGGGCAATCCGAACCAGCAGCCACCTTAACGCCCTCGTCCAGCAGCGTTTTTAACGGATGCAGCAGCCTTGCACGGTTGCCCAATCGCTGGTTCGCTGACCAGACCGCGAATTCGGTGGTGATGACCTTGGGCTGGATTGTGACGACGACGCCTAGCTGCTTTAACCTTTTGATAAGTGCCATGTTTAGGACTGCGGCCTGCTCAATTCGGAAACGCACACCGTCTTTTCGGTTTCTCTCGATAACGCCTAGTGTTGTGTCGATTGCTCTGTCACCCATCGCGTGAATAACCGGCTGTACACCGAATGCGAGTGCCCGCTTGACTTGGGCTTCAAGCTGCTCTTCTGACAGTAGCATTTTGCCGCTGTTGGCTGGGTCGTCGCTGTAGGGCTTCTGTAACGCGGCTTCTTTGGAGTCGAGGTAGCCGTCTGTGACGATGAATGCGCCTCCGACGCGCAGGATTTCGGGGTTACTTGATTTGATTGCTACTGCTTTCTCCAGCAGCGCTTCCGGCACCACGACGTTGACTCTGAATAGCATGCGATCCATCTGATGAAGGCGCTGAATGATGGAGAGTTCGCTTTCGGAGATAACTAACCAGTTGATGCTGGTTATGCCTGCCTGAAAGATTTTCTGACACGCGAATGCGGTGGCTTCAAGCAGTTCGTCCTCGGTGGGTTCAGGAACTGCTTGCCAGATGAGATTGGCGGCATTGTCACGGAAGACGCCGGCGAGTTTGCCCTCTGCTGTTTTGTCGATGGCACCGCCCTGCGGCGTCAGTGTTTGCTCGGTTACGCCTGCGAGCTGGATGGCTTTGGTGTTAGCTACGCAGATCATCGCTGCTTCACGGTATAAGATGATTGGGTTGCTGGGTGCAGCTTCATCGAGTTCAGCTAATGTGGGCGGACGCTGTTCTTGGAATCGGGTTTCATTCCAGCCCTGCCCAATAATCCAGCTGTCTGACAGCATGGTTTTGGCTTTTTCCTTGATTAGCTGCTGGACGTCAGCAATGGATTTGGCAGGAGTTAAGTCGAGCCACATGAGGCACCGCCCATAGTCTGCGACGTGAATGTGAGTGTCGATTAAACCCGGCAGTACGGTTTTGCCTTCAAGGTGCAGCACCATAGTTTTTTCGCCGATAAAGGGCTCCACTTCTTGGTCTGAGCCGACTTTTAGAATTCTGTTACCTTGAATAGCTATGGCTTGCGCATCGGGTTGTTTGGGGTTCATGGTTTTAATGTTTGCATTTACAATTGCAAGTGTTGCTGACAAGCCACAATTCACCAGTACTATTAGTATATGCGGCTAGTTGGCTGGGTATCATAAAAAACCTTCCGCTCGGCAAATCGGGCTGTTTTTAGTAAAAGATAATAGCAGCGCACACCGTGTTTTTGGTAATCTCGGGGTACCATTATCGTGAAAGCCCACGTAGCACTTGTAAATCCGCCCTATCCGAAAGAAGCCGCGCAATCCATCTTTCTACCGCTTGGCATAGGCTACTTGGCAGCCGTACTTGAACAGGAAGGATACCAAGTCAGCGTGGTAGACTGCCAAATCACACGCCCCGACAGCAAAGCGCTTGAAGAGAAGTTCCGTAGCTTAAACCCCGACATCATCGGTGTGACTTCAGCTACTGTTACTTATCTGCCAGCTCTTGACGTGCTAAAAACAGCCAAAGCCGCCGTGCCCAACGCGCTCACACTCATGGGCGGCCCACACGTCACAGTGCTTGACCACGAAGCCCTCGTAGAAAGCGACAGCCTCGACGTAGTCGTCCGAGGCGAAGGCGAACAAACCATGCTGGAGTTGGCAAAACTCGTCAGCGAGGGCAACGCCAAAAACCTCAGCGGAGTTCAAGGCATCACCTTCAAACACCAAAACCAAATAATTCAAAACCCAGACCGACCCTTCCTAACTGACATCGACACGCTTCCCCGTCCCGCGCATCACCACTTCGACACAAACATGTACAAGCTCTTCGGCGTAAACTACATGCCAATCATCACCAGCCGAGGATGCCCATCCGCATGCACCTTCTGCTTGGCACGCAAAATGTGTGGACACGCATTCCGCGGAAGAAGCCCCGCTAAGGTCGTGGACGAACTCGAATGGCTACGCGACGAATTCAACGCGGGAGCATTCGCATTCTACGATGATACATTCACCTTCGACTTGAAGCGGGCGCATGCCATCTGTGACGAGATGCAGAAGCGCAAAGTTGACCTGCCGTGGGATTGCAGAACCCGCGTTGACCGAGTCAACAAAGAACTGCTTGCGAAATTGAAGGCGACGAACTGCCAGCTTATCCACTTCGGCGTCGAATCAGGCAGCCCCGAAATGCTCAAACTCATGCATAAAGGCACCACCGTCGAACTTAACGCGCAGGCAATCAAGTGGGCCAAGGAGGCTGGAATCTCTGTGGCAGTTTCGCTCATCATCGGCTACCCCACCGAGACGCCTGAGATGCTGCAGAAAACCATTGACTTCCTCTACAAAACCAAACCCGACTACGTGTACATGTGCGAAGCCGTCCCGTACCCGGGCACCGAGCTTGAAGCATTCATCAAGCAACTCGGCTTGGAAGTGCCGGCGGAATGGAATCAGTACCGCGAGGAAACCCAGATATTCAAGAATGAACTGCTTCCGCTTGAGCGGCTAGAAGAGGTAAAGAAGGAATTCTTTGACCACTACTTCACCAAACGCTACTTCCTACAGAAGAAGCTAAAAGGCGACTTCTACAGCCAAATCATGGCACGCGCCGCACTCAACCACATCGTATGGAACAGCAAGACCGCCATGTGGATGTTTAAGCGCCTAAGCAAAGTCCGCGGACAAAAAAAGTCGGCGGGCGGATACAGCACGTCAGAAAAAGAAAAAGAGAGCCAAGCTTAGGCTTACTTTTTAACTCTTCTGTATAGCACCACAGCGATTACGACTACGGCGATTACTAATGCGGCTATTATGACTGTGTAGTCTCGCCATGTGAAGGGCTCAAGGGGAGTCGGAGACGCATTCGGCTGATTGGCTGAAGCTGAGGTGACGTTTTCTTTGAAGCAGTACACGTTCCAGTCGTTGCAGCCTATGTAGAGGCGATTGTTGGCGATGGTGGGCGAGCTCCAGCTGCTAGAAAGCGTGGTGGCGTTAGCGATTACGTTGCCGCGGTTGGTTACGTCGAGCACAAAGATGTGGCGCTGGCTTGTTACCATGTAGACTTTTCCGTCGGCGTAGCTGGGTGAAACGTAGAGCTCGTCGCCAGTGTATTTACTCCAGATAGCGCTGCCGGTGGTGCCGTTGACTGCTGCTAAATCGAATTTATCGATTAAGTATACTATGCCATCAACCCATATTGGGCTGGAGACAATGAATTCGGTTGCGGTGACATCATAGAAGTGCCAGAGCTCCGCGCCGCTGTTGACATCGAGACAGTAGTAGTCGCCCCAGTTGGAGGACGCGAAAACTCTGCCGTCAGCGACTGAGGGGGAGCCGAGCATCTGGTTGCCGCCTGTGAATGATGGACGGTAAGCGATGCTGAAGTTCCACTGTACAGTGCCCGTGGCGGCGTCGAGTTTGTAGACCATGCCGGTGTCGGGTTCTTCGGCGGTTATGTAGACTGCGCCGTCAGCGTACGCTGGAGAAGACTCGATTGGGCCGTTTGCCTTGGTTTGCCAAAGAATGGCGCCTGTGTTCCAGTCCAGCGCGTACAGGTAGCCGTCGAGTGAGCCGATGTAGACTGCGCCGTCGGCGACTGCGGGGGAAGACTTCAAAACAAGGTTGCCGAAAGTGAACTCCTTGTTGCCGTCAACAAAAGTTTTCCACTTCAATACCCCAGTGCAGGGATTGAGACAGTAGACGTAGCCGTCGTCGCCGCCCGTGTAAACCCAACCGTTAGCCACAGCCACCGAAGACTCAACCGGCGCACCCGTCTGATATTTCCAGATCAAGTTACCTGTCCAAGCGTCAACGGCGTAAATGTACCCGTCGGTGGAGCCAAAATAGACTATGTCGTCGAAGACTGACGGTGACGAGATTACTGAGCCACCTGTCTGAAAGCGCCATGCAACCGTCAGGTTAGAGGGACCAAACGGCGCAGTTGAGGAATGCGCGGGGTCGGTTCGCCACTGAGGCCAGCTACTTGAGACTTTAGCAGGCTCTATAGGGTTAACGTCTTTTATTGCCCAAACCTGCTCGTCAGTCGCGTACTCGTTGCCGCTGATGGTGTCAACTGAAGTGGTTACGTCGCCGGGGACAATGTATAATGTACCATAGGCGATGGCGACGGATTCACGCGGCGGAAGCGCCTCCATCTCAAAGCTCCAGAGCTTCTGACCAGTAATCGCGTCTAAGCACGAGAACTCCGAGGTACCATACGGTTTATTATACTGTGCTGCTTCTCCGGTGGTCACGTAGATTTTGCCGTCGGCAACACTGGGCATACCCGGCCACATCAAAGAGTCATTAGGCCCCTTGTATTTCCAAACTATCTCACCCGTGTACATGTTGAAAGCGTACAGGTAACCGTCCTTATTCATCGAGTAAACCAAACCGTACCCCACTGCAGAGCCAGAAACGAAGTAGCCGTCGGTGTCTGGGCGGTAACGCCAGATAACCTCGCCTGTAGACGCGTTGAAGCAGTACATCGTGTTGTCGTCGCTTCCGCCTTTGAAGTACATGCCCTCAAAGTAGGAGCCTGTGAATATCATTGGTCCCTTAGTAGGAGTCACCCAGATTACTTCGCCTGTTTTGGCGTCAAGTGCATACTGCATGTTCTCAAAAGAGCCCGTGAAGACTTTCCCATCGCCGTAGGCGGTTCCGATGCCAGTAATGCCGCCGCCGCGGATGTAGGTGGTCCAAACTTTAGTCGGAGGCTGTGATGGATTAGAGAAATCCCAGCCTACTATTGAGGAGTTAACTTTGGTATAGAACATCCTTTCTTCGGGGCTGTACACGTTGGTGTTGAAGATACCTGTAAAAGTGTTAAAGTCGCTGCTTGTCCACAGCAAATCGCCGGTTTCAGGGTTGAAGCAGTAATTCTCAATAACCATGTGGGTGCTGTCGATTTTGTAGGCCATCGGCCAAGTTGTCTGCTGGGGGAAATCGGTCTGCCAGACAATGTTGCCGTTTTGGTCAAGGGCGTAGGCGGTGGAGGTGCTGCATACGTAGATTTTGCCGTTGAATGCGGAGAGGTACGGTTGGACGCCTGTGATGTTAGCTTTCCAGAGTATGTTTGAAGTTGATGGAGCTGGTCCAGCTGAGAAGCGTGTCATTGCGGAGTTGCCTTCCATCTGTGCCCATTCATACTGGTTAAGTTGGGAAGCGCCTGTTTGGGCTTGAAGATATGGAAAAACGGAAACAACACAGGACATTACAAGTAGAGCAGTTAATACCACGGATAGATTTTTCTTGTTAATCATAATTACCCCCAGATGATTTGGGCACGAAACTTTACAGTCAAATGATACGTCGATTCCTTGCCCCGAGTCATAAAAAGAGCCTCATAGGCACTATAAAGCTTACTGAAAACGCAATCTACGACTCTATCCGAAAAGTAAGCCCTTCACATAAAAATACCCTTGAGATTAAAACATTCAAGCAACTCGCAAACTATATTAAAACCCAGACAACCCTTAACGTTAATAAAACAATGGAACCAGAGAGAGGATTCTAATTGACTGATGAACATCAAGGTCCACTTCTTATGACTTCTTGGCGTGTCACGGGCGCTTGCAATGCACGCTGTAAATACTGCAACGTAGACGCTACAGGAGCACGTGCCCCAAGAGAAATGACTACACAAGAAGCCTTCCACCTCGTTGACGAAGTTAAAAAATTCGGCGTCAGATGGTTCGGGCTAAAAGGCGGCGAACCTCTAACTCGACCAGACATCTTCGAAATCGCAACATACGCTAAAAGCAAAGGCCTGAATGTCTGCCTATTAACCAACGGAGCATTCGTCGATGGGTCAATCTACGACAACCTTGTAAAGAACCAGATTTGGTCATCAGTAAGCATCGATGGTCCAGAGGAAATTAACGATGAACTCCGTGGCAAAGGCAGCTACAAAAAAGCTCTTGCAGCGATCGAGAAACTCGCTAACGGTAAAATTCTAAACGGACTCGCCTGTGCAATAACCACGGTTAACCTAAAACACCTCGACCACGTAGCCGAACTCGCAGAGAAGTATCATGCAAACTTTGTCTGGTACAACGCATTGGTACCAAGCGGCAGAGCAAAAACAAAGTCGGAACTCGAACCGTCACCCGAAGAGTACGAATGGGTTCTTAACCACATCTGGGATATCACCGAAAAGTATCGCGGCAAATTCGAAGTTCATGTTCACTGCCCATTCTTCGCACGCGTCGTCAAGCAGCGGCTACCCGAGAAAGAATTCGAGGAATGGTACGAGAAAGAGTTCCACGGCAAATGCACCTACTTCGCATTCGGCGGCTACCTCTCCGTAACAGAAAACGGCGACTTGATCCCCTGCTTCTACACCGACTTAACACCCAACGAACCCATGATGCTAGGCAACATCCGCAACAAACCATTAGTACAGGCATGGGAAGAAGTCAAAGCCTCAACCTACTACAATAGATTCCAAAACCGCAAGATCATCAAGGGCAAATGCGGCGTCTGTGAATACTTAGAGTACTGTGGCGGATGCAGAAACCGCGCGTACGCATACACAGGCGACATAACTGAGTCTGACCCAGCCTGCGGCTACATCCCGAAAGCTTGGGCTGAAATGCAGAAACAACAGAAAAAAGAACAGTAAACAACCCAATTTTTCTTTTATTTTTGTGTTTTTCACCGTAAAAACCTTTAGTGAATACCACTGTTTCTATTTCTGAGCGCAAATGATTAGCAAAGCATTAGCCTGCCTTGTTATACTTGCCATAATTTTACTTCCCGCCATTTCATTCGCCCAGCTAGAACCCCGTGACTGGCCAATGTTCCACGCTGACATCAACCGATCAGGCTACACCCACTCGCAGTCGCCGATGACTAACCAGACACTATGGAAATTTAACACCGGCGGCCAAGTCGACTCCCCAACCGCCGAAGACGGAGTCGTCTATGTCGGCTCATATGACCATAACGTCTACGCCTTTGACGCCCAAACAGGCAGCGTAATCTGGGCGTCGGAAACCGGCAGCATGATTATCTCAAAACCCGCAGTAGCAGAGGGTGTTGTCTGCATAGGCTCCGAAGACTATAACCTCTACGCATTCGACCAAGCAACCGGCAGAAAACTCTGGAACTACTCGACAGGCTACTATGTGGACTCTGACCCAGCAATCGTTGACGGCGTAGTATACTTCGGTTCAGAGGACAGCAAAGTCTACGCCTTATCGCTGCATACAGGCGAACTCGTATGGAGCTACAAGACAGGCGCCGCAATCATGTTATCAGCCACAACCGTCAGCGGCGGCTACGTGTATGTAGGTTCGCTTGACCACAAACTCTACGCACTAAACGCAGACACAGGCGAACTCGTATGGAGCTACACCACAGGCAACCAGATCGTCTCGGTACCCGCCGTCCACGACGGAGCGGTATACGTTGGTTCCTCGGACGGTAACCTCTATGCGTTAGACGCCGCTAGCGGAAGCCTGAAGTGGAACTACACAACAGGCAACGCGGTTTTCTCTTCGCCTGTGGTTTCGGATGGCTTGGTGGTTTTTGGTTCACTTGATAGCCAAGTTTACGCACTAAACGCCAAGAGCGGTGAGAAGGTTTGGAGCTACAAGACAGGTGCAGGTGTAGCGTCGTTCCCAAGCGTATCGGAGGGGGTTGTGTATGTTGGGTCAGACGACTTGAAAGTTTATGCACTCAGCCTCAGAGACGGCAGCTTAATCTGGAGTTACAGGACGGGAGCCCAAGTTATTTCTCGACCAGAAGTCTACGAGGGCAGCGTCTATGTTGGGTCATGGGATGGCAAACTCTACGCCCTAGACGCAACAGATGGGGCATTGCAGTGGAGTTATGCAACAGGCGGTAAAGTTGACGCTTCACCCACCATAGCAGGCGGCATTGTATACGTGGGTTCGCATGACGGCAAAATCCACGCGCTTAACGCCTCTACGGGCTTAATGGGTGACTGGGAGCTGCATAACACCGTTATCTGGACCTACGACACCGGCGACATGATTATGTTCTCTTCCGCAGCAGTCAAAGACGGGGCACTGTACATTGGCAGCTATAACGGCAAAGTCTACGCCCTTGACGCGCAGACGGGGGCTTACCTGTGGAGCTACCAGACTGGCTACGCCGTGGTTTCCTCCCCAGCGGTAGTGAACGGAGTTGTCTATGTAGGCTCCGAGGACAACAGCATCTACGCACTGAAAGCAGAAAACGGAGAATTAATCTGGAAGCACACGACCGGCGACCAGATCACGCTATCTTCGCCCTCAGTTGTTGACGGCAAAGTGTATGTTGGTTCAAGCGACGGCAACCTCTACGCATTCGACGCCGCAGACGGGAGCGTAATCTGGAAGTACACAACAGGCGGCTACGTTGTACCCTCACCCGCCATACAAGACGGCGTTGTGTATATCGGCTCATACGACCACAACCTCTACGCATTGAACCAATCGGACGGGGCGCTGCTGTGGAAGTATACAACAGGCGGCGTGATTTCCTCGTCAGCGGCAGTCGGCAACGGCCTTGTGTATGTGGGTTCAGCAGACGGCAACCTCTATGCCCTCAACCTTGATGGCGAAAAAGTCTGGAGTTACCAGACGGGCGGCGAAGTAGCGGCGTCGCCCGCAGTCACAGACAGATTGGTGGTTTTTGGCTCCTATGACGGGAAAGTCTACTCGCTCGACGCGCACAGCGGCGAATTCAGATGGAGCTACACAACGGGCGGCATGGTTGTTTCTTCGCCTTCGATTGCTAATGGCGTGGTTTACTTTGGCTCCTATGACCATTTTGTCTACGCCGTCGGCGCAATATCGATGCCTCATGCGGACCCTGAGCCTTTATCACCGTGGATGATAGCAGCGGTAGTAGTCATCGTCGCGGGGATTGTGCTGGTTGCGGCGCTTATCCTGAAGCTTCTAAATAAGCCCTAAACGTTTTTCAGCTAAATCCGCCCAACAAACCCGCAGAGGCCAGTGTAGCTAAAACTAAATAAGCAAAAACTACATCCGTTAAGCTATACCCTAAACATTATGCTGACCCAGCACATGTGCGTGTAACCATCTATGACCACATCATCAAATAAGAAAGTAGCATTAGTAAACCCGCCACTACCGCTTGACATCGGAGGCCACCCGCAGTTTCCGCCGTTGGGACTTGCTTACATGGCGGCTGTGCTGGACCAGAACGGTTTCGAAGTAAAAATCATTGACTGCCCAGTTAACGAAATAAGCCACGACCAACTCAAGGCAGAACTGCAATCTTTTCAGCCCGCATTAATAGGCACTGGCTCGATGACGCCGACCATCGAATCC
This sequence comes from uncultured Candidatus Bathyarchaeia archaeon, assembly GCA_964410435.1. Lineage (GTDB taxonomy): Archaea > Thermoproteota > Bathyarchaeia > Bathyarchaeales > Bathycorpusculaceae > Bathycorpusculum. The sequence goes on from CAYPGY010000010.1 coordinate 18,210, forward strand.
GCCTTCAAGGTTGCTCAGGTCGCAAAAGAAGCTTGCCCCGAATCCACAGTAGTTATGGGCGGACCGCACGCAACTTTCTGCGACAGAGAAGTCCTCGCCATGGACAAAAACGTGGACTTAATAGTTAGAGGAGAAGGCGAAGAAACCCTCCTTGAGTTGGCGAAGCAGCCAGCAACAGGCATGAAGCTGGGCGACATCAAAGGCTTAACCATCCGCCACGGCGACGAAATCATCCGAACAGCCAACCGACCCTTTATACAGGACCTTGACGCTGTCCCGCTGCCCGGTTACAAATTTTTGAACCTTGAGAAGTACTTTGTTGCCAAACGCAAGCTTTTACCAGTGATCACCAGCCGCGGTTGCCCCTACGCCTGCAGCTTCTGCGTCGCCAGCCAGATGTTTGGTCAGAAGTTTCGCGGCCGCAGCCCAAAAAACGTGTTGATGGAGCTTGAGTGGCTGCAAAACGAGTACGGCGCTGAAGGCATCGCCTTCCAAGATGACACATTCACTTTTGACCGCAAACGCGTGGTGGAAATCTGCAGCGGCATGATAGAGCGCAAGCTAAAGCTGCACTGGGGATGCGGAACCCGCGCCGACGTAGTCAACAAAGAAACCCTTGACATTATGGCTAAGGCGCATTGTGACGAGACAATGTTTGGCGTGGAAGCCGGCTGTGCCAGCATGCGTGCTATACTAAAGAAGGGCGTCACGAACGAGCAGATCGAGAACGCTATAAAATGGGCTAAAGAGGCAGGCATGTTTGTTACTGTCTCAGTCATCCTGGGGTATCCAGGTGAAACACGCGAGACGTTGCAGGAGACTCTTGATTTTGCAGGTAAGCTTAAGCCAGATGATGTTTGGCTTTGCCACGCGACTCCCTACCCAGGAACACACCTGCGTGAAATCGTTGTGGAGAAGGGTTGGGCTATGTCTCAGGACTGGAAAACCTACAACACCATGAATCCCATCTTTGAAGACCCCGCGTTGCCAGCGAAAGAGATCGCGGATATGCGGCGCCGCTTCTACAACAAATTTTACAGCCCCGCTTACATCCTACGGCAAGCCAACAAAGGCTACATCAAAGGCAACCTCTACAGCAAAATCATGACACGAACCGCCATAAACTACAATCTGTGGCGTGCTATGTCCGCCTTCCACCACTAAACAGTGGTCTCCAAATTTTTTGTGTAGTCAAGCTTCTAACCAGTAAACTTTATTACGTTACCAGCCCGTTTTAACGTTACAATCAAAGGGGAAAATGTTCGATGACTAAACCCTCTGCAACTGCAAAACAGTCAGAAGAAGCGTATGAGTCAAGGGAAAACTGGCCGCCATACACTTACCGTGATTACCCGGATATTAAAGCTGAAACCTACGAATCCTTCATGAAGTTTTTGGACACCGAAAACACTTCGGGTCGACTTATGGAGCTGCAACCGTGGGTTTCAGTGTGTGACAGCAGATGTGCATTCTGCTATTTCCCAACCACAGCTTCAAGAAACGTGGACATCACCACCTATTTGAATTTGCTTAAAAAAGAGCTGGCGATGTACGCTAAAACCAAGTATGTTAAAACAAGCTACTTCGACGAGATCGTTCTCGGCGGAGGAACCCCCAGCGTTCTGAGCGCTGAACAGATTATTGATTTGATTGATTACTGTAAAGCTAACTTTAACACCAGCAAAGAGTACTTCATTAAAGTCACTGGTTCATCCAAGACTCTTGCGTTGCCAAAAATCAAGAAGCTTGCAGAGTACGGCGTCTACCAGATGGATATGGGTGCACAGACGTTTGATGATAAATTGCGCAAAGCACTCTGTCTGCCTGACAGTGCCAAAGACGTCGAGGAAGCAATAAAGTTCGCCCGCAAACTCGGCTTAGTCGTATGCGCAGACATCATGTACAACTTGCCTGGTCAGACTATGGAGAGCTGGGAAGCTACACTTAAGAAAACCATAGAGTTAGATGCAGAAGTGGACTGTTACAGCCTGCACGTTGACCAAGGCACTATCCTTGAAAAGATGATTAAGAACGGCCAGTCACCGCCTCAGGGTGACGCTGAATATGAGAAGCAGATGTTTATGAAAGCGCATGAGATGCTCACAGCTGCAGGCTACAAAGCCGTGGGGCACGACCGCTACAGCCGCGTGGAGTGGCACATGCGTGAGAACTGCCTTAACGGTTGGCCATGGGGAGGCATCTTAACTACAGGTGCAGGTTGCTTTATGGGTTACCTGCAGAAGTTCAGTTACTCCAACCTCGAGGACATCAACGCCTACATGGATGTCGTCAGATCAGGCAAACTGCCAATCGCCAGACTATCCGAATCCACGATGGATGACATGATGCGACGCACAATGTCCCGCCTCTACCTTAGATTACCAGTCAGTAAAAAAGAATTCAAGGAAAAATTCAACACTACCCCAGAGGCAGTGTTCCCGAAGCAGATTGAGAAACTCAAGGCGGAGGGTTTGCTTGAAACTGACGAGAACGAGGTTCGCTTAACAAAGAAAGGCGAGCTTTGGAAGGGCAACATTGCTTGGGAGTTCGCTCCTCAGGCTAAAGCCTAATTTTTTCCTCAAAATCTTTCCTTTATTTTAGCGTTTTAATTTTCAAACAGAGTCTAAAGTAACGCCTGCTATGGTTAAGCGAATAGGAACCATTGTAGTCTAGTTGAGACGTTTCTACAGGTTCAGCGGATAAAACAGGGCTTTTTGATCTGGTTCAGACAATTGGTTTGATAACAGATAGCGAGAAACGAAGTTTTGTAAAATACAAAAAAGAAAAGAAGAGGGGGGATTTTTAGTATCCAGCCGCGTGCTTTTGCGGTTGGAGACCATACCAAGTCATTACTTTGGCTAATATCGGAACGATAATGCCCAATAGAATGCCCGGTAAGAAGTTTGTAATGACAGCCAAGAACGGATCAGTATTCCACGATGCGATTGCCATGTTGCGTCCCGGTTCAAGAGCAACAGTAATGTTAAGGTACGCCTGAATGACTGCGACGATGACTGAAGCGGTTAAGCCAGAGATGATCATGCGTTTGAAGTTTGTTGAGCCGTTGTTGAGTGCGCCTGCCATGTAGCCGATAACGATCGCGTTAACCATATAGAACAGCATGCTAACGTCGCCAAAGAAGTTGTAATTTGACATGCCAAAGCTTGCATAGATACCGTTGTATTGACCTGCACTTGCAACATAGTAGAGACCACCCATAATGAAGCCAGCAGCTCCACCAGCCCACTTATTCCAGAGTAAACCAAGAACCAATGGGACACCAAGGATGATCATCTGGGCAAAACCTGAAACCAAAATGACCGCAATGATGCTATCAGCGCCTAAAACATGGTATTGACCGCCGACGTTTAAGTATACTGCAAAGACGTAGATTAAGAGTACTAGTATTAGGGGAATTGCGATTCCGTCAAAGAGGATTGCTTTCATTGATTTTGTAGATTCCATATTTTTTCCCTTCCGTCTATTTGTTTTTGTAAAGTGGGGATTTTTAGTATCCAGCCGCGTGCTTTTGCGGTTGGAGACCATACCAAGTCATTACTTTGGCTAATATCGGAACGATAATGCCCAATAGAATGCCCGGTAAGAAGTTTGTAATGACAGCCAAGAACGGATCAGTATTCCACGATGCGATTGCCATGTTGCGTCCCGGTTCAAGAGCAACAGTAATGTTAAGGTACGCCTGAATGACTGCGACGATGACTGAAGCGGTTAAGCCAGAGATGATCATGCGTTTGAAGTTTGTTGAGCCGTTGTTGAGTGCGCCTGCCATGTAGCCGATAACGATCGCGTTAACCATATAGAACAGCATGCTAACGTCGCCAAAGAAGTTGTAATTTGACATGCCAAAGCTTGCATAGATACCGTTGTATTGACCTGCACTTGCAACATAGTAGAGACCACCCATAATGAAGCCAGCAGCTCCACCAGCCCACTTATTCCAGAGTAAACCAAGAACCAATGGGACACCAAGGATGATCATCTGGGCAAAACCTGAAACCAAAATGACCGCAATGATGCTATCAGCGCCTAAGATGTGATATTGACCGCCAATGTTGAGGTAGACTGCAAAGACGTAGATTAGAAGTATCAGAATAAGCGGAATGATAATGCCGCCGAATATGTCAGCTAGCTTGAATTTGTTTTCTGCCAATTTCTATCCCTTGCTTCTATTTTACATCGGGGCGTATTTATAAGTTTAATGCTTATGTTGCGGATATGTTCTTTCTGCGGGAGTAAATGGTCAAACGAGAGGGTTAGCTTTCTGGAAAAGCGATTTGGCGCATAAGAAAAGGGTTTAGTAAAAACAAAAAAGAAGAAAAGGAAAAAGAGTGGTTTATTGGCTGTTGCGTGCCATCTTGACGTTGAAGGCAAGTGGCAGGTTTGCTGGACAAACGTATGAGCATGTTCCGCACATGATGCAGTCTTGAGCCCATAGTTTTGCTGCTACGTCGAATTTGCCTTTTATGACTGCGTTGTAGATTGCAACTGGCTGTAAGCGTACTGGGCATGCGCTGACGCATCTGCCGCAGTGGATGCATGCTGTTTGTTTGCGTGCTTTTGCGTGTTCCTTGTTTAGGCATAGTATGCTTGAGGTGCGTTTGGTGACTGGTGCATCGAGTGATGCTAGCTGTACACCCATCATCATTCCGCCGACTACTACTGAGCCGCAGTCTGTGATGTTGTTGGCTTTGAGTATGTCGCTGATTGGTGTGCCGATTTTGACCATTAGGTTCTTTGGTGTAGCTATGTCTCCGTTTAGGGCTGCTACTCTGCTGATGAGTGGTTCACCTTCGAATACTGCGTTTGCGATTGCGTTGATTGTTGCGACGTTCTGGACGATTGTGCCCATTTCGTAGCTGCGTTTGCCTGCTGCTGGTTCGTAGCCTAGGATTGCTTTCTGCATCATGCCTGCGTCGCCCTGCTGGTAGGTTAGGTGTGTTGCGCGGACTTCAGTGTCTGGCTCGTTCTTGAATGCTTCTTGGAGTTTTGGTACTGCTTCTACTTTGCTTTCTTTGGTGACGACGATGACTTTGGGGTTGCCGAGGAGTTTACGTACGACGCGGACACCGCGGACTAGGTTTTGGGTGCGTTCGATCATGATGCGTTCGTCTGCTGTGTCGTAGGGTTCGCCTTCTGCGCCGTTTACTAGTAGGTGCTTTATCGGTTTGTCTGCTGGAACAGCTAGCTTTACGCTGGTTGGGAAACCTGCGCCGCCCATGCCGACGATGCCTGCTTCGCGGATGATTTTAAGCAGGTCCTCGTTTTTGGTGGATGCAAGTTCTGATTCTTTGATTGCGTTTAGTGGTTTTGCTTTGGTTTTTTTGCCGTCGTTTTCGATGTAGATTGCTTCGGTGGGTGCTTCGAAGCAGCTGTTATAGGCGTTTTCGATTTTGATGACTGTGCCGCTGATTGGGCTGTGAACTGGTGCGCTGACTTTAGCTTGGACGTCTGCGATTTTCTGTCCGATTGCTACGACGTCGCCGACTTTAACCAGAGGGACGTTTGTGGCGCCACCTTGCTGGTTTGTCAGTACGACTGCAATCTTTGGGTCTGGGAAGATTTCGATAGGGGTTTTTCTTGCGACTTCTTTATGTTCAGGTATGTGTACTAAGTTTGCCATTATATTCATCTCCCGAAGGGTTTGTTGATCCGTATTTTGTCAATAGCCGGAGTTAGTAAGTTCATGATAAGCAATGCTAGCAATGAGCCGCCGAAGAAACCCATAAAGGTTTGTATGCAGATCGTGAGAACTGCCAGACCGACGCCGAAGATGATTTGGCCAACTCCACTATAGGGTGTTGTCGCTGGGTCAGTTGCCATGAAGAACGCCATGAATATTGAGCTGCCCATGAAGAGTTCGAAGAGTAGTCTTGTGGTGTAGTCTGCGTCGCCGAATGCTGCGGAGAATATTAGTGATAGGATTGCGATTGAGACGATGTAGCTTGCGGTGATTCTCCATTTGAAGTATTTGCGTCCAAGTGCAAAGAGTGCGACACCTGCGACGATGACTGCGATGCTGCATGCTCCGCCTGTCCATCCGTGATACTTTGTGAGCAGCATGATTGTTTCAATGCTTTCCATTGATGTTGCTCCGGGCATAGCATAGCATCCCTGCAGGTAACCACCGAATGCTGCTGCGCCGTTGCCGCCGACAATGGTTGTTGCACCGATTCCACCTGAAAGTGATGGAACCATTAGCATTCCAGTTGATAGGTGCCAAGGAGTGATTAGTGTTGCAAAGACGGATGGTATTAGTACGAGGAATTTAGCGGCTGCTGCTGGGTTTACCAGTTTCCTACCTGCTAAGCCCATGACTTTCTTGAAAACAACTAAACCAAGTACTGAGATTATTGCGACGTAGTAGAATGCGAGGGGTGCTTCAACTGGTATTCCGGTTTCCATGCCCATAGCCATATCAGGATAACCGAGGGTGAAACAAGCGGTAACGATTAAGCCAAAGACTGCTGCTGACCACGTGTTGACTTCACTGTCAGAGGCTACTTTGCCAATGAGGAAATCGAAAACAACTGCAAGGCCGACTGAGATGACAGTGCAGATAGCGAGAGTTAAGCCGAGGTTCCATCCTGAAGGAGTAGTAACAGGCGACCATAGTGCGATAGAAACAATGATTGTTGCAAGAATTGCGAAGAATGTGTATTGCATCATGCGGTTTTTTGTCATTGGACCGTGAATGTGCGGTGCTGGATTAACAACTAGTTCATTTGAGTTTTCGCTCATGAGTTTAACCTTCTCAAATGAAGAGTTATTTCTGAGCGGTGGCTTATTAAACTTTTTCGGGAACATGCCCCCGCATTCATTCGGGGCGTTTTTATTTGCCCTAAAAAGTTATTTTAAGGCAAAAACATGAAAGCGCGAGGAAAACAAACAGAAAAAACAGTTGTTTGAAAAGTTAACTTCAGCATGTAGTTAACGAAGATTCTTATGCAAAGCAAACCTAATACCACCCAAGCACCAACACTAAATGGGCAAAAAGGGCATGACAAACGCAGACACTGAACTTGAAGGATTAACCCTAACCGTTTACCTCTACGTCGCCAAAAAAGCCAAGCCAGTAGGCCCCCGCGACGTCATGAAAAGCATAAACCTTAGCAGCCCCAGCGTAGCCTACCGCCACCTGCAAAAACTCGAAGACGCCGACTACTTAGCTAAAAACGAGTACGGCGAATACACTGTTAAGCGTAAGGCGCCGATAAAGGGTAATGTGTGGCTTGGGCGCAGCCTGTTTCCAAAGATGTGGATTTACGGGTTAGCTTTCCTCTCAGCCCTGATTGTGGAGTTGGCGATTTTATTTATTCATTTTACGGTTGAAACTTATGAGTTTAAAGTTTTCTTCCTACTACTCACACTAATTACTGGTGTAGCTTCGGCGGTTTTTGGGATTGAGGGTTATTTACAAAATAGAAATAGGAATACTAAGACAGGCATTGAATAAATAATTAAAAAATAAAGCGGATATGTCATTGTTGTACTGCCCATTTTCGATTCCGTATGCCCATCATTTCTAACAAGCTGCTTATGGTAGATCACTTAAATCGTAAATGTTGGCGTATCTTCCTGCAACAGGGTAAGCCGAATCAGAATAGACAACGTCTAGCTTAGTTCCATATTGGTCAAGTTTGCTTTGTAATTGGGTCCAGATTTGGCTAGAGTTGTTTGGTTCCCATATTCCCCATATGCCATCGTTTGGGTTTCGCATTCCCGATCCGTAATTTTGAGGCAAAACCAGCGCTGCTTGAGCTTTAATGCCGCCATGGATTACAGTGGAGTTTTGGATTACTTCATTCCAGAAGCGTTCTAATGCTTGGAAATGCTCCTCTTGCAGGATTCCGTATGGTCCTGTCATATTTTCAGCATAATTGAATAATATAATGTATTGAGCTCCGTTTTCGTAAGAGGTTTTCATGTCGTTGAAAATTTCGTCGCCATTGGCAAGATATGGTGTTTGTGTGTATTTCCACGTTAAAATCGTTCCCCAACTTTTGCCCTGCACATTTGCAGCTCCACGCACTAAGCCAATTTCTTGGGCAACAGAATTGTTCCAGCCTAACTGTGCAAGAATCATGTCGTATCCACTCTTGTAATCCCACCAGTAAAGACCATAATCAGACGTAATAATTGGAAAATCTCCTTTACTTATGTTCCATTGATTTCGCAAGTTATCTATGAGTTCGCTGGTTTTTTGGATGTAGAGATTTGCCGCGGCATTGGAATCAGGTATTGGGTTTTTGCTCTTTACTTGCGGATATGTTTCTTCTTGAGCTATGCGGTCTGAGCCATTTTTTATTGTATAGAAATTATCGCTTAATACCTGATAAGAGTTCCCTGCATCATAGTGGCCATAAGGTAAACCGCCTGTGTACACTTTATTTATTGTGCATGTGAGGGTTTCCCTTACGGTTACTATGCCATTTGGCTCATAAGTGGTTAAGTTGGTGTTACTTAACGTGGTTAGCACATTTACAGAAGAGTTGGCGGGATCAATCTCAGCTAAGAAGGTATCGTTAGTTTTCTGTGCAGTGATTTTACCGTTTGGATAAAATGATGTTATATACCCATCGCTGTCAGAGTAACTTACAATGCCATCGTTTGATTTATTTATGATAATATCTTTTTTTTCATCAATAGACATGCCACTAAAAGTGGTGGAGCCATCAAGCATTTTACCCCCCGGTTCATCGCCCAAATAGACGCCCACAAACATCTCGCCCCATCGTTGCTTGGCAGTTCCTATCCATCCCGCATTTTGGGCATCACTTATTACATCGAAGTAAGCTGCAAAGTGTAATCCTTTAGATACCGCATAATCGCCAATACCGTTAACTGCAGAGGCATCATTCTTCAACGGACCTGACTGCAGCACAAAGAGGTTTGAATAATTTGCGACTTTGTCAATTAGGGTTTCTGCGTCAGGTACATTGTTTCCGCCATAAGTTACGCCGAAGTAGAAAGGTTCAAGTTCTTTATTTTTTTCAATAGAGCTTGTGAAACTGATTAATGTAATCAAGCTTACGCAAAGTATACAAATAATGGCTAATGTGAGTTTTTTTTTCCAATTCATTGTACTCGCCTTAGTTGAAGTCAATCCCAGTAAATAAAAAAATGGTAAAAACGGTCAAAAACCGTTTAGCCATTTTTATGTGTGCCAGGTTCCTGTTTCAGAGGTCGCAGTATGTCCGTAAGTTATTTGAGGGTCCATTCCAGAGTTCAGGACTGTATCTAAATTAGTGTTGTACCAGTTATTACCGCTATATTGATACTGCATTGAAGTTGTTTGTCCAGCGAGAGCTGGCGAGCTAGACGCGGTCATTCCCCCTACAATATCCTCAAATGTTGTAACATATCTGTCACCACTCCAAACTACGCCGTAGTCATGCGAACCTGAT
>CAYPGY010000011.1:0-26819 GCA_964410435.1 uncultured Candidatus Bathyarchaeia archaeon
CATGTTACTACGACGTGAGGCTCCCTTTTCTGTTTTACCCTAACACGGCAGTTAACTCCATGCATAAACAGCACATTGCATTCTTTGCAGGTTGTGCGACGGAACTCCAGCGGTAACCTGATTTTTGCTGCCATAGCAATCCGCCTTGCTGAAGCAATGTATTGTGCTGCTAGCTTAGGGTTGGCTTTAGCTACGCTTTTGGCTTGAGTGAATAGTATCTCAACGCGTTGCCGTGCGATGTCTTTTATGCTGCCCTGTTTCATCATAGTTCTTAAACAGTGCAGAAAGAAACGCTTCGCTTACATAACAATTGCGCTACACTAAGCTTGTTTCTCATTTAGCTCGCGTTTTAGCTGCTCAAGCGCCTTGTTCAATGGCAATGGTTTACATTTGAATTCATGCCGGGCCTTAGAGGTATCAAGCGAGGAATCCACAGGACGTAGTGCAGGCCAAGAGAACTGGGAAGACTCAGCTTTTTCGAGTAGACTTTTATCTAAACCGAAGCAGTCAGCAATTCTCTCTGCAAACTCGAAGCGACTAACCCTCGTCGCACCACAAGTATGATAAACCCCGCTTAAGCGGCGCTCGACCACTTCAAGAGTCATCTCAGCCAAGTTAGTGTTAAGCGTAGGCGTATTCCACTGGTCAGTGACGATTTTAACGCGGTTCCCTTGGCGTAAGGAATCGATTAGCCAGAGGGCAAAATTTACTTTTCCAGCAGCGGGAGTAGCACCATAAATTACGCTAGGTCTACCGATGAAGAAATCAGGCTCTTCAAGAGCCATAACAATCTCTTCCGCTAAAAGCTTAGTTAAACCGTAATAATTAACAGGTTCAGGAGAATCCGATTCCACATAGTTACCTTGTTCGCCGCTGAAAACGTAATCAGTAGAAATGTAAACAAGAAAAGCCCCGACGCGTTTAGCTGCCTGCGCAATATTTTTTGTACCATCAACATTAACCTTCCATGCAAGGTCCTTGTTAAGTTCACACTTATCAACATCCGTCAAAGTAGCAGCATGCACAACCACATCAGGCTTGATGGCACCAAAAACCTCGTCCACCTGAGCTTTAGCTGAGATATCCAACTTGACAAAGTTGCCGAAGATAGAGGTATCTTGAATGTCAGACGAGTAGACTTCGATACCGCGTTCAATTGCAATTTTAGCAAGCTTTGACCCATAAAGGCCGCTTGCGCCGGTAATAAGCAGCTTCAACGTAACCCGCCCAGCTTCCAAGGAGTCGGATGCAGAATAACATCCGTGGCAAACGGAGTCCACCAGTGCTCATTCTTAAGGTACCACTCAACAGTAGATTCCAATGCCCTCTCAAACGTGGCTTTCGGCTTCCAACCCAATTCACTACGTAACTTGGAGGAATCTAAACTGTAGCGGATGTCGTGTCCCGGTCGATCCTCAACAAACGTGATGAGGCTCTCGGGTTTCTTGAGCTGCAAAAGTATCTTCTTCACGATTTCTATGTTAGTCTTCTCGTTAGATGCGGATACATTGTAGATTTCGCCGGGTTTACCCTTCTCAAGCACAGTGCTTATCGCTTCACAGTGGTCACCGACGTAAATCCAGTCACGCACATTTGTGCCCTTACCATAAATGGGCAGCGGCAAATCACGAAGAGCACGAATAACCGTTTTAGGAATCAACTTCTCAGGCAACTGGTAAGGCCCAAAATTGTTTGTGCAACGAGTAATAGACACGTTCAAGCCATACGTACGGTGGTACGAGAGAACAAACATGTCCGCGGCGGCTTTAGACGCAGAATACGGGTTAGACGGCCTAGGCGGAGTTTCCTCAGTGAACGAACCTTCAATTGCTTCACCGTAAACCTCGTCTGTTGAAACCTGCAGAAGCCGCGCCTTATGATTATGACGCCTAATAGCCTCCAAAATCGTAAATGTACCCAGAGTGTTGTTTTGGAGAAACACGTTAGGGTCAGCGATACTTCTATCCACATGCGTTTCAGCAGCAATGTTTACCACCGCGTCAACCTGATGGATAAGCCTACTCATCAACTGCGGGTTGCAGATGTCGCCCTTGATGAACGTGTAGCGCTTGTCATTCTCTATGTCATGCAGGTTAGCAGGGTTAGCGCCTATACCGACTTTATCAACATTAATCAACTCGTAATCAGGGTGCTTCTCCAGCATGTACCTGCAGAAGTTGCTTCCGATGAAGCCTAAACCGCCAGTCACTAACACTTTCATATCTAATCAACTCACTTATGTGGTGGACTATTCCAGTCCCAAACTTTTCCGACACGACTATCAGTAGTTTTGCCGTTCACACTTTTCGGGATAAGTGCCGGGTCATCCCATGGACGCCGCTCCTCATCAGGGTCAGATGGGTCATACAGGTTGGTGGTGAAATAAACCAACATAGCCGGCTCGTTACCTACTGCTTTAAAGCCATGCCAGTAGTGGCCGGGTATACGTACAACCTGTAAATCTGAACCGCTTGAAACAATCTCGTCCAATTCGCCTGTTTGGTCGTCGTAGGCACAGATCTTGATGGCGCCTTTAAGCAGCAAAAAGTAATCCACTTGACCGCGCAAGTGACGGTGCCAAGCACGGATCACATTGGGATAAGTAAACGAGTGGTTAACTTGTGTTATCTTGTCTTCGCCGAAGAGCTCCTTCCAGTCATTACGCATAACTTCACAGAAGTAGCCTCTCTCGTCAACGAACCGCTTAACTGGCTTAATCTTTATCCCGTCTAACATCAAAGTATCCTTGCCTGCTTCAAAGTAAACATTTAAATTATTTATAATATTCCCCAATTCCGCCCGTTATACCTGTAATTCGGAGTAGTCACCAACATGCAGCTTTATTGTTCTGCACCGCTGGTTACGACTAACCTTAGCGTTCTTACCTATCAAGCTGTCCTCTAAACGCTCAATATCAGTTATCGACACGCACTCCTGAACTACACAGTACTCAATGTTCGAGTTACAAACCCTAGAGCCATTGCCAATACTCGTGTAGGGTCCAATAAACGAGTTCTCGACTACTACGTTTTTGCCGATTACGCAGGGACCGCGAACCGTACTGTTAATAATCTGAGCATCCGGCTCCACCTTCACGCGGCCATCGATAGTGCTGTTAATTACTTTGCCCTTAACGTCCGCCTGTATGTATTCGTCTAGGATTTTAGCGTTAGCTGAGAGAATATCGTCCTTCTTACCTGTATCAAGCCACCATGAACGCAGAATCTCAGCCTTAACCGTGAAGCCCATGTTAATCATCTCCTGAATGGCATCAGTAATCTCCAACTCGCCGCGCCAAGACGGCTTAATCCGCTCTATAGCCTCATGAACCTTATTGGAAAACAGGTAAGTTCCTATAATCGCGAGGTTACTGCCTATCGACGTTTTGGGCTTCTCAACCAGCCGAATAATGTTACCTTTCTCGTCTAACTTGGCGATGCCAAACGCGGAGGGATTATCGACCTCTTTTAATATAATCAATGCGTCAAGCTTCTCACTCTTAAAGCGCCTAACAAACGACTCCAACCCCTGCCCAGTAACGTTGTCTCCGAGGCACATAACGAAGGAATCCTGACCCAGAAACTTGCGCGCGGTCTTCACTGCATGCGCCAAACCCAACGGTTCCTGAGGAATATACGAGACAGCCATATTCCACGCGGATCCGTCAGCAACATATTCCTCTACGAAGTGACCTGTCTCATGTGCAGTGATGATACCAACTTTCTTTATTTTTGTCGCTGCAACCTGATCCAGAACATATCCCAAGACTGGCTTGTTAGCTACGGGTATTAGCTGCTTTGCACAGGTAAAAGTCAATGGACGAAGCCTTGTACCTTTACCCCCGCTGAGAACGAGCGCTTTCATATCAACCACATAGTCAAGAGACTGGATTGTAGTATTTTTAGCTATCCAAAAATTTTTGTGCACATTATTGTAGCTGTACAAATACAACCACAAAGCAGTATTAACATTCCCGCGGATAGATACCTTATCCGCTCACCTGCCAAGCAGGAAGATCAAGTTGAAGAAATCTTTTTTTATACCAGCCTTCCATAAACGGAAGACCAACTGCAAGTTTAAGCCCATCTGCGGTTTCTATTCAGATAGCAGCTACACCTGCACCCACACTGGCGGAAGCTACTGTGGAAATTACCGAAAACTAAGCATCAAACCCTCTAAAAGCAGAACTAGAAACGATGGATACTTAGTGGAAACGCCGCAGTAGCCTAAAGTTGAGCTTCGTCTTCCTTTTTATTTTGAGGCATAAACTTTTCAAGCAAACTCAACAGAGCATTCAAAGGTTTACGTAATGGACCTAAACCGCTTACTATCTGCCGAACATTGATTATGTCTACACGATTTATTGTTCTTGTAACGAGCGCAGCTAAAAGGAAAACCAACACGAACACTACTAGACCAGAAATCAACTCAATTGGAGCGCTAAACGAGACCATATTGATAAAGAGGTAAGTGATCACTGCCGCGATGGTTGAAGAAGCCAAGATTTTAGCGGATGAAACCCAATCAACGGATACACCGTAACGTTTCTTCATGAAAAACAAAGCCCAAACTAAAACCGGAACCGCAACTATTGTTGTAGTAGCTATTAATCCGATAACACCGAATTGAGAGATCAACACAAAGCTAAGTGGGAAACCTATTGCAGCTTGAAGCAAGGAAAGCTTAAGGGTGAACTTTGTATCACCCTGACTGTTAATCAAGTTACCGTAGCTTAAACTACCAAATATAGAGAGCAGATAGACTAATCCAGATAAAGCAAGGTAGAGAGGGGCTTCAGTGTACCTGTTCTGGAATATGGTTGCTATTGCTGGTTCAGCAAGCGACATCACGATGAATGCTACTGGCACAACAAGGAGCGAGGCATATTTGACTGAGTACTGGAAAACGTTTTTCAGAACTTCCTTATCCTTTCTATAGTCAAGCTTAGAGAAAGCCGGCAGCAGCATCGTTGTAACTGGGGTTGCAACAAACGAAATCAAAACAACAAAATTCACAGCAACCGAGTAGTTGCCTATCAAGCCGTCATCAGTCACAAATACCGCTAAGATGTTGCTGTAGAAGGTTGTAAGAAAACCCCCTACGATCGTACCGATAGATAGGGGCAAACCGTACTTCAACATAGTTTTAATCGTTGAAAATACTGCTAATTGACCGTCGGTAGATTTAGGCAGCGACCGATACATCGTGTACATAAGCAGAATACCAGTTATACCCGCAATCAGCACTGCAACCGAGAAACCGATTACTGCACCCATAGTTCCTAAACCCAACAGGACTAGCCCGATAATTACGGCGGTTTTCACTATCGACTGAATAATCAGCATAACACTGTTTAGATGCATCCGCTCTAACCCAGTGAAGGCGGCTGTGGCAGTGTTAACTAATCCGCCTGTTAAAATAAACAGAGAAGTCACTTGAATTAACTGCGTTATTTCAGGTCGGTTATAAACTTCAGCCAGAAAACCTGAGATGGCAATCGACAGAACCGATAGCAGTAAGCCCACAACTAATTGGAAGGCGAGGCCAGAAACGAATATGGCTCTGATTTTATCTGGGTTATTCTGTTGATTATACTGGGCGCTGTAGCGCACCATAGCGGTTGTGACGCCCCAGTCACGGAAGTTAGCTATAAGGTTAGGAGCAGCCACGGCCACGTAGTAGATGCCCATGTTGGCTTCGCCGAGGAAGTAGGCGATGGCGATGGTTCCCAGCGACTGAATAACTGTCGAGAGGACCAGTCCCCAGAGTAGGTGGAATCCGCCTTTAGCTGAAACTTTGGCCATTTCTGCTGCTTTCGCCATTTTCGATCTTCGCTGCTTGTTTATGGTGTTGGTGCTTTGCTGTGTTTTATCGGTTACGGTAAAGCAGCACCATTTTATCCTACACAGAGACACATGTCAAGTTGAAAAGTGGATTTCTGTTTATTCACCTAAGCCTATAGCTTTGAATTTCAGCTTTCGAGAATAAGTTTGGGGGTTGTAGATTCTTCTGCCGTCAATCAGCACCGGCTGCTTTAGAAGCCCCAGATAATCCTCAGGCGTCAACTCTTTGAATTCAGGCCACTCTGTAACAACAATAGCAGCGTCAGCATCTTTAAGGCAGCTTTTAGCTGATTCAGCATAGGCTATGGTATCCTTGAACACGGCGCGGGCTGTTGTAGTTGCGATGGGATCGTAAGCGGTCACGGTTGCCCCCTCGGAAAGCAACGCATCAATAATTGGAATGACACGGGCTTCACGCATATCATCAGTATCAGGCTTAAACGCCAACCCCAAAACCGCAATTCGCATGCCTTTCAAGCTGCCAAGCAGTTCGCGGCAGTACTCCACTGCTTTAAGCGGCTGAACCTTATTCACATGCTCCACTGAATTAAGCAACTCAGGAGAATACCCCCAAGCCTCAGCACAAGCAATCAACGCCTTAACATCCTTAGGAAAACAACTACCACCATAACCCAAACCGGCATCCAAAAAAAGCGGCCCAATACGCTTATCCAAACCCATCGCCAACGCCACATCCTCAACATCCGCACCCGGGATTTTCTCGCAAATGTTAGCGATGGTGTTTATGAAGCTGATTTTTGTGGCAAGCATAGCGTTACTAGCATACTTTATCAACTCTGCAGTAGACAAACCCGTGCGGATAATCGGCGGCACCTTACCACAATAGAAGTCCCGATAAAGCGTCTCCAGCCGGTCGCCTGATTTCTGGTCAAATGAGCCTACGACTACGCGGTCAGCGTTAAGCGTATCATTAAACGCCGAACCCTGACGCAGAAACTCGGGGTTCATACATAAACCGAAATCTACCCCGCAGACTTTGCCGGATTCACGCTCCAAAACGGGCTTAACCAAGTTTAAGGTTGTTCCAGGAACAACAGTACTCTTAACGATAGTAACGTGATAACCCATTTTATTTTTGAGTGCTTTTCCGATACTTACGGCTGCTGACTCTATATATTTTAAATCAATGCCGCCGTCTTCTCGGCTGGGAGTACCCACAGCAACGTAGGTAAAGTCAGATTCATCAACCGCCGTCTCAGCGTCGTTAACAACTCCTCTAAGCGCTCCTTTGCTTATACACTCAGAAAGTTTCTCCTCAAGACCAGGCTCATAAAACGGTGGAACCCCACGGTTAATCTTTGCGATCTTGTCAGAGTCGATGTCACAGGCGATTACATGGTAGCCTTTGCTTGCTAACCCCACGGCAGTGCATAAACCGACGTATCCAACGCCGATAACAGAGATTTTTGGCTGCTGAACCAAACTATTAGCCCCAAGTTAACGATTAATTCGAATAAAGTAATCACATGAAATATATATCGCTTACATCAAAAGAAAGTAAACAAGAAGGCACCCTGATGGTTCAGAAAGTCATCATTCCAGCGGCGGGACTAGGAACACGGCTATTCCCAGTAACCAAAGAACAACCCAAAGAGATGCTGCCGATCTTCACCAAATCATACGACGACGAAATGATGGTAAAACCTGTAGTTCAGCTGGTCTTTGAGCAACTCCACGACGCGGGAATGAGAGAATTCTGCTACATCGTCGGCCGAGGTAAAAGAGGCATAGAAGACCACTTTACACCCGACCCCGAATGCATAAAAATGCTGGAGAAAATGGGCAAAAACGGCCAAGCTGAAGACTTGGAAGGCTTCTACAAGAAATTGGATACTTCAACGATAATGTGGGTTAATCAGCCTCAGCCGAAGGGTTTTGGAAACGCAGTCCTAATGGCGCAGCCCTTCGTGCAGAATGAAAGCTGCTTAGTCCACGCAGGAGACAGCTGCATAATCTCACAAAACATGGATTACGCTAAAAAACTTGTAGCAGCCTTCGATAAACTACACGCTGACGCAGCGTTTCTTGCACTGGAAATCGATAACCCTAAACAGTACGGTATAGTAGAGGGAAAGGAAGTCAAGCCGGGAATAATTAAAGTAGAGGCTGTTGTGGAAAAACCAGAAAACCCAAAAACAAACTTGGCGATTATGGCCATGTACGTTTTCCACCCTATAATCTTCAAAGCGCTTGAGGCTACTAGGCCAGGTAAAAACGGCGAAATACAATTGACTGACGCCATCCAAAAACTCGTAGATTGGGGCTTGAAGGTTTACGCCATAAAACTAGATAAGAGTTATACTCATTTAGACATTGGCAGCCCAGAGAGATACTGGGAAGCACTAGAGTTATCTTATAAGCAATTATGCAAAGGACTAAAACCATGATTGATAAGATAATCCGCGAAGACCTAGAAAAAATCAAAAGGGTTGTTTCTGCGGATGGTTTTAGGGAGAAAAATATTCTGGTAACTGGCGGTGCGGGTTTCATCGGCAGTTGGCTAGTAGACGTATTAATCGACTTCGGAGCAAACGTAACAGTAGTCGATAACTTTTCAACTGGCCGAATGAAAAACATAAACCACCTCGAAGGCAACAAAAGTTTTCAGTTGATCGAGACAGACGTCTGCGAACATAACGAGACCTCAAAAATTGACATGATATTCCATATGGCCGCCCACGCATCCCCAGACGAGTACATGGCGCACCCAATCGACACACTGCTAACCAGCGCGCTCGGTACCCAGAAAATCGCGGAGTTAGCCAGACAAAACGATGCAACACTACTTTTCGCGTCAACTTCAGAGTGCTACGGCGACGCAGAAGAGGTGCCAACTCCAGAGACTTATTGGGGAAAAGTAAACCCTATTGGGCCGCGTTCATGTTATGACGAGGGAAAACGTTTCGCAGAAGCGCTACTCATGGCGTACAGCAAACAGTACGGGTTAGATGTTAGGATTCCTAGAATCTTCAACTCATATGGCCCACGCTTAAGAGAAGATGGATTATATGGAAGGGCACTCTCGCGTTTCATTTCGCAGGCGCTGTCACGTCAACCTATAACCGTTTACGGCGAGGGAAAACAGACAAGGTCATTCTGCTACATCACCGACACCGTAACAGGCCTACTACTTTTAACCGCTAATCCCAAAGCCAAAGGCGAAGTTGTCAACATCGGCAATTCCCAAGAGATAAGTATCTTGGATTTGGCTCAGTTGATAAAGAAGAACACCAACACCAAATCAACGATAGAATTCCATCCGCTGCCCAAGGATGATCCCAGAAGGCGTCGCCCTGATACCTCTAAGCTTGAGGGGCTTGTTGGATGGAAGCCTGATGTCTCGCTTGATTATGGGCTTAAGCGGACCATAGAGTGGTTTGCTGGAAAAGCAGAGTAGCCCCTATTTGCTTTTGACTTTTTCATCAGGTCGTTTTTTTAGGCGCCAAACTGATAAGAACATCAACAGAGAAAACAGGCATGCAGATACAGCTATAACCACCTGCCTCACGGATTCACCCCACCAGATAAAATCCACTAAACCTATGAGCGTATCAGTTGCCCAAGGTGCCAGCGGCAAAAAGAAGAAGGGCAAAGGACAATTCAGAACGGCATACAACAAGGCAAACGCCGACAGCCCCCAAAATAGGTTCTTGCGTAAACGGCCCGTGACACATAAGATAATGAGAAATGGAATTACCCAGATAACCCATGGCTCACACACAATCCTGTATGATAAAAGCAGAGCGGCCACACAGAACAACATAGCAGTACTCAAATCTGAAACGGGAGATTCGAACGAGAATTTGCTGCTGTGCCAATAAACCAACAGTAAAACAGCAACAAAAAGAACAAGGGAGGCTACAGATACAAACAGGGCGCCGCCGCTGCCTAAGTTAAGGTGGCCTGCAATGGACCAGTACGTTAAGCCGAAACTAAACGGGCCCAGCGGGATAATCGTTTCTACGCTGCCCCCGCTTCCCAGCAGAAAGAAATCAGCTATAATGCTGGTTGCGGTTCCCAGATAGGGCAGAAACAGTATAAGCGATGAAGCCACAAATGCGCTTATGAATACGCCGAGGTTTTTGAGGCGCAGGTTAGGGTTCGAGGTTTTGTATAGGTAAAAAATCAGCGGCACTAAAAAGACTGCGGGGTATAATTTGGCGGCTATACCCAAGCTTAAGCTTACCGCGGAGAGAGCAAAGCGCTGCTTGATTATCAGGTACATAGCTGCAAGCGAAAACAGCGCGGGAAGTGTATCCCACATTCCCCAAGATGCAGATATCCAAATTACAAGGGGGTTAACGAACCACAAGAGCGCCGCTGTTTGGGCAAGCGGTTTTTTGCCTGTGTATTCGCCGACGAGTTTGTAGAGCAGCAACGCGATTATAATATCTGATATTAAGAAGGGGATTTTCGAGATGAAATTAAACAGTAATCCTGGAACGACGGTTATGCTGTATGAAGGGTAGAAGTCGAGCGCTGAAGGCAGGGTAGACATTGAGATTGTACCAGTAGGCAAAATCGCTGAGAGTCCACTGTAGAGGTAGGCGACTGGAACCATCAGGTAATGGTACCACAGCGGCGGGAATCCCTGCAGATATAGTGGACCATTGGCGAGAATACTTTTTGAGTCATTGTACCAGACGTACATGTCAAATGGATGGGCGCTGATGGGCATTAGAATAAGGCGCAGCGCTATGCCGACAGTTAGAGTAAGCGCTAAGCCATGTGAACTAAAGAAAATGCGCATTCGCCCGAGGATCATATTGAGTCCAGCAAATACTGTGGACATAAGTGGTATTTAACACTCACAACATCTGAGGTTGTTTCACTATCCACCCTAATGGATAGGTAATGAAAAGTTTGATAAGCATACACTATGCAAGTAGTATTAGCAGTCTTTTTAACCAGCCGAGTAAAACCCAAGTTGACCGCAACTAAAACATCTCAGAGTATTCTTAACAGAACCCCCAGTTTAAACGCTATAGCAGTAGACTTCAACCAAAACCTCAGGTTCCAATACATCATAAAGAACCTTAAACAGCTGACACAAGCCACAGAGAACCTAATGATACTTGATGTCGGCGCAGGCATGGGCACACTTTCAAATTACCTAAACCAAAACTCCCAGGTAATCAACTTGGAGACAGGCAGGAAACGCAAACTGAATAATCAAGTAATCGCCGATGGCAGAAAACTGCCTTTTAGTGACAAAGCATTTGATGTTACTGTCTCAAGCGACGTACTGGAGCATTTATCAGCTGAAGATAGAGAGGGGTTTCTGTTTGAAATGCTGCGATGCTCAAGAACGGGTGTAATAGTAACGTACAGTAGAATTCATACCGCCAACCCGAATAGAAGCGCTATTAAAATTTTTGAAGCACTCACGAGAACGCAGCCTGATTGGTACCTTGAACATAACAGCAACAGTATAGTAGAAAAAATGAAGGTACTCGCCGCATTGGAAACCAATGGAAACGTAGCTGTAGAGACGCCTATTGTTGGGTTCTGGGCCGTCGCTTTATCGGGCATAATTCAGAATGTGCCATGGAGAGCTAATCTGCGTGCAGCCGCAAACATCGCAGGCTACCTTGTGGTTCGATTGATTGATCGGGCACCGTATTATGGCTTCGGCGTAGTTGCAGCAAGAAAGCAAGCGGGAGAACCCAAAATGAGAGTACTAACTTGCTCGGCACCATCGAAGCATGCGCCTGAAATGAGTATAATAGTAGCGCCTCGACTGTTCCCCAACCGTCAACTTGAAGAATTCATCCAATCAACAAGACACATCAAAGCAGAATACGAAATCATCATAGTCACAAGCACTAAACAAAGCATGCAATCAAACAAAGAAAACCTTCAAAGCATACTTGATGCTAGCACCCAATGCAGTCGCGCAACAATAATCACCCTCGACGAAGACCCCGGACTCGCGCAGGCAAGAAACATCGGCGCTGCAGCAGCAAAATCAAGCAAACTCATCTTCTCAGACGACGACATAATCCTCACCCAAGACATAACACCCATGATAGACAAACTTGACAGCGGCATCCAGAGCATCCAGCCCCTGCTGCTCAGGTACGCTGACCCGGCTGTGGTTGATTCGGCAGGTGACGGAGTAATACGCGTAAACGGCGTCTACCATGCAACCATAAGGGGCGCAAGCCAAAAACTGAACCAGTTAGGCTACCGCCTGATTACCGAGCAGTTGCCCTCTCTTCGAGGCGCGTTCTTCGCCGTTAAAAAAGACGCATTGGTTGACATAGGGGGTTTTGATGGCAGTTTAGTTTTCGACTTTGACGACGTTGACCTTGGCTGGAGACTGACTTTAGCCGGTTACAGGAGCGTTTTTTACCCTGACGTGAGGGTGCTTCATCGTGGCGGCAGAACCACCAACGTTGAGGCGTCGGATAGGTGGGCGCAGAGGTTTCATCTTGTTAATCATCATGCGATTCAGCTGAAGGTATCGGGTGCTGGTGCGTGGTTGTTTGTTTTTGCGAGGTTCGAACTGTTCGCGTTAAAACATGCTCTTACGGGGCGGAGCGGTGTTTTTAAAGAATTTGTTCGGGTGAACAGGATGCTTATCCAGCGGTTAAGCGCCGTCAATAGGCACCGCATAATTCTGGGCAGACACCATTATTCCGGCAGAAAAACCTTTCAAGCGATGGCTAATCAGCGTCGGTTCCCCGTCGCCTGAAAAGCAGCGGGAGACTCAAAAGCGCAACCGCGAAAGGCACTACAACAGCGAAGTACACTGGCACAAAGTAGTATCCGTAGCTTCTCTGTGACAGCTCCAAGTGGTTGAGCGCAATTGACAAGCCATATGCACCACCTGTTAGTTTTCCAAAGTACAGCGAGTCTACTTGATCAATTATCCATTGGTGATTGTACACTGTAACTGAACTTCTCTCGGGCGATGTTTGCAGGGCGAGTTTTAGCTTGGGTGAGTTGATGGGTTCTTCGATGCGTCGTTGATCGTTGATGTTTAGGTAGAAGAGGTAGCTTGTGTCAGTCACTGGGATGGAGGGACAAGAGTAAAGTTCGGATATGACGCCCCCGGTTTGCTGTGACGCTTTACCCGGTATGTATGAAGTGACAAGCAGGTCGGTGTTTTCATTGAAGAAGTCGCCTTTCACACTAAACGAGTTGTTGTTTACCCACGCGTTGAAGTGCGTGCCGTTGCTTTTGAATACGATGAGGTTCCAGCCGCTACTGGGAGCTACGGTGTAACCGCTGGCGTGGGTCGTTGAATTATGCGCCTCTAAACCGTAGTAGAAAACCCACTGCAGGCTGTTTGAAACTGCATAGTCAAAGATGAACTTGGAGTTGGTGAAGTGGAAAAGCAGGCTTTGGGGTATGCTACTGTTTGTAAACCTGAAGGCTGCAGCATAGTAGTCTCCCGTGTGGGATTGATTAAGACTGTAGTAAATCGATGAGTAAGGATTGAAAGTGTATATGGCGGTCGGGTTGTCGAATATTGATGTACCAGTGGTCTGCGGCTTAGACCCCACGTAGTCAGCGGGTTCGACCGCGGTAAGATTAAAAGTTGAAACCTTGGGTTGTATGTCTATTCCCATGGTGTAGTTGTCGGCTTTTACTAGGTCATAGCTGCCGTAGTAGTCAACGGTGAGGTTAAAATCTGCGTCGAAGTTAACGTTCTGCAGACCCAACGCATGGTTAAATGAGATTGGCACAGACCCGTTGTTATACACAACTAGCCCATTCCATGAAAGGTAATAGGTTTGGCCCATAGGCATCGAGTCGTAGATACTATTAGCTGGGAAAAGGTACAGTGGAAAAACATCTCTGTTGGATGCAGTCACTGGTTGAGAGTACCATGCATTGAAACCTAAACTTAGCAGAATAATGACCACGCTTAGAGATGCCAGAGCCGCCGAGGTTTGTTTGTTTAAGCCTTTTTTAAAGTAGATCAACTTCTGCGATGCGGCGCTAAAAGCTGTTTGTACACGGTTTGCTTTTGAAAGGCAAAACAGAGATATTCCGACAACTGCGGCGACCAAGAACAGGTTGAATACTAAAACGCCAGTGTAGTAAATTTGACTTGAAGCAGCCAGCAACGGTACATCAAGATAAAGCAGTGGGTAAGCAAAGTAGAATGGCCCCGTCTGCACACCATTCCCGATCAACAAGCTAATAAAAAATAACGCGACATAGATCGGTAAAACAGTTAAAACAAGCCGTTTATTAAAGGAAAGTTTCGATGCGGATTCCAAAGCCAAAAAGACACCTAGGGGGTAAAGCCACAGAAAGTAGTCAGCCAACGGCACCGCAGACGTATAGATGAACAATAGCAGAATAAGATAAAGAACAGCTGATTCAACGTATTTAAACTGCTTGAGCAGAAGCGGAACGACAAAACCCAGCACAAATAGGAAAGCCACGTATGGAACAAGCGGAATGTTAAACCAGTACTGGAACCCCTGCACCCCCGACATGTTTATCACTGAGCCAGATAATGCTCCGACGTAATTGTACAGGCCACCCCTGAAGAGCAGGTACTCGATTCCGAAGAAAACTGCGACTTCACCGCCGGCGATGAGTAAACCTGAAACCCGCTGCTTCACTGTGCCTTGGTCAAAGAATACGATGGCGGGGAGCAGAATCAGCGCGTAACGGTAGATGAATGCGCTTATAATTATCGGGAGAAACCCCAATAGATAGCGTTTGTAGCTGTTTTTGCCGAAATCCACGAGCCGCAGTAGTGCAAAGCCTAAAGTGAAGAAGAAAACGGGCAGGATGTCTATTTGCGCCCAGAAATAATTAATGTACAGAATCGCAGGGTTAAGTAGCGTGAAGAGGAGCACGGTGTATGCGTATTCAGGCTTGACCTTCTCTGTGATACGGTACAGCAGAAAAGCTGTTAGGACAGTGAAGGCGAAGAGGATGAGTTTTAGCACTACCACAGAGAGGTAAATGTTGAAATCTGAATGGACGTAGCTTAGGTACATAGGCGTGAAGGCCATAAATGAGAAGAAGCCGCCTGGCCAAACGTTATTAGCCATAACCGGCGCGGCACTCGTGATGGAGGAACCCAGCGCAACCCACGCTCGTATGTTAACTGAGTCATAGGTCGGCAGCAGTGCGAGCGCTAAGTTTACGGCTATGGCGATGTACAGTAGGATAAGTTTCCGATTTATCATTGGGTTTTATCCTCTGCTTGGGTAGAGTACTTCTTTCTGTAGGATTTTAGGTAGCACCACATGATGCATAAGTATCAAAAACAGTCGGAATCCAAGGTTCTTTATGCCCGAATGCCTCATAGACCATAAAGCGTTGGTCTTCTGGTCTTTGTAGCGGGAAACCGAGTAAACTGAGTAGTAAGTCGAAAGAGTGTTTGATTTGTTTAGTTTTAAGCTCAGCACCGAAGAGGACTTGATGTAGGCGTTGATGAGTCTATTTCGTAAGTTGACGTTTCTTAGGTTTCTACCGAAAGCTTGGTAAATGTAGACTTCGTTTAGGCGAATAACTAGGAGCCCGCACTGTTTCATACGCCGGCATAATTCTAGGTCAGCCCAGTCAACAAAATAATCAGTGTTATAGCCGCCACACCTGCTGAAAGCATCAATTGTCGTGAGTATCCCCGAAGTGATTGCCGAAGCGATAACCGAGTACCTACCCCGAAACCCGAGAGTAGAATGCATGTATTCTTTGTCGTTAGTGATTATTGGCACCAGAAGCCCCACAGGATTATTCTGCTCTTCCAGCTCCAGCCAAGCTTTTTTCGCGGCGCTTAACCATTCGATGTCGAAGTTGGCGTCGTCGTCGAAGAAGTAAAGCCAGTAGACACCGCGCTGTTGGGCATATGCGACGGCTTTGTTGTAGGCTTTTGAAATCCCCAAGTTAGCGTTGTTCTGTAGATAGATATACTTCGAGTGACGCTGGCAGTAACTCGATAAATCCTTGATAACATCTGGGTCGGAGCTGTTGTCGCAGATGATTATGTAGTCTACTGAGTCGGCGGCTTCCTCGAAGATAGCGAATTCTGGAGCTTTATTGTAGGTGACTATTACGATAGCACTCTTACCCGTTTCCGCATTAGGGACTTTAGGCAATACTGTGTTCGCCTGCATACTAAATCAGCCTCCTAATGATGCCCAAAGCATAGGCTACATCAAGAAGAACCACGACCACACCTGAAGCAAAAAAAGCAGCTAACCTTCGTGTACAGCGCCAATAACGCCAAAACCCTATACGAGCCAAAACCGCCTGAGAATAGAAAACGCCTAAACCCAAAGCCACCGCCAAAAGCGGCAACTGCAAAAAACCTACACTCAACAAAAGTGATAAAGCAAGCGCCAGCACAACAGCAGTTTCCAGACCGAGAAACAAAATCCGTGAGGCTTTTTCTCTAAAGTAACTGGTTTTCTGAAGCCAGTCACGATTTGAATGCCGCCATGCATCTAAGACTGATTTGCCATAGAGGAACTCTTTTTTCAAGAAAAAAACTAAGTGGTTCGGATCACGCAATCCTATTTCGCAAGCGGTGGCATCGCTGGTGACTAATTTCTTGTCCTCGCGAACGATCGAGGTTAAAATGATGTCTTGAGCCGTGAACACGTTTTTAGAGCCCTTTGAAAATAACTCAGATAGGACACGCTTGTCAAGCAAGTCGGCTTTTGTGAATGCTATTTCGGCTTCTTCGGAGACGTTTGAAGATAAATCGATGTTTGCGCGGTCGAAGACTTCAAGGTTCGCAATTCGCCGCTTATAGAATATGTACTTCTTGTAGTCGGTATCGGCGGCTATTACCAGTTTGGAAGTAACAACGTTAGCAGGTGACTCCGCCATTAAAGCAAAAAGATTAGAAAGGTACTGCGGATTAAGCGGTACGATGTCTTGCTCCAGTACCAGTATATGGTCATACTGGCAGTACTTCATGTTCGCCCTTATTGAGCCGTAGAGGCCAAGACGAGAAGGGTTGTTTATGTAGTGAAAAACAGGGTTCTTGGCTTCTATTAAGTCTTGGATGTCGCTGTAGAAGTCTTCTCCGTCGTTGGCGATTATTACCTCATAGGCGGGGTATTGCTGGTTTGATAATGTAGTTATGATTTCTCGGATGTCTTCGATGTCCGGACTATACGTGGGGATAAGAACCGAGATACCTTTAGATGCGTCGCTTTGTGAACTGATGAATGTGTACGGAGAGTACTCCTCAAAAACAGAAGCCTGTGCGCTCAAGTTTTCGACCACAAATAAAAAGCTCTACTTAGAACTTCGAAGAGCTTTGAATATAAAATTTTCCTAAATCGACTATAGTAGAGCCTAAGCCGTAGAAGGGAGCAGAACATGACAAAACTATTCTTCAACAACCCGCCTGATAGCTTGCTGCCCTTTCGATCCATCCATTTTATACCTACCTCTTTTACTCTGTAGCCGAAATTCAGTGAGGAATAAATCAAGTTGACGTCGAACGCGAAGCCTGTTATGAGAAAATCGTTTTTTATTGTATCAATTAAGTGTTTAGAGAAGACTTTTACTCCGCATTGTGTGTCTCTTATGCCTCTTAAACGCCAGAACATCAACTTGGAAACCACGTTGAAACCTCGGCTCATCATGGTCCGTTTAAAGGAGCGGTTTCTTTCAAGCTTAGAGTTCTTCTGGTATCTGGAACCGATTACTAAGTCATAGAGGTCAGTCAACTCGATCAGACGGCATAGCTCGGAAGGCGAAATCGAGCCGTCCGCGTCGATGAATGCGATGACGTCGCCGCGAGCGTAATTGAGCGCCTGCATGATTGCCCCACCTTTGCCCAACCGCTGGGGGAAAACCAGTGCGGTAGCATTTTTGCATTGGTTTATGATTTCTTTTACAACCTGCGGGGTGTTGTCTGTGCAGCCATCCATCACGATTAGCACCTCGCAAGTTCTGTTGAAAAGTCGATTGTCAGTTGAGATTAGGTTACTGAGCGTGGTTTCTATTCGTTCTGCTTCGTTGTAGGCTGGGATAACTACGGACAGTTGCGGCTTAATCTCTAGCAACTCTTAGGCCGCTCCGTATTTTTTGGTTTCTAAGATGCTGCAAGCAGCTACATCAGAATTTACTTTGATGATTTCGCGCTCCTTAAAACAAGTGCACCCCGATTAACAGGGGTGATTACTACAGTATGAAAGTTAAATCTGAAACTTAAGTATATCCATTTAGAGCTTGGTTGCTACATTTATGGGCTATAAATGTAGACTGCAATGTCACCGCTTTGATAGACTTCATGGAAAACTGAGGGAAGCGACGGTAGATTGTACCAGCCTTTTCCGTTTACCCACCAGATTAAGTAGAGCTTGTTGTAGCTTGCGGTGGCGTTTGCTGCAGCTGCATCTGTGGGATTATCGTATTCGTAGAGAATAACCTGGTTTTTACCTAAGCTTAAGAGTGCCCAGCCGTAGAATGCGCGGTGAGCAAGCAAAGCATCGTCTATGGTCATGTTTTCTTTAAGCCAGTTTACGGCGTTTTTTACGCTTGGGCAATCGTATATCGCCACTGTGTTCTGGAGCATTGATGAAGGTATCTGGTTTAGATGTGTGTTAATTGTGCCGTCAAAATACGGGAAGGGTGCTGCGGCGGATGCAGCCATGAAACCCACACCTAAAACCGACGTGACCACTGCAAGGTATGTTATTCCAGCTGTGAATAAGGGTTTCCTGTAGTTCTTCAAGTGGACGGCTTTTAATCTGCTTAAGCCCTCTGTCGCATAGAACGCTAAGGGGTAAGTTAGAAGCATAGCTATGCGTAAACCGCTGGGACTCACTATGGGAATAAACGCCGCTATCAAGATTAGTATAACCCAAATGCGCATTTGGAAGTTTCTGAAACGGTGGACGCTTAGGAGTGCTAGTGGCAGTAGAAAACCGAAACAGTAGAGGTAGAATACTGCGGTGCTTGCAAGCATATCGGGGTATGAGGAGTAACCGAATATTGCTATCCAGCCGTCAGAGGTGTCGGGGAAACCGAATATCAAGCGATACTCGGGGATGCTGGGGCTTAGGAAGAAAACTGCTAGAAACGCGATGATTGCAGGTAGCGACGGCGCGACTATCCGTAGGGCACTGCTGCGGTTCTTTGTAAGTAGCAGATAGATGACGGTTAAGATTATTATGCCCAGTGTGAGGACAGTAACTACCTGATTAGACAGTATAACAGCGACTAAAGCCAACGACAGAAACAAGAGGGTCTTCTTAGAGTCTCTACCAGCCATTATTAGGGTAGCCGCTGTTAACGCTAAAAAGAGGAAGCCTACGGCAAGTTCCTCACGCAGGGCATCCCAAGAGATTCGCAGAGCAACAAAATATAAGGCGCTGAGCAGGGCTACGAACAGGCTTTTCTTCTGTGACCAAGATACACCGAGTCGAGCATAAGTGTAAACCGATAACCCCAAGAAACCCAGCAGCAACGGCGGAAGCACCTTCAAGGCAACAAAAACAGACCCCGAAAAAAATGTTAAACCAGTGGTTAGCGTGTAGAGCAACGGGGCGGTGCCGAAGAAACTGCCCAAAGTTACGTCTCCCTGAAGCCAAAGTACCGTCGTTGGCACATAATGTGCAATCACATCAAACCCGACAAGGTAGCCGCCCATTACGATTTCAGGGATGCACCTAATCAAGAAGGGAATTAAGAACGCCAGAAAGGGTAAAAACAGCTTTTTTTGGTTCAACCCATTAAAAAAGTTGGGGCTTAACGGCTTAAAAGATTTTCCTAAAAGCAACAGACCGCTCCCCCAGAAAACACTCATGTTCGGGTGACTGGTTTGTTTTCTGCCTTAATATAAGGGAGAGGGGTCTCTGGCAGAGCAACAAACACGTCTTCATCTGGCGTCATAACTGGTCCCGCTGCGGGTTGTTGTTTGTAAAGGGCGAAGTAGACCTCTTCGTATGCCGCTGCGACGGTGCTCCAGCTTTCCTTTTTAGCAAAAAACAGGTTCCGTAAACTCATCTTGGACGCCAAAACCTCGTTTGAAAGTACCCTAAGCACAGCTGCCTTCAACGCGTCTTCGTCGCCGGGTGGAACCATAATTGCCGAAGCGCCTAAGTTTACAAGCTCTCGTATCTCGGGCAGATCAGAAGCAACGATGGGTTTGCCGTATCCGCAGGCCATGTGAAAAACGCCGCTGGTGCCCGTTGCCGTCAAGTAGGGTAACACGACTACGTCTGCGGATTCAAAAACTCTAGAAAGCTTCTCTTCAGGGATATAACCTAAGAATCGGGTGTTTAGAGGCGCTTCTTGTTTAAGGCTATCTAAGTAATCTGGGTAATTAGGGTGGCTACCGCCTGCTACTAATAGCGCAAGGTTGCGGTAGTCCTGATTGATTTCTTTAAACGCTCTCAGCATTACGGGTAAACCTTTTGAGGGCCCCATATGGCCAAACATTAGAATGCGTTTCTCGCGATGCAAAAATTCATGGTTAATGATCGCGGTTGTTCCATGCGGTATGTACTTGACATTTCTTTTATGGTGTTGAATCCTGATGAATTCAGCGTATGACTGCACCGGAACAATCGTAGTTTGACCAGCAAGAAGCATTTTTGTTGCCACTAAAATTCCAGCACGGTTAAGGAACGACGGCTTCATATTCACCTTTCTCAGGTCAACCTTCTCGCCTAGGTTATGCAACAGAACAACCGTTTTGAGGCTAAGAAGCCTCGAAAGCGGAACTAAAAGAAAACCTGCAAAGTTGACCAGCCGCTTCTTGCCGTAGCTCTGGAAGTGAACGTTGTAGTGCACAATATCGGGTTTGAGTTTCTTGAGATAATAAAGAATTTTAAAGATAGAGAGCGGCTTATCCGTACTCCAAGCGCGTATTACCTCGATTTTAGGGTTCTTGGGTGAATAAGTTTCGGTGGATGATGCTTTGTCTGCGATAACATAGATTTTCTCTATGCTCGAACGTTTAGCTAACTCGGTTACAAGGTTTTCAGCGTACTCGCTTAGGCGTGCACGATTAGGAGGGTAAGAAGAAACAAAGCAGACTCGCATGATACACCCCCGCCGCCATTTTAGAGAAACTCCTTTGTAGTGGTTGGCGCTTGGGAGCCATTCTTCGCGGTTTTGCTCCAGTCCCGCTTGCTTCGAGTCACTAGTTTAAGAAATGCCCATCCGGCGATGCACATCTGCATGAGCCAGTAAAGGTAAATCGACGGTATCCACAGGATATTTCTTGGTTTGACAGGTTTCTCGGATGCAATCAAGCCTACACCTATTGAGACAAGAGAAACAGCGGTTAAAGCAATGACCAAACCAGTGAAGTTGATGATTGGGGTAGTCTGAGACAAGAAAAATATGACTATGAACCAGTTAATGTAGCTTAAAAGAGAAACCACCATCATGAATGGTCCTGCTAGAGAAAACTCGGCGTCCAAAGTCCGCCTGTTAATCTTATCCATCAACCGGCCATACTTGAGGGCAGTCTCCATGTATCCCCGGTACCAGCGAACCCTCTGCTTAAAAAGGCTCTTAAGAGCCGTCGGCGTTTCCTGGTCGGAGCAGACATCCTCAGCGTATTTTATGTAGCGGTTTTTTTCTATTAACCTTACAGCTAACTCTACATCTTCGGTAAGTGAATTTTCATCCCAGCCTCCGAATTCCATAAGCACTGGTCGCCTAACGAACTGGCAGGTGCCGTTTAATGGAACAAAGAGCTGCATTTTTTCTCGACCAGAGAGCAACATCTGATACCAAGCTTTTTCTTCTTGTGAAATAAGTCGTGTAAGCACGTTGGCACGTTCATTAATAGAGGACGTTTTTCCTTGTAGTGCATCTATTTTTTTATCAGCGAAGTAGCCAGTTGCCTTACGCAGTACATCCTGATGGGGAACGCTATCTGCATCAAAGACCGCAACAACATCGTTTACCGCGTAGGTCATCGCTAAGTTGAGCGCTGCGGGTTTTCCACGTGTAGCCTGTTCAGATATAACCTTAAAGGTCTGGGGGTATTTCTCCTCGAATTCACTGCATATCTTTCGTGTGTTATCAGTTGAATTTCCGTCGACTACGATTACTTGCATTTTATCTTTTGGATAATCTATGCTTAAGATGCCGTTTAGGCATCGGCGGATAACTGATTCCTCGTTTTTTGTGGGAATAATAATCGAGTAGCTAAGTTCTGTTCCGAAAAATGCTTGCTCTTGCTTTACTTTTTTAAGCCGTTCTTGTTCGCGCTTATGTTTTATACCAACGTAGATGATAGAACCATTATAAACAGACCAAACAAGTAAAACAATCAAAAGAGTAATCGAGATAACATCCGAAGCCAAAGTAGTCAAAGCGCGTCAGCCCCTCCCTAAAAGTCTGGGTTTACCATAAAACGTACAATTCTCACCCAGAAAATCGAATAATTTAGGTCCCAAACTAAAAAGTCGCAGGTTTGACGACCGCAAAAAAACGATATCCATTACATCTCTACCTATGTTTACTAAGTTCTTTAACTTTTGTCTGCTTGTTCTCCTTGGTTTCTATAAACGAGTGCCTATATGTTGCCGAAGACTTTTGCAGACTGCGCTTGCCTAATTGGTATTAGACAGTTTTGGGATATAACGATTTGGGTATTTAGGGTTACTTGTAAGTAAATTTAAAGACAACAGATTCATTTCATATCTGAGCAGGTATGCGCGTTTTTTGTACTGTTTTTCTGCTTTCACTTCTAGTTTTAGGGTTTTCTTTTAGTAATCTAGCGTTTGCAACGGGACAAGTGGTTTACGCGGTTGATGTACAAGGGTTCGCTTGGGATCACTCTTCGTTAACGGCGCTTTTAGTCACCTCAGAGAATGAGTCTTGGTGGCGCAGCAGTTACGTTAATGATACGCTGAGGGCGATTGGCCAATGGAACGATGCATTTACTGCTTTTGCAGCAAATTATTCTACGTACTCTTACCTTTCAGGAGTAACGGTTCAAGCTGCAGTATCTAATACATCGATGCCCGGTTACGACTTATACATAAACTGGACAAAATCCTCGCTTAGCAACAGTTCCGACGAAATAGGACTTGCAAAAACCTACGTGAATAGCGACAGATCTATTGTGAACTGCACGATCAGTCTCGCCGTCCAGACAAGCCAAGGTACCATGATGCGGGGAGTTGACATGCAAAACATCGCCATGCACGAGTTGGGCCACGGATTCGGGTTGGGCCACTGCAATAACACAGTTGACTTGATGTATTCGATTTACAGTCTCACTGCTTCGCCTAAAGCGGTTTCGACGCTGGACGCTTATGGCGTAGCTAGATGTTTTGCCTGGATGCAAAGTGAAAACGGTTTTAGCCCAGTTAACCGCTGGCTTAACGTAGCCTTTCTTTCGCTGCCAAACAATGTAAACTACGTGAGTTTACCTGTGTCACCGCAGAATCAGCCGCCTCAAACCCTATCAGATAGCGCAGCAGTACAGTTTTTGTTGATGATGCTCACCGTTTTAGCTCAACCAGTCATCTCGGTACCCGTGCTGATTGTAATAATAGTATTTGTTATTTTAGCGGCTATTCCGAGGCGAAAACAAAGCACAGTTAGGGTTGATTCATAAAATCAGCGAATTCGCTTTCACTTCGGGGCTTTAGGACGTAGTTGTTTTGGCGCTCATAGCCTATTGTTGAGGAGGGTTTAGCTCCGTAATCGTGACCCGGATAAACTTCTATGGTGTCGGCGAGTTTGAGTATTTTCCCAAAAAGGCTTTGGTAGAGTTGCTTTGCGTTACCGCCTGGGAGGTCAATGCGGCCGCATTCCCCTACGAATAATGTGTCGCCGGTTAGCAGTTTCTCTTTGTTGATTAGAAGGCATATTCCGTCTGGCGTGTGACCGGGTGTATAGATGACTTGTATGGTGACTGCGCCGATTTCTAATTTGCTGCCATCATCTACTTTGAAATCGACAGCCCGTGGGCTTTGTTTGTGGGCTACGGTTTTTGCCGTACTGAAGGCTTTTTTAAGTGCATGGTCGCCGGCTGTGTGGTCGGAGTGGCCATGTGTATTTATGATGTAGCGGAGTTGCAGATTGTTCTTTTTTATTGCTTTGATGATTGCATCAGCGTTGTAGCTGGAGTCAACTACTGCAGCTTCCAGTGTTTCCTCGTCGGCTACTATGTAGCTGAAGTTGTCGCCGTGTTCCTGTATCTGGCTGAATATCAATTCTTTCACTCTTGCTCTTGAATTTGGGTTTGGCTGGGTAAAAGATGTTACGCTATAGGGTCGCCGACGACTATATGTTAATCATTTTTCTACCCCTGAGGCACTATAGCCCATATTTTCTATGAAAAACCTGTTTTATGCGAACTCCAATGAACGCCCCGTTATGAGCATTTAAAACGAGATTAGAAACTAGCTGTTCCATAGTCTATTGCTTGTACTGTCGCCTCAACCAAACAGCAACGCTTTTCACCTGCTGAACAAAAAAAGCAATCTTCTGCAAAAAGTTTAGGAAGATGATGTAGCAGCGCCGTGTTCCCTTCTTCTTCTAATTTGAAAATCTCTAGCAGAACACAAATCTAATCTATTGTGACGGATAAGGGACCCTTTGCATAAAAATCGCTGGGAACCAGCTATTGCGTCAATTGCTAACTCTACCTCTTTCTCCAACCTGCATTTGCATAGCTAAAAAACCAAGAACTCCGTCAAAGAGCAACGGTAAAGTTATAAAACCGCACGCTGTTTCACTGTGATTACCGCAGCCCAGTGGTGTAGTGGTCAAGCATAGAGGCCTCTGGAGCCTTTGACAAGAGTTCGAATCTCTTCTGGGCTACCAACATCTCTCCAGATTAGTTATGAATTGTTTTATTGAAAATTAAGAGATGGCTTTCTGACTTGAGTTAATAACTGCTTGGAGAACGTAAAACCTCATAAGGCTACTCTGTCTTAGAGCATGATTGGTGTTTATGAGACGAGCAGTTGCAGTCCTAGTCATTCTCTTTATCGTTTTGGGCAGCATAGCAGTAATCGGTTTCTTCCTAACAAAAGATAATGTGGCGGTGTCAGGGAGGGCGAATGTTGTCTATGTTCCGGGAACAATTATTCAAAGCATAGAATTTGTAGACACACAAGCAGGCCCGTCGACCACTTTTCAGTTTCCTCAAGATTACAGTAGCAGCGGCGGCAACTACTCAGTTACCCTAAAAAACGGACACACCTATAACGTTTACATTACCTTTAATGTTTTAGGTGATCGGGCGCGTTCGCAGACACACTTCACGACAACTTTTTATGTAAACGCAACCGCTGGACAAACAGCAATAACCAAAAACTTTTGGTACCCCAATTACCCTTAAGTTTAAATCTGTACTTGCCTGTTCTCTGTATAGGTGAATAATCTGGCTGACTTGAAAGGCTGCCCCTTCGGGCAAGAAATCAAAAACGACTGCAAAAACTGCGACTACGGCGACAAAAACCACTTCGACCCAGCATCAGGCAAATGCGTAAAACGCTAAACGCCTACTTTTTCAGGCTACACAATTTCGCGGCTGCAAACGGAACCAGCATCTCGTCTGGGTGCAAGCCGCCGTGTTGACCCAGCAGGTTAATTTTTCTGCCGCTGCGATGCTCAAACCAAACTGTTTCCTTTCCGTAGGGCATAATCAGTAGGTTTCCCGCTCTTTCAAAGAAGGCTTCACTCGCATTTCCCAACCCAAACAAGCCGCATTCGACAGCCTGTTTGGTTTCAATAATGTGTGCTTTGTCACCGATTTTCTCCTTTAGGGCGTCTTTTGTCTGCTGCAGTTTTTGATCTTTTATGTGCAGGAACACATCGCGTGGGCTACCAGTAGGCAGAATCCTCTTGCGATCTATGCCTAATTGGGAATTCACCAACGGTTCCGAGTCTAAACCGAGGTAGACTGAGTCTTGGGAGTCAACATGCACTCCACCATGATCCGCAGTTAACAGCAGCACCGTCTCGTCAGCAGCCAGCGGACTGATTTTGTCTATCAGTTCCTTCTGCAGCAGAAACGTGATCGCCTGCAATTCGGCGTTGTACTCTTCGCTTCCCGGCCCATACTCATGCGAGATCGTATCCAGCGTTTCAAGATGCACAAAGAAGTATGCGGCTCCGCGGGTTTTCTCTATCTGCTTTCGCAGTTTAACGATGGCGTCAGCGTTTTTGTAAGCTGAAATGATGTTGCTGCCCTCAAAAACCAGTTTAGTGCATGCGTTGCCAGCGTTGGATTCATTCATGTGGGTGAAGGCGCCGATGCCCTGCTTTTGCAGTTTCTGCTGAATGTTCATGCCGTTAAACATCATTTTTGGGTTATAGCCTTGCTCGATAAGTTTGCTACGGGCTTTGCTTCCGATGCGCTCGAAGCGTAATGCGTTGACTATGCCGACTTGTTTTAGGTAAATAAAGTATTCAAAGAGACCGTGCTCTTGGGGGGTTAATCCCGTGTTTAGGGTTGTTAATGCGTTTGTTGTTTGAGAGGGGTAAACGCTTGTTAGGGGGAAAACTTCGCCTGCGTCGCTGAGATTTTTGAGGAAAGGGTTTTGTTTTTGGTGGTTTAGGAACTGGTTGAATCCAAATCCATCAACCACCAGCAGTACGACTTTGTTGATATTTTTCTGGTCGATTTTCAGGCGATTGGTGAGTGGCCCTTGGGGTTTCTGTGCTTTTAGCAGGTTTAATATGGCACTTGGAATGTTGCTTATGCAGTCTGAATTGTACTGCGGGTAAATTAGTCCTGAATTCACCGTT
This sequence comes from uncultured Candidatus Bathyarchaeia archaeon, assembly GCA_964410435.1. Lineage (GTDB taxonomy): Archaea > Thermoproteota > Bathyarchaeia > Bathyarchaeales > Bathycorpusculaceae > Bathycorpusculum. The sequence goes on from CAYPGY010000011.1 coordinate 26,535, forward strand.
AACTCGTTGATTGTTTCTGCTAACAACTGTTTCGCCTGTTATGCTTGATAGTCCGTTGGCGGTACTTGATATAAAGTTTGGTCGAAGAAACCGCCATACCATTAATAAGGTGTTAGAATCAAAGAAGACTGCAGTTGGTTGCTTTGGTTGACCAAGTAATAGCTTTGCCGGATGGACGCAGACTGGGGTACTTAAGCGTCGGCAATGGTCAGCCCGTATTCTATTTTCATGGCACCGCAAGCAGTCGCCTAGAAGTTCTATTGTTAAAAACCGTCGCGGAAAAGG
>CAYPGY010000012.1:0-26792 GCA_964410435.1 uncultured Candidatus Bathyarchaeia archaeon
AACCTTGGCTTGAAAAAAAACAAGCGGACGGTACTTACCCCTCTCAGAAGTACCCTCTATACAAGCGGTGATTAGGGTGCTACGGCTGTTGCGTCTATCTCAACAAGCCAATCTGGGTTGCCAAGGCTATATACGAAAATCACGGTGATTACTGGGGTTGTTTTGTTCTGCCACCGCTGCTGGAACGCAATAAAGCCCTCAGTCGGGTTCTGCCCCGCCACGCGGTAGATTGAAAGTTTAACGAGGTTTTCCAGTTTCGCATCCGCCGCAGCCAGCGCCGTTTCTATGTTGCTTAATACCTGCTCAGTTTGGGCTTTCAAGATGCCTTTCTCCACGGTTTCACCTTTCTCGTTAACTGCGTCCTGCCTGCCAACATAGATAGTCCTGTGAGGACCCGCTACGGCGACGACTTGGGTGTAGCCTCGGGGTTTCTTCAGTTCAACTGGATTAATGTAGTCTACCTGCACGCAAAAACAGCAATTATAAAATTACCAAGCGCACCCAAACGCAAAGTGTTATTTAGAACATTAGAGCCTTTCTTGTTTGGGTGCCCCATCACTTGGAGTTCAAAGGCAGAGACATAATCTCAATCGAAGACTTCAGTCAAGCAGAAATCAACCACATACTAGACGTAACCGCATCTATGGAGCCCTACGCGAAGGGCGGCTCCGACCTACTAAAAGGCAAAATCTTGGCAACCTTATTTTTTGAACCCAGCACACGCACACGCCTAAGCTTCGAAACAGCAATGCTGAAACTCGGCGGCAACTACATCGGCTTCGCAGAACCCGACGTTAGCTCAGCACGCAAAGGCGAAAACCTCGCCGACACCATACGCACGGTAGAAAACTACGCCGACGTGATCGCGCTGCGCCACAACCTCGAAGGCTCAGCCAAACTCGCCGCCGAATTCTCAAAAGTCCCCATAATCAACGCGGGCACAGGCGCAGAGGAACACCCCACACAGGCATTAATCGACCTCTACACTATCCGCAAAGAAAAAGGCAAACTCGACGGCTTAAAAATCGCGCTCGTCGGCGATTTACGCTACGGCAGAACCGTACACTCACTCGCCTACGGATTAGCAAAATACAACGTGGAACTCTTCTTAGTCTCACCCGAAACCCTACGTATGAGAAAAGATGTCATACAGGGCATCAAGAACCGAATCCCAGTAACCGAGAACGCCAACCTCGAAAAGATCATGCCGCAACTCGACGTGCTCTACGTAACCCGCATCCAGAAGGAACGCTTCCCCGACGCCGCCGAATACGCCAAAGTCAAAGGCGCCTACCGCATCGACCTAAAAGCCATCGAGAAAGCCAAAAAAGACCTCGCAATCCTACATCCGCTGCCCCGCGTGGACGAAATCGCTCCAGAAGTCGACAGCACACCTCAAGCGAAGTACTTCACGCAGGTCTGGAACGGCGTCGTCGTAAGAATGGCGCTGCTATCACTCGTATTGGGTGCTACGCAGTAACTATACTTGGGCAAATCGATCAAAAGTCGTTATCGTGCTCATTGAGCCGCAGCTTGGACACTTATGCAGTGCGCCAACCCAGTTTTTCTTGCAGTTGCCGCAGTAGCTAACAGCACGGCTATAGGTGAAGAACTCGCTTGATTCGCTTCCGATGATGCGCTTAGTGAAATCCAATAAACCTTCAGGTGTGAATTCTGCGCCGTCGAGTTCATACACGTCGAGGCTGCCCCCCGCGGTTAAGCCCTTGGTGGCCTGAAACATCTGCATAGTTCCCGATGGCGCAACTATCGGCTGAGCAGATTTTAATGTGATGCGCCTTAAAGTAGAGTAGTAGGGTTTGTCGCGTGTGCCCGAGAACTTGACTTTTGCCACACCGTAGCGTTCCATGTCAAGTTGCGCAAGTCGCTCCGCAGCTTCACGGTCCCCGACGACTGCGGGGTAAAGGCGTTTACCATATTTTCTCCCGAGTTTCTGTTTAAACGCCAAGAGCCCCACAATGACTTCTTCCATAAATTTACGGCTCTCTTCGGACTCTATGGGTTTCTCCGTGAAGGCTTCAACAGCTTCGCGTAACCCCGCGAGGTTTATGATTCTCGAACAGTTCTCCAACCTGAAATAGGCGTCGCCGTTGGCTTTCTGCATAAGGAAAGGCAAAGAGTTTTTGCCAAACTGCTTAAGCGCGTTGCTCTTGATGCTGAGCGCTCGCGCGGCGAGTTCAAAGCGTTCCTTGGTTAAATCGATGAATTTAACTCGGTCCTTTTCGCACTCCAACGCGATTCTGGGCATGTTAATTGCCACGCAGCCTATGTTGCCAGTGCGCAGCGTATCAGCTTCCCAGTCGCCCGTTGAGTCAGAAGCAAATTTCAATCCAGACGCTGAGAAAGCAGCGGTTTTTGTCTCTTCCTTAGCTAAATTAGCGAAGTACAATGCACCGTTTTTAGCTGCTAACTCATGAGCCTTAGATAACAGTGCAAGGGCTTTCTCGTCGCCGAGTACGTCGCCGTTGATTTTGATGACAAGTTTGGGGCAGAGCAGCGGTTTCACTGTACCCTCTTCAGTGAATATTTCAATCACAAGTGACGCCAACTGCTGGGCTTCCTGTACGTAGTCACCGTATTTACCCGCGATTTTTCCTTCTGGGCCAACTGCATCTTTCTCGCTGACCGTCTTCGGCATAGCCAACTCAATTGCTAATGTAGCGTCTACATGTTGATTGAGGTTCAGGATGAAGAGCCGCAAGCTCTCTTTTACATGCGCAACATCGTGACCCCGTATGTACGGCGCCAACGAAATGTTGAAGTAGTTGTAAGTTTGTGTACCGCTAGTCTCTCTGCTACTGTGGAGAAGCACATTAAAAGCGATGGAGAGCGCCGACTTAAAATCCCTAGGCGGCTCCATGATGCTTTGGCAAGCGTTGTCAAGCTTGATTCCATGCATCAAAAAGTAGCGTATGTCATGCACTACTTCGTTGGGTTTAAGCGCCCATGTGCCCACACCGTCAATGTGGATGGCGCCACTGAGGTGCGCGTCTGATATATCGCGTGGAAAAATGTTCAACAACGCATATTCAGCTAAGACCACTTTGCCCGCTTTCTCTATAGCTGAGGAAGCGTCAAGCGGGGCTTCTTTAGATTCAAGCAGCGCAGTCACTTCATGGATGGGCATGCCGACGCGGGTGAGTTTATGCCGATATTCCTCGTAGCCTTTCTCGACGAGTATGCCGTTAACTACTTCGCGGATAAGCGGCGCCGTAATATACTTAGTTTTCGATTTCACAAGGCGTTTCTCAGTTTCTTTAGCCGCCTTCTGAGCTAACTCCGCAGGCACCTTTGCCTCTCGGATGAGTGAGTTAGCGATTTTATTAGCGTCAAACTCTTCCAGCGTCAAATGCGAAGTACGAACCATCATGCCATGCGGCTTAACCGCCTTCTTCTCCACGCGGTCCGCCACATCGAGAACCATCTTGCCCAAGTCGGTTAAGTAATACTTTTTTGCTTCCACATCCGCTTCGACGAGGCCTGCTTTAAGCATGAATTTAAGGTGGTAAGCGAATCTGCCTGCGTCGCGGCTCGGATTCATCTTCAATTCAGTCATAAGTTCAGTGTAGGAGAGCGCGCTTTTATCGACTAGCAGGTGTAGTAGCTGCAGCCTAAGCGGTGACGAAACGGCTTTTAGCACATTTACACCGCGGCTTCTCTGTGGCTGCTGACTAACCATACCCCTTCATCCCTGCTTCCACATTTTTCGTGGAGACCTACCTATATTTCAACTGGAGACTTTAAAGTTAACTAAAAATAAAATCGAAAGAAAAGTGTTGAACGAATCAAGGCTTAGGCGGAGCGGGGCTGCTGCTGGCTAATACAATGCAGCGTACCGAAGCCATACACAAGGTCTTTGCAGCAGATTCCAACGACTTTACGGGTTGGAAACAGCTCCTGCAATATCGCAAGCGCCTTCGCGTCGTTTGGGTGGTCAAATACGGGTACCAGCACCTTGGTGTTGCCTATGTAGAAGTTGGTGTAGCTCGCGGGCAATCTGTAGCCTTCGTCGCTCTCCACTTTAGGCATCGGCAGCTTGATTATCCGCAACGGTTTACCGTCTTGGTCGGTTGATTTACAGAGCAAATCATAATTTTCTTTCAGCGCCTCATAATCGGCATCATCTACGTTATCCTCAAAAGCACACACAACAGTAGATGGGTTGACGAACCGCGCCAAATCGTCGATGTGGCCGTCCGTATCGTCGCCGAGGATGCCACGTTTAAGCCAGATAAAATGCCGCACCCCTAAAAACTCAGAAAGGTAACGCTCAATATCCTGCTTTTTAAGGTGGGGGTTACGGTTGCTGTTCAGCAGACACTGCTCGGTAGTCAATAAGGTGCCTTCGCCGTTGACGTCTATTGAGCCGCCCTCCAACACGATACCGGGCTTAAAGCACTTTATTTTAAGGTCCCTGTTGATGACGTCGGGAATCTCTTTGTCTTTTAGCAGGGTTTCATATTTATCGCCCCAACTGTTGAAGTCCCAATGTATCATCGCCAACTCATGCTTTGGGTTCTTGACAAAGATTGGGCCGTAATCGCGGAACCATACGTCTGCGTAGTCAGCTACCCAGATGCGCACTTTACCCATGTCGATTCCCGCTTCCTGGAACATTTTTGCGGCCTTCTTCTTTGTCGGCTCATCGATTACAAAGATATTCACGTCTTCGCTTGTGTGGATTTCCTTAACGATCTGTACGTAGGTAGCTTCTACTTTGGGTACACGGTCGGGGAAAGTTGTCGGGTCATAGGGCCACGCCAGCCAAATCGCGCTGTGAGGCTGCCACTCGGCGGGCATACTAAAGCCTTGCTCGCGGGCGCAGCTCATCTCTGGCCCTCCTTAACCTTCTCAGTGAGCGGACTGTAGGTGTCTGGGCGTCGGTTGCGTAGAAAACCCCAGCCTTCCTTGATACGCTCATTATGCGATAAATCCAGCTCCGCCACCACGACTGCTTCTTTATCGGTATCGGCTTCTGCGAGGACTTTACCGAAGCTGTCACAGACGAAGCTGCCGCCCCAGAACTCAAGCCAACCCTCCTCGCCGACGCGGTTAACAGCCGCCACGTGAACACCGTTAGCAATCGCGTGAGCACGCTGCACTGTTCGCCAAGCGTCATGCCAGTCGCCGTCAGCCGACGTGTGACCTTTAATGTAGCCGATAGCGGTGGGGTAAAAAATGATCTGTGCCCCGTCAAGCGCGTTGATGCGTGCGGGTTCAGGGAACCACTGGTCATAGCAGATCAACACGCCGATACGCGCGTACTTTGTCTCTATGGCTCTGTAAGGTTCCTCTCCTGCTGCAAAGTAATCTTTCTCGTAGAAGTACGGGTCGTATGGGATATGCGCCTTACGGTATATGCCTGCGATTTGCCCGTCGGCGTCGACGACTACGGCGGTGTTATAGTTTTTACCGTTCGGGTTCTTCTCGTAAATCGGAGCAACTATAACGACCCCAAGCTTCTTTGCAAGCGCCGAAAAAGCATCTGTTGAGGTGCCCGGGATGGATTCTGTGAGCGCCGTTACATCAACGTTTTCCTCTTGGGGGAAGTAGCGTGAACGGTAAAGCTCCTGCAGACAGATGATCTTTGCGCCCCGTGCTGCGGCTTCCTCTATTCTCCGCTGGGTTTTTTCCATGTTAGCCGCTAAGTCTTCTGAAACGCTGGTTTGGATTAGCCCGACAACTACTTTTTTGCCGGATGCATTGGGGGGTGCCTTGTATTCGTATATATGCTTGTCCATCCTTGAGTGCAAATAATTTATAGGCTATTCTATTAACTTTTTTATAACCCGCTGAATAAACAGGCTTCGCGCACGCCTAGGGCTGAAGAGTCACAGATCAAATATGTATCTTAGTCAGTTTTAATCCGATTTCTCTACATCTGTTCAATACATTTATAACTCTTCATCCGACGCCTTTGTTCCCGAAAACGCAAAAATGAGCAAACTCAGCGATAGCATCACCTACTACGTATTAGTCGCCGCCACGGGACTCGTTTCAGCAGCCCTCGCCATCGCATTATACGTTGTATACACGCAGCTATGGGCTTTTACAATTGGCACAATCGGCTTTTCATTATTCCTAGTAATCCCGTTGGCCTTCGCAGCCGTGGGCGTATCGTATTTTCTGGTTAAACGATTCGCAAAAACAAAAACCACTGGGTCAGGAACGCACACCGTGCTTGAAGCCTACCACTTAACAAACGGCGAAGTAAGCTTCCGTGACACCGTAATAAAACCGATCGCCGGCATGTTAACCATCGGGTTAGGCGGCAGCGCAGGACCTGAAGGGCCAAGCTTGCTTGCAGGCGGCGGAGTAGCATCCCAGATAGCTAAACACCTAAAAGTGCGATCAGATTTTCGCCGCAGACTCTTTGTTGCCGGAGCAGCAGCGGGTTTAGCCGCGACTTTCCGTACGCCGCTTACCGGCATATTGTTTGCTCTTGAGATCCCCTACAAGAACGACTTGGACCACGAAACCTTCATAGAAGCCATAATCTCATCAATACCTGCTTATCTGCTTTCGGTAGCGCTTCTTGGTGCGGAACCGATCTTTGGCGCCATAGCGTCGCCGGCGTTAACGTTGGATGTTATTGGGCTTTCACTTCTGCTTGGCGCAATATGCGGTTTATACGCGGTTTTCTTTACTAAAACCTTCAATTATACAGGCCAGCTTGGCGCGAAGCTGAGGACAAAATACGGAGACGCCGTGGTTGTTTCGCTATGTGCATTATCGATTGCAGCTTCAGGATTAATCTCTATCTACTCGATCGGTGTCGGCTTACACTTCGTTAACGCGCTTATTAGTGGAGCAGGCTTCAGCATAGCTGTCCTAATCGCGATTATATTACTAAAAACCTTCATCACTACAACCACTCTTAATTGGGGTGGAAGCGGCGGCTTATTCTTCCCAACAATCGTGATCGGCGCGGGTTTAGGCTACATCTTTTCGCAGGTTTTTAGCGTGAACTTAGCAGTCATGTTTATGGCTGTTGGCATGGCTGCTTTGCTCGCTGGAACCCACAAGGTCCTTTTGACGCCAGTGGCGTTCGTGGTTGAAACACTCGGCGGCGTTTTTGCCATACCCGCGCTGTTAGCAAGCGGTATAAGCTACGTTATCTCAGGTAAAGCATCATTCTACCCTCTGCAGCCACGTACAAAACTGAAAACTGAAGGGTTAGCGCTGGAGCGGTTCTACCTGAGGGGGCAGAAGGTTGTTCCAGACGAGCTAAAGGCAACTGACGCTGCTGAATTCATGACTCGCAACCCCTATGTGCTATACAAAGGGACAACCGTTAAGGCGGCTGTGGAAACCTTTGAAGAGCATAACTTAAGAGTGATGCCTGTAATCGACGAAGACAGCAAAGCAGTGGGTGTAGTTATCTTGGAAGACCTCGGATACATAGATGTGAGGCAGCAGGATGCAGAGCTTCCTGAAAGTATAATTCATCAGCCTACTCTGATCAGGGCGGATATAAGCTTGGAGGCTGTTGCTCGCTTAATGATGGAAAACGAGGAAGACCATGTGTTTGTTGTTGACGAAGAGGACAAGCTGATTGGGGTAGTTTCGGGTATTGATGTTGTTAAAAAAATTCTTGAGTTAACGGCTTCTAAGAGTAAACTTTCCAATCAGTGATTGGCGCGGGTACTAAATTTTAAGGGTAACGTCAAGACGGATTAATTATGTTTGAAAACCAATACGTAAAAAAGCAAAAAATAGAAAAGTAAAACTCGGCTGCTAAGCCGCTGCTTTACTGGCTGGTTTCTATTAGCTGCTGGATTAGGGTTTCCGCTTCCTGCTTCGTGCGTTCCGCCTCTTTAGCGGCGACCGAAGCGGCATTCTTTACATCATTAGCTATTGCTTTTAGCTGCTCAGACGCGGCGGCTTGCTCCTCAATAGCGTTACTGGTCTCCTCAGAAGCTGACGAACTCTGCTCAGCTATACTTGAAACTTCTTCAATGGCGTTCATAACTTCACTGAGCGCCCTTAATCCGCCTTCGATGTTGGATTGCAGAGCCAATATTTCCGTGTTAGTCTTCTCCATTATCTTGGCTATGCCTTCGGTTTCTTGGATGGCGCCTTGGATAACTGCTGAACTGTCCTCTGCTCCCTTCTTTGAGGCGGCTGTGATTCTGCTCGTTTCCGTTCCCGAATCCTTAATGCCCTTAACGAGCGTGATAGCTCCCCCTGCAGCTTCCTTAGATTGCCCCGCTAGACCTTTTACTGCGTCTGCGACTACGGCGAATCCGCGTCCTGCTTCACCTGCCCGTGCAGCTTCAATAGCCGCGTTAAGCGCAAGCATGTTAGTTTGACCGGCGATGTCAGAAACAGAGTTGGCAAGTTCACCGACTTTGTCAACGGCGTTAATCATGTTTCCCACGGCTAAAGCCACTTTGGTGATGTCGGTTTGGATGCTGTTTATGGCAAGTATACCTTTTTGTCCTTTGTTGTTTGCTTCAAGCGCTTTTCTGGTTGCTTCATCAGCGATTTGGCTGGTGTGCCTAACGCTGTTGCCTGCGGCGTCCATAATCTTTTTGAGGTTTTCAGTCTGTTTAGCGGTACTTTGACTTAACTCTGCGAGTTTCTGTGAGCCTGTTGATACTTGCTGAGCAGCGGTGATTACTTGCTGCATGCCCATGTTCATTTGAGCTGCTACCTGAGCTGTTTTTTCGCCTAGTTCAGCCATTTTCTTGCATTGCGCATTAACGTTATCTGCTATAGCGACAACATTCTTTGATGCTAACGTGGCTTTGGAGATTATGTCGGTTATGCGTGTTATGTCCGTTACTATTTCGACTGCTCCAACTACATTTTTACTCTTGTCGTAAATGGGGCGGCCTACGTATTGAATTGGTATCTGAAGGTTTTTAGGGCGCGCTGTTGTCTGGGCAGCTACTGTAGCTCGCTCTTTCATTGCGCGGCGACAAGCGCATCTCTCTGTGTGGCAATCGTTGGTTTTGAATAAGTCATAGCATTTTTTACCTACAACAGATGTAACGGTTTCGCCTACTAGTTTTGCACCGAATTTATTCATAAAAGTAACCGCGTAATCCGTATCTATAGCCATTACTGGCGAGGGCACGTGATCAAGGTACTTTGCATAAACTCCACTTTTTTGGTCCTGTAACCTTAAACCTTCATTTTCTTTAGTTAATTCTTCGATTTTTTGTTCAAGCTTGTATATCAGCTCTTGCTCATTTGTCGAATTCAAGTAGTCTTTAACTCTCCATTTAGTCCAAGGCTGATATTGGTCGGTGAACGTCTTTATAATAGCTTATGAAGCCAAAATCTATGTAAAAGATATAGACTTAACCGCTAAGGACATATTAATCTGGCAGAAGACTAACAATTTCTTTATTAACCCAAAGTGTTGAAGATACATACGTTTACTGGGGCATATAGAGATGAAAGCTTTCATTGTACAGTTCCCATTCGGTGTTGCAGCCTTCGACGAAAATAACAGCTTAGTAGAGAAGGCGCTGTTTCCGAAAAAACCGCAGGCAGCAGCAAAAAGCCTGCTAAGGTCCGAATCGGGTAAATTATCAGACCAAACAACATCATTAATAACATTACTAAAAAACGCGGGTTACGACGTTTTCGTTTTCCAGAACGGCAAGGTCGCCGAGGAAGCACAGAAGAAACTTAAAGTCACCGTTGAAGTAGCTACACCCGCCCAAGCGGCAGTGCACAGTTCCCGCATGAGCGAAGTCGCAGTTGAATCAGGCTTCGTAGCAAACCAGCCGGAACTCGATATCTGGAACCGCAACGTAAGCATGGAACTATCCAAACTACGCATCAAAGGGGCAACAGGCAAACGTGACCTCATCGTTTCACAGGGTATCCAAACCCTTGATAGCCTCGACCAGACAGTCAACCTGTTCATGGGCAGACTACGCGAATGGTACGGCATCTACTTCCCAGAAATGGATCGCTTAGTCGAGAAACACGAAACCTACGCAAGACTAATTGTAAAACTGGGCAACCGAGACAGCTTTACTGCTGAAAACTTGGAAGCAGAAAACATACCTAAAGAACGCACAGAATTCCTTGTAAAAGCAGCAGAATCATCCATGGGCGCGGACGTTTCAGACTCTGACCTAGCACAGGTACAACAGCTCGCTAAAGACGTACTCACATTCTACGAGTTACGCAAAAGCATGGAGGAATACGTCGAACGCACCATGGAGGAGATGGCGCCTAACGTTAAAGCAGTCGCGGGAGCACTCCTCGGCGCACGCATGATATCTCTCGCAGGCGGCTTACAAAACCTCGCCATGAGACCAGCAAGCACAATACAGGTCCTAGGCGCAGAAAAAGCATTATTCCGCTCACTGAAAACCGGTGCACGCCCACCTAAACACGGTTTAATCTTCCAGCACACCCTACTGCATGATGCAAAACGGTGGCAGCGTGGAAAGATAGCCCGCGTTATCGCCGGTAAACTCGCCATTGCAGCCCGAGCCGACGCATTCGGAGAAGGCCACTACATTGGCGACGAACTCAAAGAAGACATCGCTAAACGCATTGAGGAAATCCGCGAGAAATACAAAGAAGCACCACCGCCAAAAGAGCCTAAACCCAAAGAGAAACGTGAAGGCTTCGAACGCAGAGAAGGCGGCTTCGGCTACCGTGAAGGCGGCGAAAGACGCTTCGATAGACCCCCAAGACGTGAAGGCAGCGGAGGAGGCTTTAAGCCACGCGACCGCGGACCCAAACGTTTTGGCGGCGGAGGAGGCAACAAACGCTTCGGTGGACACGGAGGCGGCGGACGAGATCGACGAGACAGACGCGGCGGAAGCGGCGGCGGTCAAAACAGAGGACAGGACAGACGTGGGTCTGAGAGTTAAGCCGCATCCAGTCTTCAAAGAAATCTATAATGTAGTTCTTGAAGACGGCGCTAAACGGCTGGGAACAAAAAACTTAACCCCCGGCAGGAACGTTTACGGTGAACGACTTGTCAAATTCAAGGGTGTAGAGTACCGTGTATGGGATGCTTTCCGCAGTAAACTCGCGGGGGCAATCATAAAGGGTCTACAAACGGTGCCTGTTGAGGAGGGCTCTAAAGTTCTCTATTTAGGTGCAGCTTCAGGAACTACACCCAGCCACGTTTCAGATATTGTAGGCGAAACAGGGCATGTTTACTGTGTGGAATTCGCGCAGCGTAGCCTACGTGATTTAGTCAATAACGTTGCGCAGTTCAGGCCAAACATTACACCTATGCTTGAGGACGCCCGCATGCCCGAACGCTACGCCATGTTCATCTCAGGCAAAGTTGACATGGTTTACTGCGACGTCGCCCAACCGGAACAGGCAAAACTGCTATCGGACAACGCCGACGTATTTCTAAAACAAGGCGGCTGGGTTATGCTCGCCTGCAAATCGCAAAGTATCGACGTTACAATGTCTCCGCAGGATGTTTACAAGCAGGAAGCTCAGGTTCTGCGTAGACGTGGTTACGACGTTAAAGAAATAGTAGAGTTAGACCCCTACGATATAGCACACGCCATGATCGTAGCGCAGAAAGCCTAAACTTTTAACCACTTTTTTGGGTTAAGCGCCGTTTTTTTCATATATTATGTTAGTTAAAGTGGCTCTTACTTTGCCCAGTTTTCTTATCTGCCAAGTGATTAGGCGCTTTAGAGCTTCAGGCGACTCCGAGGATACTTTTACAACTATATCGTAGGCGCCGTATACCGCCGACGCTTCTTGGACGCCTTCTAGTTTTTTCAATTCACGAACAACATCAAACTCGCAGCCTGTTTCAGTATTTACTAAGACATATGCTGTTGGCACAGGTAATCTCCGCCATATACTGCGGGGGTTTTGTTTAAAAGATTTGGGGCTTAATTTGACGATTGTCTAATATGAAAGCTCGCAGCTGATGAACTTTTAGACAGTTGAAAAACAAAGATGTCGTCCGAAGGATATATTGATGCAGGTTGCCCTGATTAGCCGCTTTATATAAAACGCCAAAATATAACTGCACGGCTCAGAGTTATGACTCCCTCCCTATCAAACGGTTTAGATACCCCCCTCTACGGTTTGTGCATAGAACTGCTAATAGAGCAGATAGGTAAACAGCTATAGATTCAGTGAATGACGTACCGAGTTTGGTCTCTGTCATGGTCTTAAAAAGCACAATAAACCAGCTACAAATTTCAATACCAGAATTTTTGCTGCCAAGACATCGGTAACTTTTATGCACATAAACAATATGTTATGGACCTGCGAGTAGTACACTCAGGTTTGTTAGTTTCTGCAAATGTTTTTCAATTTGGGTTCTGAGCGCAAACCATAAGCACAACCAGCTGCTTCCCAATTTAGCGGCGTGAATCAAATGAGTAGCCGAGTTAAAGTTACGCTTTTACTTTGCGTTTTTCTATGCGGCGTGGTTTCGACTGTGTTACCCCTTTGTCTCGCATCGGATGCATGTGTATTGGGTTACCCCTACTACACTACGCAAGGTATCGGAAGCGGGCTGCAATACGACGCCCACGGCTCACGCTTCACCCTAAACGGACCAGCAGACATCACCTCCCTGTCGTGCCTGATGGACGGCGGAAATAGCCCAACCGAACCAGACGACCGCTACATCTACCGATATGCAATCTACAGCGATAACAACGGAGCAGTCGGCGCACTTATTGGGCAAACTGAAACAGGAACCTTCACTGGCAAGGCGGGCGGCAGCAACGACGTATGGAACACCGCAGGCTTCCCCCAGATCTTGCACCTGAACGCTGGCGTCTACTGGCTGGTTGCAGTGCACAACGCCAGCCAATACATCACCTTCCACGACGAATACCCCGCCGAAGGCTACACAATTTTTACCTGCGGAATCGGCAGTATGGATTTTCCCGTCAATTTAAACTCGCAAGTATTTTATTCTGAGGACTTTGTTCTCTGTATTTACGCTTCTGGTTCAGGTAGCTCTTCTATACCTCAATCTGTATCAAACGGCCCAAGCGTTTCACGGTTGTTTGTCGGCTGCATTGAGGATCCAACCTCAGACGTTTATAAAGTCCTAATCACGGGAAACCTAACCGCAAACTATGAAGCTATCCCGTCAGCGCCAGTCTTGCTCTCCTATGCAGATAACCCGAACGCTACATGGCACGAAATCGCCACTGTATATACCGCAGCCGACGGCAGCTTCACAACACCCTGGATAATGCCCACTGGCAGCTACGTCATAAACGCCACATACTTAGGCAACTCAAACTATACAGCCCAAACAGCACTGGCAAACGTCATTCAACCCAATTATGGGAGCGTTTTCTCGGTTAATTCAAACTCAGCTGTCTCCAAGTTAGCCTTCGATTTACTGACAAACAGGCTTAGCTTCTCAGTGAACGGAGCATCTGGAACAACTGGGTATGCCGTAATCTATGTTCCAAAGGGCCTGACAGAGGACGCCTCAAAGATTAAGGCTACAATAGATGGAGTATCAACCAGCTTTACAGTTACATCTGTAGGCGAGGCTTGGGCGCTGTATTTCAGCTATACTCATAGCACACACGAAGTAGTTTTCACAATAAACACATGGCCCAGATTTTACTGCCACCCCAACGCCGACACCAATCCCAGAACTAACACTTATAACGGCAGCATGTGCAACAGCTGTACTTTTTGCAGGCATATTGATAGTAAAACACGGGCATCTAACGCCCAAAAAAAGACACTGACGATTAAGCTAGGCTTAATTAGGTTAGTTAATGAATATCCCAGCGAAGCGTGAGTTGTTTGAGAGCCTTACTTGTCTGCCAATCATATCATCATAATAACACCCAAAAAGTAGCCCAAGTGATCGCCCAAACCTTGGGTGCAGAAATAAAAAACCCTCAAGAAGTTGATCCCTCCGAAGTCGAGGGCTACAGCTTAGTCGGGTTCGGCTCAGGAATATACTTCGGCAAGCACCACGGAAGTATTCTCAAATTAGCTGACAAACTGCCGCATGGCAACAACAAAACTGTCTTCATCTTCTCAACCAGCGGCGAAGAAGGCAAAATGCAGGGATTCCACAAGAATCTGCGCCGAAAACTCGAATTGAAAGGCTACAACATCCTCGACGAATTCAACTGTGCTGGCTATGACACTTTTCTCTTCAATAAAGTCGTCGGCGGCATCTCAAAAGGACGCCCAAACCAAGACGACCTCAACGCGGCGCAAACGTTCGCTGAGAAACTCAAACGTTCATATAACGTACTGCTGCTCTGCGACAAACCCTCAAGTCACACTGAAGCATCAAGCAAGTAGCACTTGTATAGTTTTTATTATTCCGCGCCATCACTGTATGGTTACAGAGGGAATAATGGGATTGAATGGGAAACCACTAGTCAGCATAATCGGCGCTGGCATGTCTAAATTCGGCAAACACGACGGTCTGCTTGGACGAGAAATATTTGGTCAGGCAGCAACGGAAGCTTTCAGCCGCTGCCCCAAACTGGATCCAAAACAGGACGTTAAAGCAATGTTCATTGGCCACATGGGTGAATCATACGAGCACCAAGGTCACATGGGCGCAACAATTGCTGACTGGATCGGCCTACGTGGCGTCGCAGCAACCCGCGTGGAAGCAGCATGCGGAAGCTCAGGCGCAGCCCTACGCACAGGAATCTACGCGGTCCTCTCAGGCTTAAGCGACGTAGTAATCGTCGGAGGCGTAGAAAAAATGACTCACCGCACCACGGCAGAAGTCACAGAGTACCTTGCCATGGCAGCAGACTACCCATTTGAGCAATTCCATGGCATCACATTTCCCGGTTTATTCGCCATGATGGCTACCGCCCACATGAACCAGTATGGCACGACTGAGCAGCACCTCGCTAAAATCGCCTCAAAAAATCACCACCATGGCACCCTTAACCCCAAGGCACACATGCAAAAAGAGGTCTTAGTTGAAACAGTATTGGGTTCAAAGTATGTAGCGTGGCCGCTTAAACTCTATGACTGCAGCCTTATCTCAGATGGTGCAAGCTGCATCATACTAACCAAACCCGAACTCGCCGCTAAATACACAGACCAACCCGTCCACATTATCGGCAGCGGACAGGCAACCGACGCCATCGGACTCTACGAACGCGATAGCTTAACCTCGCTGAAATCCACAAGGCTCGCCTCTAAAGCAGCCTACGAAATGGCTGGAGTAACACCAGAGCAGGTGAACCTCGCCGAAGTCCATGACTGCTTCACCATCGCTGAACTCATCGCCTACGAAGACCTCGGATTCTGCGGCGTCGGCGAAGGCGGTAAACTCGTTGACAGCGGCGCAACGTCACTTGGCGGAGCAATCCCAGTTAACACCAGCGGCGGCTTGAAATCCAAAGGTCACCCAGTTGGAGCAACAGGACCCGCCCAAGCATACGAAATGTACCTACAACTAACTGACCAAGCCGATAAGCGCCAAGTTAAAGACGCCAAAATCGGTTTAACACATAACATCGGCGGCTCTGGCGCTACAGCCGCAGTTCACATTTATCGGAGAGACCAATAATGAGCACCCCAACACCAATCTATGTAACCTCACCAGTTGAGCCATTCACTATCGAGCAATTCTACAAGTTCCTACAGCAGGGCAAACTGATGGGCGGCATCTGCCAAAAATGCAAAAAAGTCCACTTGCCCCCGCGTCCCTACTGTGACAAATGCGGAGCCGACAAATTCAGCTGGATAAACATCTCCAGCAAAGCAAAACTCGTCACTTACACAATCATCAACGTGGCGCCCCAGCAATTCCAGAACCTAACACCATACGCAGTCGGCATCGTTGAGCTTGCGGGCGGCGTGCGAATCCCCGGTATGATTCAGGGTGTACCGCATGATCAGCTTAAGATCGGTATGAGTTTACAGGTGGATTTCGGCACATGCAGTCAACCGCAGCAGTGGCCCAGTTGGCAGCGATACTGCTTCAAACCACTATAGACTCCTTTTTAACTTTACTTTTTGGTTAAGAAAAACTTATTCTTCAGCGATTTTGTCGAAAAGCTCCGTGAACAAGTGATCATGGACACGTTTAGCGGCTTTTTCAGCTGCCGCTTTAGTTTTCTGTTTTCTTCGGTGCTCTTCAATATGCGAATCTATTTCGCTGCCGACCGCTTTTGCGTCTGGAATGACTGGGATTTCGTGCCCGCATTCACATTTTATTACGCATCCTTTCCTGTTCGGCGGCATGTTGCTTAGATTGCTCATTAATAAGTCTCATCCACATATTGCGAGGTCATAATATAAGGTTTGCCAATATTTAGCAAAATTGCCTAAATTGAGCAATTTTTACTTTGGCTGTCTGAATTGTCTTAAGACTTAAATATAGTATCATGCGAGTAGTCTCTATCTTGGGGATCAGAAATTGGAGTACATAGCGCTGCTTAGATCAGAGCTAAAACAGCAAGTGCTGCTAAGTCTACTAAGAAGCGATAAAAGACTCTCCGACTTAAAAGCTGAAATAGACAGCACAGAAACAACCATCCTGCATGTGCTAAAAGAATTCGAAAAACTCAACTTAACAACAAAAACCGCAGGCACATACAGCTTATCATCACTTGGGCGCATAGAAGCACAATTATGCGAAGACTCCTACACCGCCGCGCAGGTTATGGAGAAATTCAAAGATTTCTGGCTCAACCACAACGTAACACCGCTCCCTAAAAGTTTACTATACAGACTAGGCGCCCTTCAAGATGCACAGTTAATAAAAAGCCAAAGCAGTGAACTGGGAAAAGTCCACGATACCTTCCTAAAGATGATGGCGAATACGAAAAGGGCCGTAGGCACCTCACCGATCTTTCACCCTGACTTCGTCGGCGTATTCAAGCATGTACTCAACTCGGGCGGAACAATGGAGCTAGTGGTAACAAACGAAGTCTTCAACAAAACATTCGAAAGCGCAATCACCACCCGCGACGGCGAACTCTTCCAAAAATACCTCACAGACGGTCAACTGAGAATCTACATAATCGATGACCTAAAAATCGCATTAACAGTCACCGAAGGCATACTCTCTTTGGGTCTGTTTAACTTAAACGGCGAATACGATTACACAACCGACTTGGTATCGACAAATCCTAAGGCGCTAAGTTTAGGCGAAGACATTTTCAGAATGTACCTACAAAAGGCTGAAAGGGTGAAATTTGGTTGAAATGAAGCCGAAAACCGCCGACGCGCTAAACAGAATTGTCAATTTCGTCTTTTCAAACTCCGTTTTCTTAGCTCTAAACGGCGCACTCGTTTTTGTCTTCGCCTGCTTCCTATACGAAGTCGAAATCTCCCTGCCCCTACTTTTTGCAGCTTTCCTGATTACCCTATCCGTCTACAGTTTAAACATGGCTACAGACAGCAAAGAAGACGCCATCAACAGACACCAAAATTCACCTAAAAAAACAAAACCCTACCTCATCCTTTCACTAACCAGCATGATTACCAGCATACTAATAGGCATCCAAAACGGCGCCTACGCATTACTTATCCTGATTTCCCCTTTAATAATCGGCATCATTTACAGCATAAAAATCACAAAACCAATCCCTCGACTAAAAGAAGTCGTAGGCGTAAAAAGCTTAGTTGTCGCGTTAAGCTGGGGAATCACAGCTGCATTTTTACCCGCCTCAACAAACACTATCCCCCTCTACAAGGAGCTCCTAGTCTTCTTCTATGTGTTCACACAGATCTTGGTTAACACTATTATCTTCGATTCATTAGACGTAACTGGAGACCGCGTTTCAGGCATAAAAACCATACCCGTATCGTTAGGGCTGAAAAAAACCAAAACGCTGCTATTTGGCATAAACCTTTCATTTGTGCTGTGGCTATCATATTGCCTGCTAAACGGCGTCTTTAGTCATTACTTGGCAACACTTGCATTCGGCGTAGGGTATGAATCTTTTATTATCTGGTACTTCTTCAAATCAACGCGGCCTAGGCTACATGCGGAATTGCTGGTTGACGGGGAATGGGTGTACCTTATGTGTCTTTTGCCTCTATTAATTCGGTAGCAACCATAGACCTGTCGGCTGTTAATCGCGTCAAGAAAACGACGAATATATAGAGGCAACGCTATGTATACGCTAATCAAGTAATCCGGTAGGGTGACGGTTTGAAAGGTTCCAAGCTGGAAAACTATCTATCAATCCTACAAATACTATCAGCCACCCAGCACCCCCTAAAACTCTCCGAAATCACAAATACCGCCAGTTGTTTAGAACAGCTTGAACTCGAAGAAGCCCTATCCTTCTTGATAGAGAAACATGCGATCCGCAAGCAGAAATACGGCTCATCATACGCTTTCTCAATCGAACCCTCAGGCAATAGAATTATCCGTTACTTCTCTTCACATACGCAACTGGATAGGCAGGTTTAATTTGGCGCTTCACAGTTCCACTCTAGAGCCAGATTCTATGGATCAAAAACAGCCGATTTGCATTGTTTCATGCAGCGTGTTGAAACGCGAGCTCCAGCAACTTAAAGCACAGGGCAAACTGGATTCGGAACTGGTGTTTGTAAGCAAAAACTTCCATGTAGACTATGGTTTACTAGAATCCAACCTGCGCAAGGTTATTGAGCACACTAAGAAAAGGTTCAAGGGCAAAATCGTGCTCGTATACGGCGACCTATGCTTAGGGCCCAATAAGGAAATGAAAAAACTCGCAGACGAGTACGGCTTATCCAAAATTGACGCGGTTAACTGTGTTGACTGCCAGCTTGGCGGCAAGGGTACTGTAAACACCATTGATCCCGACCATAACTTAATGTTCATGGGGCCCGGCATGATAGAATTCTTCGAAGACATGAAACCATTACTGCTGAAGCAAGGAATGGATGAAGAAGCCTTCGCCAATATGTTTAGCGGCGTTAGGGGCTTCGTAATTCTGGATACATGCGGAGACGGCGACAAATTATCGGAGAAACTGCGGAACGCTGGCT
Source organism: uncultured Candidatus Bathyarchaeia archaeon (assembly GCA_964410435.1). Classification (GTDB taxonomy): domain Archaea; phylum Thermoproteota; class Bathyarchaeia; order Bathyarchaeales; family Bathycorpusculaceae; genus Bathycorpusculum. The sequence goes on from CAYPGY010000012.1 coordinate 18,934, forward strand.
TGAAGCCAGAAGTACTTGACATACGCAGAGTCGGCACTGACGGTGTGCTTGGTGTCGTCAAAGACGCAATCTAACATTCATAATATTAAAATTTTAACATTTCCCTGTGTTTTTTTACATATTGGCTGGCCGCCGAAATTACAGGGGAATTACCGTAAGTATTAAAGAATGATTGTGACAATACCACTACTGTATCTCGCGTGGATGTGCCATTTCATGACTGAACAAACAGATTTCACTTTAACTTCTTCAGCTATGAAGCGAGTCGAAGACTGGAAATCCAGACTCATCGACCTTTCCAAAAAGAACAATCTGCTCTATTTTAAGAAAGGTAAACGGGGAAACCTAACAATCACACAGCCCGATTCCCAAAAAATCTTTGATACCCTCGTAGTTAAAAAAGGCCGGCTGGAGTTTTACCTGCCCCCCGAAGAGAAAAAGCCGGCGAAGACCGAGAAAGAAGCGCCTGAAAAGACGAAATCCCGAAGCAAAGCAAAAGCCAAGGCGAAGGAACAACCCGAGGCTAGAGTGGCGAAAGAACCAGTTAAAGCAGCTACAGTGGAAGAGCAGCCCAAGAAGCCGACTGCGAACCAGCTTGTCTGCGGTAGCCTAAACCGCCAAGAACTCGAACGCGCCATAAAACTGCTCGAACGCCGCTCATCACTTGATTACCGTGAACGCGGTGTACGCATCCTGTATGCAGCTTTCGGCACACTAAACTGGGTTGACTCAGAAACCAAAGAAGCCGTGCAGTCTCCACTGATTCTGGTTCCGCTGGAGCTGGGCAAAGAATCAATCCGCGCACCATACAGTATTACCTTGCCGCCTGTGGAGGATGAAGCTGTCCTGAACCCCGCTCTACAGGCTAAACTGCACAACGATTTCAGGATTGAGTTGCCGCCCCTTCCTGAGGAGTGGGATGAAGCTAAACTCTCCGATTACTATACACAGGTTGAGGCTGCTGTTGCTGAGTTGAAATGGAAAACCGAAGCCTCAACAGACCTCGGGTTATTCAGCTTCCAGAAACTAGTCATCTACAAGGATCTTGAAGCTAACGCGCAGCTGGTTACACAGAATCCTATCATCAGGGCTATTGCGGGATTAAAAGAAGATAACCTGATTGTGTCAGGGCTTCCAGACGAGAAGGACGTTGACAAAATTGAGCACCCCGCCAAAACCTATCAGGTGCTCGACGCCGACAGCAGCCAACGTGTATCAATAGAGTATGCCCTGCGCGGCCAGAGCTTTGTCATGAAGGGTCCGCCGGGAACAGGTAAAAGCCAAACAATCGCCAACATGATCGCGGAATGCATAGCTAACGGTAAATCTGTACTGTTTGTCAGTGATAAAATGGCTGCGCTTGAAGTGGTTTATAAACGCCTCAGCGAGGTGGGTTTAGCTCACTTCTGCCTCGAGTTGCATAGCAGCAAAGCCAACAAGCAGCAGGTCGTTGCCGAGTTAAAGCGCAGCTTAGACGAGAACCTCGTACCCCGCAAGCTACCCTCCACCCACGAATTCGACCGGTTAACCGAATATCGGGATTCACTCAACGGCTATGTGGCGGCGCTGCATGGCAAGCGGCAGTACCTGCAGAGAAGCGCATACGAAGTCCTAAGCACCATAGCAAGTCTTGAACGTGTCCCCTTCGTACCAGTCGGTTTACCAGAAGTCGGCACCTTAACACCTCAGAAGATGCGTGAACTCGAAGAACTCGTAAGTCAACTTAGCAAAGTCTGGGCAGTCGTTGAAGAGCAGGAGTTTCCTTGGGTGGGTTACCGCGCGGAAAAGTACAACCTTGAAGTCCGCAGCGAATTGCTTACAACGCTTGAGGCAATCAACCAGTCACTCCACGATTTAGAGTTGGAAACAGAGGATTTCTCCGCTAAACTCGGGGTTTTCCCCCCAGAATCCTACGCCCGCATCCAGTGGCTGCTTGACGTCAGCAAACTGCTGCTTGAAAGCCCCAAACCTGAGCAGGCATGGATGACTAGCCAAGCGTTGGATAAGCTGCTGACAGAAGCTAAAGCTTACCTTGAAACCATGAACTGGATAAAGCAAACCCGCATAGAGTTACTAAACCGATATAGCCCCGCAATATTCGACTTACCTTTGTCGCGTTCAGGCGAACTGCAGCAAGCAATAACAACTTTAGGCAAAATCTCATTTATTCCAGACATAGCGGGCGGCGAATTTCTCGCTAAACGCGAAAAGTTCTTGGCATTCGTCAAAAACACCGAGTTGACTTTGAAAAAATGGGGGGACATCTCCCGGCAGCTTGCGCCCCTGCTTGGTTTAGACACCGGCGACTTAACAATTACGCAACTTAGGCAGCTTTCGCGTATGGCACTTCTGTGTTTTGCCGAGGATAAACCGGAGCCGCAATGGTTTGACGCAAAATACCTCGAGCAGGTTCAGGAAACCATCACAGACGCCCGGCAAATCTATCAGGAATACAGTCTGCTAAAAAGTAGATTAGACCAGACTTACACTGACGAATTCTACAGCCTCGACTTGGACACTCTAATCGCGAATTATAGTGGCCCATACCAGAACGGCATCAAAATATTCAACAGCGACTACCGCAACGACCAGAAACGCATTGCCAAAGCTACCAACGACGGAAAAGTGCCTAAAGACGTACTGCAAGACCTCATCGATGCACGGAAAGTCCTAAAGCTGAAAAAGAAAATCGAGTCATCAGCGGAAACCGTCCAGAATCTACTCGGCCACTACTACCACAAGAGCCGCACGGACTTCAACGGTGCCGAAAAAGCTGCGGCAATCGCCCAGGAAATCCGTAAACTGTCATGGGCGACTAGCGTGCCGGAGCCGCTTGTTAAACTGCTTACTTCATCGGCTGCTCCTTCGCCTATGATTAAAAATTTAGGCGAGGAACTGCGCGACGGGATCGAAAAGTGGGAGCGCCAAGCGGAGGAATTTGCTGCTTTGCTGCCGCAGGTTATGCCGAAGTCCAATAGCGCACTTGCAGAGACAGAGCTTTTGCTGGTTGAGGAGTGGGCAAACGATGTAGATCGCCTGCTAACGCCGCTTTGCAGCGTAACAAAAGACACCTTAACCACAGCAAAAGCTGAGCCGAAGAATTATAGCCAGCTAATAGGGGACCTTCAAAACGCAGAGGAAATCCGCAAGAAAGAAGCACAGATAGTAGGCGAAAAAGCCCAGCTAAAAGAGAAATATGGCGCCCGCTTCCAAGAACTCCAAACCGACTGGCAAGACATCGTGTCGGTGCTGGAGTGGGTTGTGAAGGTTCAGGGTGCATTCGGCGATATACCAGTGCCCGAAGCCTATGCTGAATTAGCTGCTAAAGGCCCAGATGCTGCTCCTTCCAGCGCAGAGTTAGTGGCCAGACGCGACGCCTCACTTAGGGTGCTCGCGGACTTTGGCAGACGCTTTGAAACGGAAATGCGTTACCAGAACCAGAAGCTAACCGACTGCGAACTCAAAGCCATAGAGGAACGCATACAATCACTCAGGGACCGAGTTGACGACTTACAGGTTTGGATAGACTACAAAGACACAAAGAACCGCTTTGCACTCCGAGGACTCGACCAATTCTTCGCCAAACTGGTGGAACTCAAGTTGCCCGCAGCCGATTTGCAGCCGACTTTCTGCAAAGGTGTTTATCAGGAGTGGATAAACAATCTCTACAACGAAGACCCCAAGCTCGGTCGGTTCCGAAGAGAGAACCATGAACAGCTCATCGCTGACTTCCGAAAGCTCGATCAGGAACTCATCGCTTTAACCTCAGGTATGGTTATAGACTCGGTGAATAGCAGAAAACCCCAAGATATCCTAATTCAAGCCGCTGACACCGAAGCAGCAGTACTATCTAAGGAGGCTGCGAAGAAGCGGCGCCTGATGCCTATACGAACGCTACTGCAAAAGATACCTAACTTGCTCGTTAAGCTTAAACCCTGCCTGTTGATGAGTCCCATATCAGTCAGCCAGTTCCTGCCGCCAGAAGCCAAATTCGACTTGGTACTATTTGACGAAGCCTCACAGCTTGTACCCGAAGACGCAATCGGTGCAATCTATCGCGGCAAAACCGTCGTTGTCGCAGGTGATAACAAGCAGTTGCCGCCCACATCGTTCTTCCAGAAGAGCTTGCTTGACGACAAGGACTGGGATGAACTCGCAGACGATGACATAGAAGTTTTCGACAGTATTCTAGATGAATGCTTAGGCATTGGTTTACCGGTTAAGACGCTTAAGTGGCACTACAGAAGCAAACATGAAGATCTAATTGCGTTTTCTAACCAGCGCTTTTACGACGGCGCTATGATCACTTTCCCCGCGGCGAAGGCGCAAACTGACAGCTTAGGCGTAAAACTGGTGTACGTGCCCGACGGCGTGTATGACAGAGGCGGCAAACGCGATAACCCTGTGGAAGCCGAGAAAGTCGCTGACTTAGTGTTTGAGCACTTCAAAAACTATCCGAAGAAGACTCTTGGCGTGGTGACTTTTAGCATCGCGCAGATGGATGCAGTGCAGGAAGCCATTGACCGCCGACTCGAAGCGCAGCCGGAATTTGACCATTTCTTTAAAGAAGACCGTCTTGAAGGCTTCTTCATCAAGAACCTCGAGAACGTGCAGGGCGATGAACGCGATGTTATATTCTTCAGCGTCGGCTACGGCTACGACCAGAACCGATACATATCGATGAATTTCGGCCCCCTGAACAAAGCCGGCGGCGAACGCAGATTGAACGTGGCTGTTACACGCGCGAGAGAAAAAGTGGTGCTCATCACCTCAATTAAGGGCTCAGACATTGATCCTGATGCTAAAGCACTTGGTGTGCAGACACTGCGGACGTACCTTGACTACGCCGAGCACAGCACTGACACTTACAAAGCAAACGATAAACAGGGCGCCTTCGACTCTGCACTCGACGAAGATGTGGCTAACGAAATCAAAAAGATGGGCTACCAAATAACTCCAGAAGTCGGATCCAGCGGCTACAAAATCGACATAGGCGTACTTGACCCCGTAAACAAGGGTCACTACCTCATAGGTGTAGAATGCGATGGCGCAACATATCAGTCAAGCAGCAGTGCACGCGACCGCGATCGTCTCCGAGAGCAGGTCTTGCGGAAACTTGGTTGGCGTATCCACCGCATCTGGGCACCCGCATGGGTTGCAAGGCGAGACAGCGAAATACGCCGACTTAGGGAAGCGATTGAGCAGGCGCAGAAGCAGCAGATAGAAAGCGACTCACAGAAACCCGTCACTGCCCCCGTTACCGATGTGCAGAAGAACAGCTTTGGCGGCGTCGAAAAACTCGCCGTCCCCTACAAGGTGCACCCGCTGAAAGCCACCTACAATCCCTACATTAAAGTCGCGAACGGTAAAACCACAGTTGACTCTAAAACCAAAAACGAGTTTCACTACCCAGAAAACCGCGAAAACCAAACAAAAATGCTCTCAGACCTTATCACAAACGAGGGTCCAGTACACTTCGACTACGCAGTCGAACGCTTAGCCGCAACATGGGGCATAAAGCAGGTTAACCCAAAGATTTCGCATGCAGTCAAAGAAGCATTAAACAATCTTATCCGCGAAAAGAAAGTCAACATAAAAGGCAGCTTCCTCTGGCCAGCAGGATTAAAAGAAGTCCCGATCCGCATCCCGACACAGGGCACGCCCGAATCACGACGAAAGGCACAGTACATTGCACCAGAAGAAGTCGAGGCAGCCATGAAGGCGGTGGCGCAGTACGCTCTTGGCATAAGCGAGGATTCATTAATTTCGGAGACAGCAAAACTATTCGGGCTCAATCACTCAGGCGACGATGCGAAGCAGGTTTTCAGCGAGATACTTCGGCGCCTAATAAGGGAGCGTAAATTGGTTCAGAGAGACGACGGCGTAGTAGTCGTCGCCTAAACTTTATCTAATTTTTTTATTAGAACCGGTAGGTCAATCAGCGAGGTTATGATGTAGTTAGCTCCATGTGTCTGCAGCTGTTTTTGTGTAGCTAAACCTGTGGGTACGCCGACTGCCACTGCTTTAAGGTCTTTTGCGCTTTGCATGTCCGCAGCGCTGTCGCCGACTATAACTGTGGTCGCTGGCTTTGCTCCTATGGCGTCTAGCGCCAGCTCGAACTGCTCTGTATCGGGTTTCACATTCCTGACTTTGTCGCGAGAAACAACGATCTGGAAGTACTCCGAGATTTTGAAGCGCTGCAGGATGTAGTTAACGGCGGTTTCGCTGCTGGTTGTGCATAACCCAATTTTTAGCTTCATTTTCTTTAATTCTTTGAGTGCCTCGACGGCTCCTGGTTGCAGGCTGGTGAGTGCGGCGGCTTCCATCTCGTGCTTCTCTGCAATCGATAGACACTTAGCGCGGATTTCCTTGAATGCTTGGGGCGACTTGCTGTTTTTAAAGTAGATTTCTGCCTCTTGTAGCATCTCAAATACGCTTTCGTTAACTTTGAACAGAGATGCGGGGACGCCTGATCTTAGAAGGTATTCTCTTACTTCGCCGCGTAGCGCCTTGTAGTCGAGGTTAAATGATGTGATTGTTCCGTCTAAATCGAATATGACTGCTTCAGTAGCCATCAGAATACACCAATTGGGTATGAGACTGGGGGTTTACACTCCCCGAATGAAAGATATACTTTGTGGTCAAACCATGAGTGGATGCTTATCGGGTTAATACTATCTTAAGGGCCTTTCTATCTGGGTTATCGGCGGTTTGAAGTGCAGCTTCAAAGTCCTCCAGTTTAAAACGGTGGGTAATTAATCCTTTAACGTCCACAAGGCGGCGCTCTATTAGCTCGACGGCGGCTGGGTACTCGACCGGCGAAATATACATGGTGAAGAAATTTGCTTCGTCGGCGTCCTCTAAGTTGAGGTAACCTTTGGATTCGCCTATTAACGCTACTTTGCCGGCTTTACGCACCAGAAACGGCGTCTGCTCAACCGTTTTGGCGGTGCCAGCGGCTTCGATAACGTGATCAGAGCCAAACTTAGTTATTTTATGCACCGTTTTAGCCACGTCGGCGTTAGTTGCGTCTATTACTGCGTCTGCTCCGTACTTCTTAGCCCGCTCCAACCTTTCGGCGTCCACATCTACGGCGATCACCCGGCAGCCCTTCATCAATGCCATTTGCGTCATCAACAGCCCGATAGCGCCCTGCCCAACCACCGTGACCCAGTCGCCCAGATTCGGCTGCAGGTGGTTGAGTACACGGAGCGCCAACGCAACGGGCTCTAAAACGGCGGCTTCCTCATCGCTAATACCATCAGGGATGGGGATTAATGCTCTTGGCGGCATAGCTTTAGACTCAGCAAAGAAGCCGTCGCGTGTTAAGCCGTAAAATTTGCCGCGTAGACAATAAGTGGGCAATCCACGCTGGCAGAAGTAGCAGTGACCGCAGTTAACAATCGGCACCATAACCACGCGTTCGCCCGTATCATCGCGCACACCCCAAGCGTCGTGGCCGATGATTCTACCCCGCTTCATCCATCGCCAGTCACCACGGTAGAAGTGCATATCGGTGCCGCAGAGGCTGCCTGCTTTGAAGTGAACAAGCACTCTGCCTGCTTTAACCTCTGGCTCTGGGACTTCTTCAATTTTGATTTTATGGGGTCCATGGTAGACTGCCGCTTTCAAAAACTTAAACCTCAATATTGCTGGGCTGTTTTGGGCAGATTTATGTTTACTGTTTTTATCCCACCGCATAATATATGCAGTCAATGGGTGAAATGTTTGAACTTGGATGAGTACAGTAAAGAGCAGCTTTGGAAGATGCTTGTTGACGCCGTGCATGGCTCTTTTATGTATGCAAGTCACAAGGCGTATGTGCGGGATCAAATTTTGCCTTCGCAGCCCGACGTTTC
>CAYPGY010000013.1:0-25653 GCA_964410435.1 uncultured Candidatus Bathyarchaeia archaeon
GGTGCTCTCTGCTCTATAGTGCTGCTAAGCAGTGAAAAAGACTTTACGTTAAAACTCGTAACGGCAGTCGGTTTAGGCGCGGGGTTAACGGGCTTAATCGTCATTGCTTTAGGGATTTTTGGAAGTCTCTACCAGCTACCACTAAACCTCGCAGTTCTAACTGTATGCGCAATTTCTCTATCTGTCATCGCTTACAGAGGCAAAGCAAATGCCCACTTGTTGAAAGTAAGCTTAATACCCCATCTTCCAAAGTTTGAGTTGCCAGCGAACTTTAAACTCTGGCTACCCGCCTGCTTAGCCATCGGAGCAGTATTCTTCTTTAGCTTCTACCATGCGCTCTCAACCGTCGTAGTACATTGGGATGCGCTTGTCTACCACGCCGCGATGGCTAACATAATGTACAATGAAGACGCAGTACCCTTGATTGTTGGGCCATCAATTGGGCTCGAGATGAGCGCCAACTTCCCTCCGCTTTACTCCGCTTTAGGCGCCTATTTTTACACCCAAATTGGCTCAATCCAAGACGTGTACCTGCGACTGATCGCTCCGGTGATGGGGTTGCTGACGGTTCTGGCAACCTACAAAATAGGCGAAGTCGCCGTAGGAAAAAAATTCGGTTTACTCGCCGCACTATTTCTTGCACTTACGCCGTTGTTCTTCAGGTACTCAATCTATGCAACAAGCTACTCTACTTTAACGTTCTTCTGCACTGCAACAATCCTGTTTCTTGTATTAGCCGTCTCCAGAGGCAGCATAAAATACTGGGTTGCTTCGGGCGTATTCTTCGGGTTTGCAACATTAACATCATACATAGCATTATACCTCGCGCCGTTTCTCCTCATTGCCTTACTCGCATATTCCATCGCCCAAAACCGCTCCATACGACTTAACCTCAAAAACGTTTCAGTTCTACTTATCTCAGCGATGCTTATCGGCGGTATCTGGTACCTACGCAACCTCCTCTTAGTTCAAAACCCCATCTACCCCAACGCCTACACAGTGCTGGGCGGATTAAACATTGACCCGCTGATAATGCAGACAACCTTCAACGGAATTAAGCAGTCAGCAGTAGTATCCTTCTTCGGCGGAGACGTCTCCGTCTTTGAGCAGATAATGACTTTCCTAACTTATCGGACCAGTTACCCCGCGGTTTCATTGCTAACTGTACTCGCAGTGATTCTTCTGCCAACCTTTAAAAACAGAAAGCTCTGGCTTATCGCATTGTGGCCTTTGACTTTGGGTTTCCTTGTTCTCAGCGGGGTCTCGTGGGGTTTTCCAAGGCATATCGTGTTTGCGATGCCCGGCTTTGCGCTTCTCAGTGCATTGCCAATAATAAAGCTGCTTGACTACTGCAAGAGCCTCGATTTGTCTGGGACAAGCAACTATCTACAGATCATCAATTCTCGTCTGCCGAAAATACGAGTAAGCAACCTGCTCAGGGTAGGTTTAGCTGCGATACTTCTGGTTGGTTTGGTTTTCCCCAGCTTGACGTTGGCATTGGGCGGTAAGGTTTGGGCGGAAAACCTCAACGATCAGGTCCCAGCCGATTACCTGTGGTTCCTCAAAAACCCCAATGCCGATACATGGACGGCCGTAAGCCAACTGTACCCCGAAGCAGCTGCTTGGCAATACATCAACGCTAACCTGAGTGAAGGCGAAAAAGTCGCTACAGTCGAGAACAGGATTTACTACGTTAAAAACTGCAGTAACGACTGCTTCTTCTACCTAGACGGCTGGGAAGCAAGAGAACTCTACAATATCACGAATCCAGTTCAAATGGTGCAGTTTCTTAGAGATCGCAACGTAAAATTCGTTGTTGACGTGTCTTGGGCTAGGGAGCACGGTCACTTTGAGGTGTTGCCGCTCTCGAAGTATCTGGGAGATCCGTCGCCGTATTTCCCCACGCTTTTCAATAATGCGTCTAACCCTGCTATCTATAACGTTGGCCCAATACAGACGCCGCTAACAGACAACTCTAAAATTCTTTTATCTATTAACGCCGGTGGGTGGAGTCAACTTGAAATGGTAAACGGTGTGCAAACGCAGTCTGTTATCGCCGAAAGCGAAGCGGCAAGATTGTATGTTTCAACCCCGAACGCAACAGAAATTAACATAACCTATCTCGACGTGGGAAACGACTCTGTAGCGGTGAACATGCGGGACCCCGTCTCTTTGGAGTGGTTTAACGGTGTTGCCGTCATCCAGAAAACCAATAGCGGACAATGGAGGAGTTACCAGTTTATTGTTCCTATGACGCAAAGGGGATACGTTGAATTGGCGCTTCACGCTTACCGTGAAAACTTCACTGTAAGCAAGATCGAGGCGTCACCATTTCAAGCGGCAGATCGGGGCGTTTTGAAAGCTTGGAACAGCACTATAAGTTTGCAGGTGACCGATGCTACACTTCCTCCGACAGCTACAATTTATCTGCCTATGCTTAACAAAACAGACGTAATCAAAGTAAACGCAACCTTAAACACTCAGCCCATCTGCATTGAACTTTTCAGAGGTGTAATTCAACCAAAAGAGAGCACTCAGTGGTGGCTAAACCACGAGTTAGCTGCAAGGTCGCCTAAAAGCATAGAAGTCGGCGAAATCAATCCATCGCTGTCTTGGCAGGTTAACCAAAGTGGCTTATACACGATTGTTATTGTGTTGCGGGGTTACTACGTTGAAAACTCCACGGTTACCGTAGATATATCTTGTTTTACGTCGAATGGGGGTACATTAGTTGGGTAAGCGACTTGCGTTAGCTGCTGGCTTACTCTTGGTTCTGTGTGCATCAGTTTATGTGGCCATATGTATGTTTGCGCAGGCTGTGTTGGAGTCGGTGCCTCTTGATTGGGGCTGGCTTGGCTTAGTCTTGATTTTCGTTAACGGTTATTTCCTCTCGTTAGCGTTCAACCGCGGCAGCGTCGGCTTCGCGGAAAGATTACTTCTCTTAGTTGGATTGGGCGTTGGGTTCACCGTTTTTGGGTTAATCCTACTTGGTGTTTCATGGGGTTTCTCGTTTATCTCTGTGCTTCTCATACAGCTTGTTCTGTTAAGCGTTTCAATCGGCGCTGCGCTACTGCGAGGCTGGCGACCGCTAAGCCTTCAGAGCCGAAGCATAACCAGACCCACTACCCTGCAGGCAACATTAGCTGCGCTCATCTGTGTCATGGGTGTTTTTGCGTTTTTTAAAGCGGCGGCGCTTCCAGCAACCGAATGGGACTCGCTTGCGTATGGCGTAAACTACGCTAAAATAATCTACGAGAACGGCAGCATCCCACTTATCGCTGGGCCCTCAATCGGTCTGGAGATGAGCGCAAGCTACCCGCCCGGCGTCCAATTAACGGCTGTGTATCTGTACACTTTCGCCGGCAGTGTAAGCGACTTCTACTATAAACTCCTCTCGCCAATCTTCGGGTTAGCAACCGTTTTAGTCACCTACAAGTTTGCTCTTGAATTAACCCGTAACCGGACTTTTTCGGTCTTCGCCGCTTCGCTTCTATGTGTTATTCCCTTCTTCTGGGAACTATTCATTCAGGAAAGCTACCTTATGGCTTTAACGTTGATGTTGACTTCATGCGCATACTTCTTCTACAGAGCTTACATTTCGTCGCCTTCAGACTCCGCGAAGTATGAGGCTTTAGGCGCATTGTTTTGCGGTTTTGCAGCGCTAACAAGCTACATTGGGCTGGCGGCCTTCGGCATCTCATTGCTTTACGCGGTGCATAAAAGAGTTAGCCTTAGACGGGTCTGTTGCCTGATTGCTTTGGCTTTTGTGCTTGTTGCGCCGTGGTATCTGCGTAACATTGTGTTGCTGGGTAACCCCGTTTACCCCTTCTTCGGTGTAGGGAACTATCTTGATCCGTCTCTGGTTACTTCGACGGCACAGCACTTCCAAGATCACCTGCTTATTCCAGAGTACCTGTGGCGTAGCGTACTAAGCATACTGGGCGCCTCCCTAATAGGCGTCGGTATAATCTACTATACGTTTTCTAAGCGCAAAAAATTCGACCTTATACCGCCCTACTACTTGATACTTGTCTGTTTAGCGATCATGGGCTTGTATGTTGCTTTTCCACGCTACATAGTATTAACTGCCCCCTCCACGGCGGTTATCTTCGTAACATACATCGCGGTTGTGTGTTCTAAAAAACCCCGTTTTTACAAGTTAATCACTTCAGCTGTGGTATTTACGATAATTCTGTCAAGCGCGATCATGCTGCCCTACATAGACACCGTAAAACCCCCCGCTAAAGCAAGCGAAAATGAGGTGCAGTATATCTCTAGATTCTACGCGGAGGGCGAGGCGTGGGCTTGGATCAACGCAAATACTCTGCAAACTGATAGGATCGCCACCTTTGACATAAAAGAGTATTACCTTCAGCGTGACATTTTTCCTTTAGATGGTTACGAGGCAGTTCCGCTCTATCACATGGGCATCAACGAGAGCATCACTTTCCTAAACGATAAAAACGTAACCTACGTTCTGAGTGTTCCGTGGGCGAGTATTGGCGATAACAGGATGCCGAGCGCTTATAAGTTATGCCCTATAGTGCGATATTTTGGGGAATCTGATTACTTGCCGATGGTTTTCTTTAACAAAAATGGAACCGCTATCTACCACGTTGGACCCGTCAAAGACAACCCTTTGATGGATGCCTTCGCCGCCCAAAACATCACTGTTATCTCGAAGCGTATGCTGCTTAACTTTACAGTATCCAGTGACACTCAACCTGACGGCTGCCAGTTCCGCCTTGCTATACCCGTTGACTGCAGGAAGGGAACACTGAATATATACGTGGGCTCCTCCGAAGACGTTATGATTCGTATGTGGGGCGGCTTGAATGCTGAGGAAGATCCTAAATCGGCTATCATCGAGGAAACTCACAATGATAAGTCACCGTTTTCTTGGTGTATTGATAAAGCAGGATACTTTACCTTTAAAATCACAGCTCAGACAGGAGTGCCTGAGTTCAGATTGACAGCCAATTTCACTAGCTATTTTGAATCTATTTCGTGAAACTTGGAAGAGTGTTGATATGTGCGTTTTTATATATCTGATATGAATCTATTCGCTAATATTTTTGCGGTAAAACCTGAATAATGGAAAAATTTTTAAACGTTTTATTTAAAATTAACAAACAAGAAAAAATTTAAGGTAGATTGCAAATGAAAAAATTAATTGGTTTATTCGTATGTATTTTTACGCTGAGTCTTCTATTGTTTGCTGGAAACGCTACAGCCTACAACTCTGCTTTCACACACACAGACTACATGGGATCAGCCATGCCGACACTTGACGGAAAGTACACAACACCCGCTGAATACTCCGCTGGTGCATCGCTGGGCTTTGGAACAGACGGTGTCTTCAGAGACATATGGGCTAGTTCAGGTAACGTATTCGAAAACTTCATCCTCGAAACCATGGATACAACAAACGATCCAACTGATTCTTACACTATCTGCTACGACTCAAACGCTGATGGTGGTTCTACGCCAAAAACTGATGATTTCAAGATAGTTATCACTGGACACGGCGCCTCAGCCACTGTTGCATGGTTTAAAGGAACCGGAACGGCATGGGCTACCGCAGCTACCCCCGGAGCCGCGATATTTGACTTCAAAGAATCCTTAGCTACATCACCCACCTCATCAACACCTCACTATATGGTTGAAGCAAAAGTCGATAAGCAAGATACAACCGCCTTCGGCGCTGTAATTATCGGCATGAACTTCGCAATGAGGATCGCCTACTATGACGCAAGCACCGGTACCACTCAAGCTTGGCCGCCGGCACCCGCCACTGCAGATAATCCCGACAGCTGGGGCTATGTTCCATACTCAATGGAGGCAGTTCCTGAATCGCTGACACTCGGCTTAGTTCTAGCGTTGTCGTCTGTTGCAGTCGTTGCCGGAGCAGTTCTAGTACGTAAACCGAAAGCTTTAGCGCTGAAATTTAGCAGATAAACTCTTCCTTTTTCTTTTTTCTTTGTTTATTCGTGCCATTATTTTATAGTTTGAAAATTTTGTAAAGCAGCTCTGGCTATAATGCGTCTTTGTTAATGGTTTTCAATCCGACTTTAATTAGTGGTCCTAACCCAATAACATCCGTTCCCGTAAACAGGATTCTGGTTATAAACGCGAACGCGAGCAGTTTAGGATCAATAACTGTGAGTGACATGCCTAGCAGAAGCTGCAGAAGCAGAACGTACCCTGTTTCCTGAACACCCAGCCCAGCGATAGTTATAGGCACATAAGTTAAGGCTGAGGCAAAAGACGCGAGCAGAAAGAAATCTAGCAGACTAAGCGCTGGAGAATGCCAGAGCCCAATGAAAACGCAGTACAACGCAGCTGCATTCACTATTAAAGACGCAAAAATCAGAAGCGCCACTACCCCAAAGGAACGTTTTACTTTACCGCTTTGCTTCTGAATGTCAGCGAACATTTCTGTTATTTTGTGCAGTTTCTTCCCGATGATTGGTAAGCCTTCGATTTTTGCCACCATTTTTGACATGCGCTTCTCCCACATGAGTAACAGTAAAAAGACGCCTGCGACAAGCAGAATAGCTACGCCGACTATCAAGGAGTCCGTTACCGAAGCTGGTAACGGCAGAAAACTGATAAAATAAGCTAAACCAATCAGGCATACCGCCGCTTTAACGAGGGCGTTGATTGCTCCCGTGGCAAGAACCCCCGTCATTCCCTTCTCGATTGGAACATTAGCTAAGCGGTTGACCAAGAGCGGTGTCAAGAAGTAACCTGACCTAGCGGGGGTAACGTCACTTAGCAGTTGCCCGCCGAAGCTAGCCAATACCACTTTCCCAGTTGGCACCGTGGGGTCATTTTGTTTTAAGGGCACATACAATGCCAACCCCACAAGGGTGGATGAAACAACGAAAAGCGATGCAGCTGCTAACAAGTAAAGCACATTTATCTGCAGTATAGCTGAGAAGGTGTCACCTATGTCTGCTATTTGAAGCAGCCAAAGCACTATTGCAGCTCCGACGACTAGTTGGATGACTGTTGCTGCATGTAAGCGGGCGATGTTAATTTTTCTCCTTAATCATCTGAATGTTCTGTCGCTCTTTTACTATAATCGCTTCAATGTATTAAGATTAATTCTTTCAACATGCTGAAAATGCAAAGACATAAAAAGAAATCTATCACAAATGAATCACAATCGGAAGAGGGCTAACTGTTGAAAAGTAAAAGCGTTCTGGTAACAGGCGGCGCTTCATTCATCGGAAGCCATTTAGTTGATACACTTCTTAAAGCGGGCGCCGACGTATCTGTCGCTGACGATTTCTCCAGCGGTAAACTAGAAAACCTCAACTATCCATTCAAAAAGATAAACTCGAAACAATGGAAACATGGATCACTGACTGTTTTCAAGGGCGACCTAAAGAACCGAAGCTTTACTCGACGCATGGTAAAAGACGTTGATGTAGTTTTTCACCTTGCAGCGCTGCATGGCGGCAGAGGCTACATAGACACTCACCCAGCTGAATGCTGCTCAAACATGATTCTAGATCAACTGGTTTTTGAAGAAGCATGCAAAGCTGGGGTTAAGAAGCTGTGTTTTGCAAGTTCAGCTTGTGTTTACCCCTCTTACCTTCAGGATGAAGCTGGCTCAAGTTATCTCCTTAAAGAAGAGGATGCTGACCCATTCAAACGTGATAACGCTTTTGCTGACTTGGAGTATGGCTGGGCGAAGCTGATGGGCGAGATGGCTTTAAAGGCTTACCATAGAGAGTACGGTATGAAGACGGCGGCTGTGCGCATCTTCACGGCTTATGGTCCACGCGAGAACGAGACACACGCGATTGTTGCACTCATAGCTAAAGCCTTCATCAAGATGGATCCATACGTTATCTGGGGAAACGGCGAACAAGACCGCAACTTTACCTACGTGCAAGACATCGTTGACGCCTTAGTGGCTGCTTGTCAAAAAATCGAGGACGGCTCCTCAGTTAACGCTGGCAGAAGCGACCGCTTAACGATTAATCAGGCAATCGATTTAGTGTTTGACCTTGTCGGGTGGAAACCAAAGCAGATTGTACGTGACACAAGTAAACCTCAGGGGGTCGCTTCAAGAGCCGCTGATATAACCAGAGCAAAAAATGTCCTGTGCTGGGCGCCGAAAGTTACCTATCGCGAGGGATTCAAAAAAACAATCGACTGGTACTTCGCTAATCACCGAGTTGATAACGTAAAATCGAATTTGGACAGGCTGCTCCTGGAACGCTGAGGAGCAAGGATACTTATGCAAAAGAACCCCAAACAACCGTTACCTGATCTGGACTCAAAGATAGCTTTGATTATGCCCGTATACAACGAAGCAGACACCATCGAGGACACAATACGCGAACTGCACCAGAAAGTCGTCACGAAAATGGATAACGTTGACGTCTGGGTTTTTGAGGACGGCAGCACTGACGGAACCAAAGAGGTTCTTGGTAGACTAAAAAGAGATGTCCCCGGGTTATACGCTGAGGTTTCCCCTCAAAAGAAGGGTTACCCGCGTGCAATGAGGGAGGCTTTTCTACACATTAATCCCGACAGGTACGACTATGTGGTTGCTATCGACTCTGACGGGCAATATGACCCTGATGACTTCTTCAAGCTTTGGAGTATCATGCAGCGGGATTCACCTGACATCGTTATGGGCAGGCGCATGACTCGGCGCGAGCCGCCATACCGCAGAATGCTCTCAAGAGGTCTGCAGATGCTGGAGCATGTGATGTTTCCAGTTAAATGCAGAGATGTGACCAGTGTCATGCGTCTGATGAGGGTTAATCTTGCTCACGAAATAGTGCGGGAAGTAAAGTTTTCGCCTTATAATTTCTGGTTGGAATTCACCGCGCGGATGTCCATCAACGGCTACAAAGTTGCTGAGATACCGATTACTTATCGCGAGCGCGTCGGAGGCAGTAAAGTGTACAGTGTAAAAAAGATGCCTAAAGTTGTATTCTCAGAGTTTAAGGCGCTGCGGGCTGTTAGGCAAGAACTGAAACGATAAACACACCAAAACCCCACTGCTCTTTCGTCTGTTCTTGCTTGTGCAATCGCCACAACCAACCTGCAACAAAAACCAGACCCAGAACTAGAAACAGCTGATTCTGCCAAAACTTTTCATTGATGGTGTAGCAGGGCAGCACTCCCTTCTTCTTCTAATTTAAAAAATAAAATCCACCCGTCTTTGACCAGCTGTAACGTAAACAGCAACTCTACGCCGGCTCATCCTCTCTGCTTTCTTGCGTAAATCTAAACCTTGAACCCAGCTTCGCAACGCCACTCTGCGTCCTTTCCACCAACGAAAAACGCTCAATCAGCACTATCATCAGGATAAAACCGAAAATCCAAGAAAACCCGAAAAGCTCGCCATACGTGTTATGGAATGTTACTCCAGCCGCTTTTCCATCGTAGAGGTACACGAGGATGATGGCGAAAATCCTCAGCACAGCAGCGAAAAATGTTCCGATTAACCCTATAACGAAGTAAACCAGCTTTCTAAATGACGATATGTTAGTTCTCTTAAAGAAAACAAGCATAACCAGCACATAGAGCAGTAAACTGTAAACCCCCGCGCACGCCCACGATACAGTGACGCTTGCACTTTGCACCCCATTGTTAACCATCAAAGCCGGAAGCATCGAGCCGCCCGAGTTTACGGGGAAACTGAACATAACATTGTAGCCTATCAAATCAAAAAGCGCCGCCGTAGTTGCAGTTATCGGCAGAGCCAATTCCTGAAGCGGCTTCAAAACGCCAAACGGGAAAACAGTGTCAAGCAGGTACGCTATACCTATTGCTCCAATGAGCGAGAGTGAAATAGCGAAAGTTCTGATTCCCCTAGACCTATACGCTAAGATTATTGCCGATGTAAAAAACGCGAAGAAAATAAGATACTCAAAAGACAGAGGCCAGAATAGATGCAGAAAATCTGAGGGCGTATTATCAGAGTAAACCGCCGGAATACCCGCGGTGATGCCTGCCTGCAGGAGCGATAGGTCAAGTCCAAAAAAGTTTGTTGCTAAAATGTATACCGTTGGGGCAGCCGCGCATACAAGAGATGAAGCGAGGAGGACGCGGTTTTTTGTTTTCCGCTTATTCATTTCCTGCCATCCGAACGCTGCCTCCATAACGAGGAACCACGCGAAAAAGAGGTAGAACATTCTGCCTTTCCACGTTACGTCGAACGTGAAGCTGCTGTTAAAAAAGCTGTTAGTCCAGTCTTGGAAGGCGTTTGTTTCGGGGTCCCATCGGTGGTTATACCCTTCAATATTTAGGTAATCAAAAGTGTACAGTAACGCTATCGGTAGGATAATTAGCATTAGGAGTGTTATGTGGAACCAGTATTGTTTCAAATCTCTCTGCCCGCTTTAGCTATTTACTTAACTGATGTATCGTCTTTTAGATTTTGCCATAAACCGTCTTCTAAGCAAGCAGAAATGCGATTATTCTCCTCGTGTGTCGTTGCGGTTGCATTCCGCTTTAGGCCTATACTCAACTTTTCGGTGCCGCGCTTTATAGTGCCGTTCGCATTCTTTTACGCGCACGAGCATCCACTCGGTTTCTTCATAGACGCAACCGCACAGCAGAGTCCGTGTTGTCAATTCATAAACCAACCATGAAATAGGCTTCTTTTTTGATAAAGATTATCCACTTAACACTGAGCTATTAGGCTAATCAGACGCCTAAAAGAGCAATACTTTAGTGCAACTTACGACATTTGTTTAATTAATTGGGATGTACCTATGCCGAACATGAAAAAGAAAAACATTAACACCCGCAAAGAGCAAGAAAAGAAAGCTCAACGCGAAAAAGAAGCAGCAAAAAAAGCAATGTTAAACAATCTTCCGCCAAAAGGAAAGAAAAAGTAAACTCTCTTTTTGTGCTCTTCCATCTCTTGCGGTCTTTCGTTTTTCTTATCTACTACCCTATACATTTCTAGACAGCGGCGGCTCTGCTTAATCAAGCGCCTTACGTGGATATTAACGGTAAATACAAAAGCTTCCTCACAAGATAAAGTCAGCAAGAAAAAACATCAGTGAGGAGGCGGCAGGTTTGGTTGAGGATGACTTCAGCATAGAATTAAGCGAAGACGATGACTCCGAGCAGGCTGAAGGTTCAGGCTTAACCGCCTCAGGCATCGCTGAGTACATCCGCTTCAACTGCTGCCCAAGGTTCTTCAAGCTAAAATTCGAAGGTAAAGAAGTCCGCAAACGCACCTGGCCCGAAGCCTTCAAACCCATCAGCCCGCTGCTTTACGGCACCGGCAAAGCGCTTGAAGAGAAAAAAGTAGCTGAACTAAGAGCCAAAGCCGCCGAGTACATGGATTTTTCCTGCTATGACCCAAACAAGTATGGCAAGCGAGGCTGGGAGAAAGCCGTTGACTCCATGAATAACCTCCGCTACGTTATCGAGCACCAGATCAGTCAAGGCGAGAAACCCGACGGGCGCCCGATGCTGCTCTATCAGGTGCCCATGAAGGGACCAATTGGCGTCTGGGAAGTGAAAGGCATCGCTGACTTAATCGCGGTTTGGCCGCTAAAGGACGGTAAAGTTCGGGTGCGCATCTTCGAGTTGAAGTCCAGCTGGAAAGAGCAGACCGCCCACCGCATCCAAGTCGCCATCTATGTTATATTGCTCTCGCGGGAGCTAGGCGGCTTATCAGCTAAGGTGGAGATTGAGGGCGGAGTAATCAACCGCGAAACCAGCCTCGAAAGCCTCGACCCCGATAAGCTGCCTAAATTCAAGCTAAGCCCCCTAATCCAAGACGTTGAGCGATTGCTGGCTAAAAATGGGGAACTGAATCGCATTCACAACACGCCGCTTGAGAAAGTAGAGTACCAGCTGTGTTGGAGATGTGACAATTGTGGCTTCAACGAATGCTGCATCGTCTGCTCCGTAGAAAACGAGAGCATTGCCCTTTTAAATTTAAGCCGGGGCGAGCAGAAGGCGCTGAGCCACCACGGAATAGAACGCCTCGAGGATTTAGCAAAGCTCAAAACCGTTGTTGCAACTACAAGCCTGCGGCCCTACGACTTCAAAACCATCCCCGCTAAAGATCCCGCGAAGGTTCATGAGCTTTCAACTGACCCAATCGTGGGCGCCAAGCTTGACTGGCTGATCGAGCGTGCACAGTTTATGCTCGGCGGAATCAGACCCCAAAGTCCCAACGCGAACAAAAGCCGATGGATGCCTTGGCTCACAGGCACAGGATACGGCAGCCTGCCAGAGGACAGTCCATCCGCCGGCACAGATTCGCCGCTTCTCTATAGCCCCGACGGCTTAATCCGCGTCTACCTCTTCGTAGAATGGGACTACATGCTCGACGTAGTCTCTATGCTGAGCGCTAAAGTAAGCTGCACACGCTATAAAGGGGAACCGCAGCAGATTTCCCGGGTTATCCGCAGCCTGCCCGACGACCGCACTCAGTGCCTCAACGAGGAAAAAGCGCTCATGGAGACCTTCTTTAAGGATTTAACGGATGCAATAACAAAAGTAGCCAACGCCATAGGCAGCCCCGATGAAGCTCCGATTCACCTCTACTTCTTCAGCCGCCAAGAACGCGATGTGCTGATGAAGGCGGTTTGCCGCCAGCCCTCTCTGATCAGCGCACGAGCAGTCCGTGATCTCCTCGGTTTGCGTCAGGCAATTGATCAGCCGATGTTTTCGATAATACAGGATGAGGTGGTGCATCGTAAGGCGCTGCGTTTCCACAGTTCCGGGTTGCTGCCGATTTTGGAGCAGGCAAGCTTCTTTGACCGCCGCAACTGGATGGCGAAACGCAAAGACGGCTCGTTAGTAGACCTGAGCTTGGTTTTCCGCGACGGATTATTCAATTACTCGCTTCCGTTCCACCGAAACGCAGATGGCACAATCGCTTTCCTTAAAGAGGGTTTAAGCGACGGATACTACCCTGCAAGAGCCAGATTCGGCGACCAATTGCCCATCGAGTATATTTGGGGAGCAAAAGGCCGCTTAGACCATTTCGAGCAAGTTAAAGGTCCCGCCAAAATTCTTCTTGACAAGCGTAAATGGTGCGACTACACGAGCAAGAACCGCCGCATAACCGACGAGGAACTCGGTCTGATGGGTCAGAAAATCTGCTTGGCTATTGAGCATATCGAGCGGTCACTTAATATCCGTAACCGACGGTTGGGCAAGAAGCCGATTGCAGTGCCAAAAATCAGTGAGTTTTCGCTTGGCGATGCTACCTTGGAGCGTAGCTGCCGCGAGTTTCTGGATTTGGAGTATTTCTCTAAGCGTCAGGAGATGTATCAGCACTACGCTATGTTGCCATATCAGCGTGTGGCGTCGGGGCGTTCGGTGATTTTCCAGTGTACCCGAGTTGACGAGTTTGACCGTGAATTCATCGTAAAGGGTAAACTGGTGTATGAGGGCATTGGGTTGCCTAAAGCTGACTGCGTTGCTAACGCGTGCCGTGTCAAAGGCTCGGACGGTTCCAGCAGCGGTGACTGGATGGTTGTTACTGAACTGCGCCGAAACGAGCATGGCCAGTTTGAGGAAACAGAAAAACGTTCGCCGTCTGAGGTTGAGAAATCCGCTAGGGCAATCGTAGACAAAGTAGATGTGCCTAAGCTGGAAATCGTGATTAAAGTTGTCGGCTGGCCAAGGGGCAAGGGCAGTAAATATAGCGCTTGGCATAATCTCCCCACCACCGACCCAGAGAAAGCGCAGAACAAGTTCATGCAGCTCTTCGAAGCAGGTCGCTACTACATCCTAGACGAACTCGCAGACGACATCATATCTGACCGTGCCGCCAAATGCCTCGACTATGCAGCTAACAACGTGCTTTACTGTTTGCTGGCTGAGTTTTTAGCTGGCAAAACGGGCGGCTCAACACATACTGCACTGCCAAAAACGGCTGCAGCCGAGTTTCTTAAGTGGGTTGAAGGCCGTAAGCTTCCGCCGAAGGCTGAGCAGAAGCGATTTGTGGACCAAGTGTTCAGCAAAGAACCGATCGTTATGCTTCAGGGGCCGCCCGGTACAGGAAAAACAGAAACCCTTCAGTTGGCTGTTCTATCTCACATCGCCGCTCATCGTGCGAACAGCCGGTGCCGAGTTTTGATGGTTGCACCGACGCACAAGGCTATTCAGGAATTCGTAGCGAAACTCGCACGTTGCTGGGAAGAATACACGAGTCAAGGCGGCAGGGACCTGAAAGATCTCAGGATCTACCGGGTGCTAAGCAGCGACATCGACAAAGCCGCCGTGTTGCCGGGTGTTAAGTACTTCAACTATAACGAAGACTCCGATACTGTTCAGGAACTCTCCGACTGCCTCATGAACCAAGTCTCGCTTACGCCTAATTCCGTTGTAGGCGCGCCGGTGGTTCTCTGCTTAACACCGCCGGGGCTTTATGGGTTAATGAAGAAAATCGGCGATAAAGAGCCGCCTTGGGGCGAAGGCTTCTTCGATTTGCTCGTGGTTGACGAGGCAAGCATGATGCGACTTCCAGAACTCATCTTATCAGGCAGTTTCCTAACCAAGAACAGCCAAATTCTTGTCGCAGGCGACCACCGCCAACTGCCGCCGATTGTAGCTCATAACTGGGAAAAGGAGGATCGCCGCACGCTGGAAGAGATGGCGTCCTTCCTATCCGCAATGGACTTTCTAAGGCTGCTACGCAACGAGGACCTTGGAATGGAGCGCATTGTCTGCCGCCACCAAGCAGATATCCCCGCCGAGCGCCTCTGCGAAAGCCACCGCTGCCACAAAGTTGTCGCCGAATTCCTGCGTGAGTGGGTGTACGAGAAGGACCAGATTGATTTCCGCTCCGAACGAAACGAACTGCTCCCTCCGCCTCAAGCCAAAACGCTGGGTTTAGCTACAGCGTTGGAGCCTGAGAACGTGTTTGTGCTTGTAGTGCATGACGAGGCCGAGAGTTTCCAGTCAAACCTTACTGAAGCAGCAATCGTTAACGCCCTTGTCCGGAACGCTCCAACCGATAAAATAGGCATCATAACACCACACAACGCCCAGAAAGGTCTCCTTAAAAATCTGCTTCCTGAAGGCTGCAAAGACCTCCGCGTGGACACAGTGGAACGTTATCAGGGCGGCGAAGCAGCCTTCATCATCATCTCAAGCTGCGTAAGCGACCCCGATTATGTACGAACCGAAAGCGAGTTCCTGCTGAACTTAAACCGCATAAACGTTGCCATTAGTCGCATGAAAAAGAAACTGGTGATCGTGGCTAGCCGTAGTATTTTCGAGTTTATGCCTCAGGATGCAAGGGACTACGATAAGGCACTACTGTGGCGTGGCATCTCAGAGACGGTGGGGTTCACTGCTGACTCGACGCCTGACTGGGCTGGAACGCTGTCTGAATTCATTGGCGCTGAATTTTCGGCGGTAAAAGTGGAAGTGTACGCTAAATCTGCCAAGTAGCCTGTGTTTTAATGTTAGTGCTTGAAACGCACTGGACAAATCACTTTTTCCACGTTTTACGCACTTTCTGTTGCGTTTTTCGCTGACATATTAGGATCCAAATATTTGATGTATGCAGAACCTATAGAGGGATAGAGTGGTTTCGGTGTGGAAGTGCGTTTTACGCTACACATGCTGCTATGGTTGTAGCAGTAGATTATTAACAATGGTACTTGGGGAATTTTGCGATTAATCCGTGTAGACTGCAAGTTTGGATAGATAAAAATAAAGGCTACATAGAACATTCAAACTTAAAGCAGGTTACAGCCTGCGTATAGTTCACTTCAAAGTTAAGGGTCATCTTAATTCAGGTTCAAACAAGGCATAAACATGACTCAAACAGAGAACATACAAGAACTAGATATCCCCAAGCTAATAGGAGCGTCTTTTAAAGCAGACAACCTGCAAACCCAAACGGGGTCTATATCAGCCGTGCAGGCACCCGCCTCAAAACTACGAGAAATCATCCAAACCATTCTTGCAGCCGACAAAAAAGCTGCATTAACAGCCATCACAGGCCTTGACCTCGGAGAAAACCTCGGCGCCTACTACCACATACGCCTAACCAGAGGCTACTATACAATTAAAACAGAAATCCCCAAAACAAACCCTAACCTGCCCACAATAACCGACCTTATACCCGGAGCAGCCTTCTCGGAGCTTGAAGTCACCGACCTGCTTGGAATAACCTACGACGGAAACCCGCTTTCAGGCCACTTTATGCTCTCAGAAAACTGGCCAATCGGTGTTTACCCGCTTAGAAAAGACGTGAATATGGCTGAGGTTAAACTTGTTCCTGCTCCGCCGCAAGAGGAATCTGAGGACCCGAACGTTTACAAACTCACCATCGGACCCCAGCATCCAGCGCTGATTGAGCCAGAAAAGCTCTCAGTAACGGTGGAGGGGGAAATCGTCACCAACGTTGAACCCCGCTTAGGCTATGTACATAGAGGCATAGAGAAAGCCACCGAGTCACGGACATATCTACGCGACATCTACCTAGTTGAACGTGTATGCGGCATCTGTAATCCATCGCATGCAAGAGTCTTCGTTGCTGCAGTGGAAAAAATCTTAGGCGTAGATGTTCCGCCCAGAGCTAAATACATCCGAACAATCGCGTTGGAACTCAACAGGCTCCACAGTCACCTGCTGACTTTAGGGCATGCCTGCATAGAAATGGGTTTTGACACGCTTTTCCAGTACCTGTGGCGCGACCGAGAACCCATCATGGACTTAATCGAGTTAACAACTGGTAATCGCGTTTATGGTTCAATTATGGCGATCGGCGGCGTTAGAAGAGATCTGAACCCCGATTATATCCCAAAGATTAAAGCCACACTTGAAGCGCTACGTAATAAGCTGCCCGGTTACAGGGACACCTACGAGAACGATAAATCTATTCGGATGCGTATGCAGGGTGTCGGTGTGCTCTCAAGGGAAGATGCGCTTAGGCTCTGCTGCGTCGGCCCAGTTGCAAGAGGTTCCGGCTTAGACATTGACGTACGTAAAGACGACCCTTACGAGGCATACGGCGAGATTCCATTCAAAGAAATCGTCTACAAGGAAGGTGACGCGTGGGCACGCATGAACGTGCGCATGGACGAAGTCGGGGAAAGCATAAAAATAATCGAGTACGCTCTAGATCATCTGCCGACTGGACCCATCAAAGTTACGACGCCGCGTATAGTTCCGACGGGCGAAGCTACCGCAGCAATCGAAGCACCACGCGGAGAACTCTTCTACTACGTGAAAAGCAACGGAACACAGAATCCCGACCGAGTAAAAGTTCGCACGCCAACCTACGCCAACCTGCCCTCATTCCTGAAAACCGCCATTGGGCAAAACTATGCGGATTGCCCCGTAAACTTTGTTAGCTTAGACCCGTGCTTCTCTTGTACGGACAGGTAAGGTGGAAACATGACTAAACATTCAGTCTCCACAAAAATCGTCAAAGAAGCCTTCTCTAATCTATTTAAGAAGCGCGCTACGGAAAAATATCCAGAAGCGCCAGCTCATGTTGCAGATGGTTTCCGCGGCAAACAGATACTTAACCTCTCCAACTGTATCAGTTGCGGATTGTGCGCTAGGGAGTGCCCAGCTAACGCGATAGAGATGGTTGTGGTTGACGGTAAAAAGCGGCCTTTGATTCATCTGGACAGGTGCATTTTTTGTTATCAGTGCGCTGACACCTGCCCAAGGAAGGTGTTTGAGACGTCAAAGGTTTTTGAGTTGGCTGTTACTGATAAGAGCACGCTTGTTATTACGCCGGAATCGGTTTCGGCTACACAGGTAGTGTCGCCTACTCCAGTGGTTAGCAGTCCACAGTAAACCGCTAAGAAGCGGCTTCTAACCTATGCCTATGCCTAATTCTACAAGTACAATCTGCAGGATAGCCAGCGGCAGCAGATACTTCCACATGCCCGCGATGGATTGGTCAAGTCGCAACCGCGCAAAGATAGCCCTAAGGAAGGAAATCAGCAGTACAACCGCGACTGTTTTAATTAGGAAGACTACTACAGCGGGAACAAAGTAGATATCATGGATGCCCCCGAGGTAGAGCGCCGCTATTAATGCGGATGCTAAGACGAGTTCCAAGTTTTTGCCGAGGCGGATTAAGGCGAATTTTCTGCCGCTGAACTCCGTGCGCCAGCCCGCTACAACCTCTGACTCGGATTCGGGGATGTTAAACGGCGCCGTTTCCAGCTCAGCCATCAAGCAGACAAGCAGCACAATAAAACCGATGGGCTGCAGCAGAATCAGCCACGTCGAGGTGCCCTGCCACATCGAGATCGCGCTTATCGATAGGCTTTTTGCAGCGATAGCGGGACCAGCTAACGCGAGCGCCAACGGAATTTCGAAACTCATCATCTGCAGCATCGCACGTGCGCCCCCGAGTTGGCTGTAGCGGTTTCTCGAGCTCCAGCCGCCGAGGAACACGGTGATGATCATTAACGCGAAGATAAACAGGATAAAGACGAGGTCTCCTTCGAAGGCTGTGATTGCGGTGCTGCCTGCGATGGGCATAACGAACAGTGCGGTCAGTGGCAGAGCAAGGTAAATTATTGGAGCAGCGGTGAACAGCACCCTGTCGCATACTGCGGGGACAATGTCTTCTTTGGAGAGCAATTTCAGGAAATCGGCAAGTGGCTGCAGGATGCCTCCGGGCCCGGCGGTGGCTGGTCCATATCGGCTCTGGATTTTCGCGTATGTTTTACGGTCGATCCATTCGTATAGGAACGCTAATATTAGTAGGAAAAGAACGCCTGGGAAAATGAGGATCTGCGCAATTTCGAGTGCAACCGTCTTTTTTATTCCCCTTAGAGTCGTTGATTGTTCCGTTGCGCTTTTAATATTATCGATTGTCCGCCGCCAATATTATGGGTGAGGCTACGTTTAGAGTTTTTTCTTGGCGAAAACCAGCATGCCTACTGCCGCCAGAACAACCAGCGCGTACATGACTGGCATGAAGCCGCCGGCGTAAAACGAGGTCATGGCGACGAATGCGAAGACGTCAAAGATTAGGAAGTACACTGCGTATGTTAGGAAGCGCTCGGAGTTCAGTTTTGCTTCTTTTACTGGGCCGTGTTCTCCGCAGCTGTACGGCGCGTTTTTGTCGGTGTCCGGCGTGCTTTTCGGTGCAAGGCGTCCGCCTATCCAGTAGATAAGTAGGGCTGTTGCTAATGATACGCCGAAAACGATCGGTAAAATGTATGTGAATCCACCAATCATCTTCTAACACTGTTGCGAAAAGCATTAAAGCATCCTATTAAGCTTTTGATTCTAAGCAAACTCGGGGATGGCACGGCACGCTAGATGACGCACTTCAGGTTGCTTTAATGATTGCCACCATACTTCTTGCACTTTACACGATTGAAGCCAAAAATATTCTGCATGCCGTCATCGGCTTCTGCGGTATGTGCATCTCCATCGGCGGAATCTTTTGGCTGCTTAATGCGCCCTATGTTTCTGTTTTTCAGATTCTCATCTACGCAGGCGCCGTAGTCGCAATCTTTGTTGCGGCTATTATGCTGACCACAAGCAAGGAGACTATCAGATGAAGCATAACGCAGCAGTCATCGTTGGCGGGGTCTGTGCAGTTGTAGCTGTTGTGCTGTTTGCCGCGGTTGCTTTGCAGCATAGCTTCCCAGTTTTCGACGCCTCTCAAGCCGCCGGCAGCGTAAGCATAAGCGGCGACGTTGGAGCTGAGGACAGCAGGTTCCTCTGGAACAACACCGGTTTAGCTGTGACTGCGCAAGCATTTGTGCTCTTTGCGGCTGCAGCAGCAACATTAGGCTTACTAAGAGGAGGAGACGACAAAGATGCTTGACCTCGCTTGCTACATCATTTTCTCCTTCGCCCTCTACATCATAGGCATCTACTGCCTAGCAACAAAGCGCAATTTAATCCGACTGCTGCTGGGCGTAGAAATGCTAGTGAACGCCGCCAACATCAACTTCATCACTTTCGCCGCATACGCAGCCCCCGGCTTCGTAGATTCTCTGGGACACTCCTTCGCGGCTATCTCAATCGGGCTTGCGGGTGCATTAAGCGCTGTTGCCCTCGCGGTTGTTGTGCTGCTGTATCGGCGCTATGGCACACTGGATTCGGATGAACTAAAACAGTTGAGGGGATAAAAGTCGCTATGTTTACGTTGCCTTTTGATCTGCTGTTAATATTCACGGTTGCTTCGCCAGTGCTGGGCTGGGTGTCTCCAAAGCGGTACCGCGCCAAAATCTGTGGCGCATTCGCCGCTGTTGCGTTGCTGGTGGTCGGAGTTGCATTATTCGGTTTATACCAAGACGTAGCAGCCAACACAGCGATCTATTTGCCAAGCAACGCCCTGAACTTTGCCACGCTTCGAGTCGACGCCTTAAGCATATTTATGACCGCCATCTTCTTAGGCTTAGGCTTCGCAGCAACTATCTACTCAATCGCGTACGTGGAGAACAGCGGCAGAACACCCTTCTACTACACCCTGATATTGGCGTTGATCAGCGGCATGGTCGGCATCGTCTTCGCCGGCGACCTACTCACACTCTACGTTTTCTGGGAACTCATGTCTATCTCGTCCTACGCTCTCGTCGCTTTCTTCAAGGAGGAAGGCGCATCCATCGAGGCAGGCTTCAAGTTCCTGATCATGAGCGCCGCCGGCTCCGCAACCGCGCTATTCGGTATCTCACTAATATACGGGTTAACTGGCACCTTGAACTTCGAAGGCTTAGCTGCCGCCTTAATGGGCGCTGCGCCGACCGCTTGGATTTATCTTGCTGCTGTATTCGTCTTTGTCGGGTTCGGCGTGAAAACCGCAGTTTTTCCATTGCACACTTGGCTACCCGACGCTTACTCCGCAGCATCCGCCCCGATTTCGGCTATACTCTCAGGCATAGTCATCGGCCCCGGCGTATACGCCCTTGCTAAAGTATTCTTCACAGCATTCCTCCCAATCCAGACCACTTGGACGTTGGCGTTCGCTGTGCTTGCAGTTGTAACCATGCTGGTCGGCAACATAACTGCGCTTAAGCAAACTGACCTGAAGCGGATGCTTGCATACTCAAGCATCGGACAAGTGGGGTACATGCTGATCGGTTTCGCAGCGGCAACTCAGTTGGGCTTAACAGGTACTTTTTTGCAGTTCTTCAATCACGCGCTCATGAAGGGCTGCGCTTTCCTCTGCGCAGGCGCAATCATCTACCAGCTTGGCTCCCGCGACATCTCTGGCATGCAAGGTGTAGGCAGAAAGATGCCCCTCACCGCGTTCGCGTTTGCCATCTCAGTCGCCGCGTTGGTTGGGTTGCCTCCACTATGCGGTTTCCCCGGCGAACTCACACTCTTCACTTCCGCAGTGCAAGCTGATTTAGCTTGGCTGGGTGTTGCGCTTCTACTTAACAGCGTCATCTCTGCGGGCTTCTACCTCCGCATCGTTTACATCTTGATTCAGCCTGTTTCGTCGCCGGCGGTTGAGAAGATAAAGGAGTCGCCGCTGCTGATGCTCCTACCGATTCTTGCGCTTACGGTGATGATTATATTGTTCGGTGTTTGGCCTGATCCGCTGGTGAATTTTG
Organism: uncultured Candidatus Bathyarchaeia archaeon; assembly: GCA_964410435.1. GTDB lineage: Archaea > Thermoproteota > Bathyarchaeia > Bathyarchaeales > Bathycorpusculaceae > Bathycorpusculum. The sequence goes on from CAYPGY010000013.1 coordinate 21,510, forward strand.
CAGGCGACGCCGCAAACGCACTGACATCTCTGGGAGGTAACCCGTAGAATGCAGATAATCGATGTTGCACCGTGGCTCTGCTGGATACTGCCCGCAGTCGGCGCCTTAGCTGTTCTGGCGCTTAATAAAGTAGGCCGCAAAGCCATGAACATAACCGTGCTATCTACGACGCTGCTCAGCTGTGTAATGACGCTTCTGATGGTTCCAGCGTTGCTCAGCAACAGCAGCTTTGATCATTCTCTGTTCTGGTTCCAGATTGCAGGCGCAGAAGTTAACGCGGGCTTACTCATCGATGCATTAAGCATCATAGTAGCCAACGTCGTCTCCTTCCTAAGTCTACTCATCATGATCTACTCCACCAAGTACATGGCAGAAGACCCAAGCATCGCACGATTCTGGTTCTTCATGTCACTCTTTCTGTCGTCTATGCTGTTGCTGGTTTTAGCGGACAACTTCATCTTGATGTTCATCGGATGGAAACTGGTCAGTCTCTGCAGCTTCGGCTTAATCGGTTACTATTACCGCGACGAAAAAGAGCACTGGATAGGCGGCCCCGCGCCCTTCCCATTCCAGAAGCCCAGCCGAAACGGCCTTAAAGCTTTACTCATTACTGGCTTCGGCGACACTGCGCTGCTTGCGGGTATAATCATACTCTACCTGTACGCACATACATTCAACTTTTTGGAGCTGATACAGACCGCTGGCACCTGGCTGCCGTCGATGGCGGCTACCCCCGGCATGCTGACATTGACATGTGTACTGCTGCTGCTTGGGCCTTTAGCCAAGTCCGCGCAGTTTCCGTTCCACGAGTGGCTCCCCGAAGCAATGTCGGGCCCAACCCCCGTCTCCGCGTTAATCCACGCCGCCACCATGGTTAAAGCCGGAGTATACCTCATCGCGCGCATGCTGCCCATATTCTTCTTCGCCGCATGGGTTGCAGCCCCAGCCTATCCTGAAGCCTTAACTTTCTTCATTATGGCCGGCGCTATCGGAGCGTTCACCGCTTTCTTGGGCGGCACGCAGGCTATGGTTGCTAAAGAACTAAAAAAAGCCCTAGCGTACTCCACGATGAGCGCCATCGGCTACATGGTCCTCGCGTTGGGCATATCAGGATTAAGCGCTGAATCCTTAGTTGCTGGAACTTCGTCCTCAATTTTCTTTCTGATCAACCACGGCATCTTCAAAGTCGTTCTGTTCCTCGGTGCAGGCGTAGTCATCCACTCGGCAGGCTCAATCTACCTTGATCACATGAACCTCTCAACCAAGAAGATGCATTTCACCTTAGTTTCCATGTGGATAGGCGGGTTGGCTTTGATGGGTGTGTTTCCGCTTTCGGGCTTCTGGAGCAAAGACAACGTGCTTATTGCCTGCTTGGAAAGCGGGCAGTACGCAATATTCGCGGTAGCTTTGGTCTCTGTCGTGTTCACCGCATTCTATGTTTGTCGCATGATGGGCTTGATTTTCCACACTGGTACCCCCGACGGCAACATCCACCGCGAAGAAGAGTTCCGCGACCGCAAGTTAGCTGAGGACCATGCTCACGGCGAGGAAGGGCACTGGGTAGAGATTCTCCCATACGGTTTATTGGCTGCCTTAACAGTCGTGATAGGATTGGTTGGGCCATATGTTAGCGAGTTTCTGTCCTCAGCCTTCTCCTCTTATTACGCTAATATGGGCTTTGAAGTAGCTGCTGAAACCCAAGCGGGCTTTCTCGGGCTTAGTGGTTTAGGCTTAGAAGTCCTAGTCGCAGCCATCTCAACTGTCATGATCCTAATCGGTGCCGTCCCCGCATACTTCCTCTATATTAAACCAACCTCGAACCCCGGCAACCTGCTGCCGCAAACTGGCATACGTCGAACACTCTACAATTTCCTGTGGAACCGTTGGTACATCAACGCGTTTTACACCAAAGTCTTCGTTGAACCATCAATATGGCTGGGTAAAAACATTCAGCGCTACATCGAGGACCCGATGAACCAAGTCATCAACGGCGGCATCCCCGCGGGCTTCAAACTGTTAAGCAGGGGCTTAAGCAGAATCCAAACGGGGAAACTCAGAATCAACATGCTCTACCTTCTGGTAACGATTGTTATCGCTTTAATCGTACTCTGGCTGGGAGGCTTCATCTAAATGGACACTGCTGTTCCCTCAATACTGCTACAAGCCGTTATCGTACCGTTAATCGGCGCATTACTCTGCGCTTTCCTAGGTAAATATCTGAAGAAGAACACTGGCTGGATAGCTGCAGCCGCAACAATCTACTCAACCGCATTACTCGCCTACGTTGCGGTGCAAATGTGGACTCAGGGCGGACAACTCGTTGAAACCTACACTTGGGGCACAATCGTGTTCCAGCTTGACTTCGGCTTCCTCGCCGACGGCTTAAGCATACCAGTCGCGCTTGCCATGAGCATAATCTGCACGGCGATGACGGTTTACTCAATTAACTATATGCATCACCGCATAGAGCACCTCTACGGCAAAGACAAACCCGGAACCTACGCGCTCTACTATGCGCTTTTCCTGCTGTTCCCAGTGGGCTTAATCGGAGGCGCCCTATCAACAAACACTATAGAGTTATTCCTCTTCCTAGAATCGGGCTTGTTCCCCTTCTACATCTTAATGGATGTATTCGGCTACAACGACCGCCACCGCATCGCCATGATGTCTTTTGTCTGGACTCAGATCGGCGCAGCGGTTTTGCTGATCGGGGCAGTGATTGCGGGTGTTAAGGCGGGAAGCTTCGCCATTACCTCGTTGTCTGTGCTGTCAGGCACGGATTTGGGTTTGCTGGCATGCGGCTTAATCCTTGTAGGTATCCTAGTGAAGATGGGTACCTTTGGTTTCCACGTTTGGCTGCCACTAGTGCATGCGGAGCACCCCACATCAATCGCCGCTGTGCTGGCAACGATTGTGGGCTTCGGAACCTACATGATCGCACGCCTGCTCTTCCAGAACATGTTTGCTTCCTTCCAGTACTTCAGCCTACCCCTTATGATACTTGCAGTAATCACCATGCTCTACGGCGCCTACCTCACCATGGGTCAAGACGACGTTAAGCGCCTCTTCGCATGCTCAACCATCGGCCAAACCGCCTACTCGATACTGGGTCTCGCAAGCATGAACGCTATGGGCGTTGAGGGGGGAGTGTTCTATTTTATCAGCCATATACTGGGCAAAGCAATTCTCTTCTCCGTCGCCGGCATCCTTGTAACGCAGACCGGCACCCGCAGCATCAAAGAGATGGGCGGCTTAGCCGCCAAAATGCCCCTGACCGCAACGCTGTGCCTGCTCGGCGCGATGATACTCTCCGCTATTCCGCCTCTAAGCGGTTTCCAAGCAGAGTGGATACTTTTCACTGGTGTATTCACGCAGGGCCTCACGGGCGCCGCCTACATGGTTTTAGCCGTCGTAGGCCTGTTCGCAACCTTCCTTACCGCCGTCTACACGTTCTGGCCAGCGATCCGCATATTCTTCGGACCAATCCCGCCAGCGATGGAGAAAACAAAGGAAGCCCCACTGACCATGACTGCCCCGCTGATTGCGCTAGCGGCGATTTCAGTGATAATCGGCCTCTTCCCCGACATCGTAATGCACTTCTTAACCTCCATCTTCTGACGTTAGCCGACGTTATCGTTGGTCCTACCTAAGAGTGATGAAGTCGCAATAAAGTGAAGAATAGATAACCCTCTATCCTCTCTCCCTTTTAATAAAAAATTGAGATTAAAACAGGGCTGTTGTGTTTGCATTTTTTCTTTCTCCTAAGAAAATTGGTATCCAGAAGCCCCAGTAAACCCTTTTTTGAATCAATTGTAGGGTTGACAGCTGGTTGTGGGCCACTCTGTTGTGCCACAGGTGGTACAAGACGCCTTATCTCTACTGGCGGCTTTCTGCTGGTGACGGGCTAAGGAACCGAATGGGCCATGCCAGCGCCCGAACCGCATTTCGCCATTCACTGCCATCTGATGCTTTTCACTAAACTCATGGTTGAACCTGTCGTTGCCTGCTTATATAAGGGGAGGGGGGTACTTGGCAAAGCAACAGAAGCGGCATGTGGAGACTTATGTGCAGTCTATGCAGCGCCACATTCACATGCACAAGAAACTGCAACGCGCCATGTACAGGACGTGGCGAAAAAAGAGAC
>CAYPGY010000014.1:0-23882 GCA_964410435.1 uncultured Candidatus Bathyarchaeia archaeon
AAAATAAACGACAGCTAATAGTGTACCCATGAAGTTTTTAGTAACACAAAAACCCCGAAGAGGACAAATCATATGAGCAGCCCCAATCATAGCCACAGGTGCCATGGAGGCTTCAGCCTCGATGAAAAAACCAGACGCCAATGGTACAACCCCGACAAAGTGTTAGCCACACTGAGAAAGGGCATGACTTTTGTTGACGTAGGTTGCGGCGACGGCTACTTCAGTATATTAGCCGCACAGAAGGTTGGTCCAGAAGGCAAGGTTTACGCTGTAGACATAGATGGGTCAAGAGTAGAATTACTCAAGGATAAAGCAGATGCAGTTGACCTTGAAAACGTCGTCGCCGTTGTTGGCAGAGCAGAGGATACGGTATTCTGCGAGGGATGCGCCGACGTAGTCCTCTTCAGTATGGATCTGCATGACTTTGACGAACCTGAAAAGGTATTAGTCAACGCCAACACCATGCTTAAGTCGGGTGGTAAAGTAGTCGATTTAGACTGGAAGAAACTGCAGATGGATTTTGGGCCGCCCTACGAGGTCAGGTTTAGCGAGCAGAAAGCCAAAGAGCTGCTTTACAACGCCGGCTTCACTGTGGAGGCAACTGAAGCGGGACCCTATCATTACGTAGTAACCGGAACTAAGCCTTAGACTGTAGCGTTTACGTAGAGTTTAAGCAGGTCAGTCCGGAACCATTCGGGCTGGTCCTGGTAGGCTGAGTGCGCGGCGTCTTTGTAGACCATCAATTTCGCGTTTGGGAGTTTATCGACGAGCGTGCGCATTTCTTCGCCGGAGATGACGGTGTCGTTACTGCCCCATATGACTCTGACTGGAAACTTGAAATTGGCGTATTTATGCGCTAAATCTATGCTTTCGAATGCGTAAGCCGGAGACACTAGCAGCATGCCCTTAACTGGGTGAGTTGCAGCATAGTTGAGTGCTATGTATCCGCCGAAGATTGCAGCCGCCAAAACTGGTGCTTCTTCGCCGAACAGACGCCTAGTAGCTTCTAAAACTAGCTCCATGTTGGGTTCTACTTCGCGGGTTTTAGGAACACATTCAGTTTTTGTCCCATAAGGCATATCCAACGCGAGAAAAGGGATTTTCTTTTCAGCCAAAACGTCTAGGACTTTAATGCGTTGCCAAACCCCGATAGTGTAGCTTAATCCATGCAGAAAAACAATCGGTGTGCCGCCGTCCGCTTTATTGTAGCTTGCACTGCATTTGTAGCCAGCGATGTTTAGGGTTTTCTCCAATATGGTCACTTTCCTATGCTGTAGTGTATTTTGGCTCTTATATTTTGGGTTACCCACGAAAAATATAATGGTTTGCAGCCCAACTATTTCTTGGTGAATTTTTGACTACTGAAACAGACGACTCCACATATGGGCACGTGGTTTTTCGGTGGGTTTATGCTTAGAATATACAATACGCTTACCCGACAGGTTGAATCGTTCACGCCGATGTCGGCTGGCGAGGTGAAGATGTACACCTGCGGCCCCTCGACGTATCAGCCTGCGCACATAGGCAACTACCGCACGTTTCTCTACGAAGACATCTTACAGCGTTACCTCGAATATCTCGGCTACAAAGTCACGCGGCTAATGACGCTAACTGATGTGGAAGACAAAGCGATATTCCAAGCCAAAAAGGAGCATTTAACCATCGAGCAATTAACACAGAAAAACGAGGCGGCATTATTCAAAGACTTCGAACTGCTCCATATCAAGAAACCTGACTACTCAGTGCGGGCGTCGCAGGCCGTGGACCAAGCCGCAGCTCTCGTTGCTAACCTTGTCAAGTCAGGATACGCCTACTGGTACAACCATCAAGGCGTAAGAAATGCGTACTTCGACCCCCTGAAATTCGACGGCTTCGGCAAACTCTCGCGGTTGGACATGAGTAAGTGGCCGAAGCGGCGCCGTAGATACCACAAAGACACTTACCCTGGGACGCCTTGGAATATGGGTGACTTCGTCATCTGGCATGGATGCGGATTAGAACACGTATGCTACAAAACCCCAATAGGCAGCGGCAGACCAGCGTGGAACATTCAGGACCCCGCAATAGTTACTAAGTATCTTGGCTTCAGTATCGACGTGGCCTGTGGGGGCATCGACAACTTGGTCCGCCACCACGACTACAACATCGCCATCTCGGAGTCGGCTTCGGGCAAGCAGTTCGCGCGGTACTGGCTGCATGGCGGGCAACTGTTTATGGACGGTAAAAAAATGTCAAAGAGCCTTGGAAACGTCGTCTACGTAGGCGACGTGGTTGCTCAGGGTTTCAGTGGAACTCAATTGCGTTTTTATTTGATCTACGGTGGCTACCGCGATAAGCTGGACTTCACTTTTGAAAAGTTAGCGGATGCCAGTAAACGGCTTGAAGCGTTAAGAGGTATGATTGCATCTTTGCAGAAGTCTCAGCGTCCCCTGAATGGCTGCCGAGGCGACTCATACGTAGGCCGATTAACAACGCAGTTTGAAGCGCACATGAACAACGACTTGGACGTCAAAGGCGCAATCGATACCCTAATTGAAGCGGTGACTGGAATTCACAGAAAGCTTGGAACGCGGCCAATGGAGGAAATAGAAAACATTGTATCCGACTTACGCCGGATAGATACTGTGCTTATGTGCTTATTCTAAGTCGCCGACAAGTTTGATGTTGTCGCGGTCGAAGTTATCGCTGCTATGCGGCGCCATATCAAGTTCTTCGGTTAGGTCTTTGCCGGCATCATGCATGCCCATATGTTGGCCGTCCATCCAGAAGCTGCTCTCGGTTACGTCGTAGACTTTTCCCTTATACGCGAACCAAGCTGGTTTACCGTTTTTACCATCGTTTGATGCTAGTTCTTCTTTTGTTACTTTTTTCGCCATAAAAACTGGTCTCCTACCTTACCCGAATATGGGGTGCAGGGTAAAAATAAAGGTTTAGGGGCTTCTTGGCGCTCAGTTGTATATGATAGTGGTAAGGTAGTTGGCTTTGATGTTTATGTTGCCTAAGCCGCTGACGGTGTTGCTGACTTCTATGTTGACTTGGGAGGGGTAATTGTATGATTGCAGAAGGGTGTCTTTGCCTGAAAAGTTGTTTAAATCGGTGTTGACGTTTCCCATTGTTGGGGCTTGGCTCTCGATTTTGGCTGCTACTGCGCCGTCTATGGTTAAGCCCAAGTTTATGTTGCCCGTCGCCGCCTCTGCGTCCACGTGTAGGTTACCTTGGGCAGGTTTAGTCGCGGTAATGTCTAAGTAGATGTTGCCAATCGCCACCTTAGTCCTTACAGTGCGGTTACCTTCGACTGCGTTTTGGCTCATTCGGTAATTCACGTTACCCAGCGCAGTAGAGCCAAGGGTTATGTCGCCTATGACGGTTGCGTTTCCGAGATTGGCGCTGACATCGCCAGTTGCCGTCTGTAGACATAGCAACTCAATAATGACGTGTTTATCTGCCGAGAAGGTCACGTCTCCGACGGCTGAGGACACGTTTAAGTTCAATTTGAGGGCGGGATCCACGTAGATTGTTATGCCCACGTTTGCTCCACTTGCATAGGCGTCTTCGATTCTAATTTGGCTGTTAACAGTTAATACGCCGCCGCTGGTTCGGTTATCGAAAGTTAAGGTGAGTGGCTCTGAAGAACTGCCGAGTGCGTTTTTGGAGCCGTTGGCGACTACTGTAATGAGTATGTTGCGGTCGCCGATTTGAAGCGGTACCACATCGACGTCACCTATGTTGGTATCGAAGCTTAGGTTTAGTGTATCTACGCCTGCGGTTTGGTCGCTTAATGTTTGGCTGGCGCTCCATGGATTGATAGGGGCGATCGTGAACGCTGCGATGATAAGCGCCGCTACGAGGATTACGGTTAAGGCTATAGCGGCTATAACGAGGGGTTCCTTGTGCAGTGGCCGAGGCTGCTTGGCTTTTGATGATGGCAACGGAGTCTGGTGATATGCGGGGTAAGGCGCATATGTGGGTGCTGGCTGAACCTTCGCAGCAACATTTGGGTCGACGGGGGTGCCGCATCTGTGGCAAAAATGGGCGTTTTCCTCTAGTTGTGTTCCGCATCTTCGGCAGTAAGGCAAAGGTGTTCCTCGCGAGGGGTTAAGGCTACAACCTGATTTAAGCCTTACCAGCATCACCGTGGAATCACATTATATTTATGTAAGTGCAAAACGCATTGGCTGGTATGCAACCGAATCGCCGATCACATGTTTTCTTTACCGCGATCTTGGCATTCTTAGTATTGGCCTTGGGTATATGCCTAATTCCTCAAGTAACAAACGCTCAAACGCCAAACACTGGTTCAGTCCTTGTATACACAGATGCACAGCTGCCACTTTACGGTTCAATAGGGTACAACTGGACCATCACGTTCCAAGCCCGCTACTTCTATAATCAAATAACTGAACCAGTCAGTAACGCCACAGTTAGATTCGAGGTCACTAACGCTGAAGGCAAACTTGTTAACACTTTTGATTGCAACACAAGCAACGGCTCCTTCTCCTTTAACTACACATCGAAAACGCCTGCTGTATTGACGTTTACCCCAGTAAAACTGGTGATGCAGGACAAAACAGAGTGGAACGTGCAACATCCGGAACGGGATAGTATTGTTCCGTACCTAAGCGTCACTGTGTACTGGGATACCTTCAGCGTTGCGCTTACAGATTCAAACACCAGCGACTTTGGATCTGGCAGCGTTTCGGTGAAAGCCACCCGCTTGTTGCTGCCCGACCATGGATTAAGCGCCTATGTAGGACCTAAAGCCATAGCTATTATCCTCAAAGAGGTGCAGAACGCAAACGTAACCATCAATGGTGTATTAGCACAAAAAACGTCGGAAGCTGGCTTATACACCGCCCAAGTATCCACGATTTTCCCTAGAGCGTACACTCTTGTAACTGTATCTGAATATGGGTGGAAAACAACCCAGACAGCATTTAGCTTTACACACAGCGCCAACCTCAAAGTATGGCTAATCACCATAGCAGCCAGTGCCGCGTCAGCATGCATCTTGTTTTTAGTCTTCAAACTTAAAACATTAAAAACAAACAGAAACATAAAGCGTCCCTTCCTCGGCGGAGTATTCCTGCTATTTGCAGCATTCATCAGTCTATACTGGAGCGCAATCAGCTTTGAGGCAGTCGCACATGGTTTTAGTTGGCTGATTTTCGCCGCTTTGGAGGTCTGCTGCTTCCTATTCGGCGTAGTATCCGCCGTTTTTGCGATGCAGAGGAAGAATCAGGCAGCAGTCATCTTCTCAGTTCCAGTACTGCTTGTTGTTAATTCGGTTGTGGTTATGTCGTCTCTTGGCGTTTACGGGTTGCCTACGCCGTGGCTGCTTGTATGTGCAGTGATACTGTTATGCTCCGCGGGTTTCTATTTTTTGTCAAACACTGCTGAAGATTTTGCTAAAGCAAAATAGGCTATGTAGGTTACTGCGCTGGCGTCGCCACCTCAGCGGTTGCGTCTTCCTTTACCTTGACGCCTGCCTCCCTAAAAAGTCGCTTAATCGGCGCCGTAAAAGCAACTGACGATAAGGCGCGTTTATTTTTTGTTTATGCTGGTTGTAGAATTTCCACAACCAAACAGCAACCCACACCAAAGCCCGAACCAGAAACAGTTGTTTCTGCTAAAACTTTTCATTGATGATGTAGCAGGGCAGTGTTCCCTTCTTCTTCTAATTTAAAAATAAAAATGGGTCTGCTTTTAGAGGATCTCGCCTACAACGTTTATCGGTTTAGGTATAATCTCACGCAGGTCTTCCAGTCGGTCTGGGTCAACCGTCACTAAGACAACCGTTGCTGGACCAGCAGTCTTCTGTAAATCCAAACCGGGCGCTTCAACGAGTTTTAGTTGTCTGCCAACGCCGTAAGCCATCATTTTAGCTTCGCTGGCGATTCCGAAGCTGCCGACAGCTGAAATGTCATGCACGTATTTACGCTGGTTAAGCTGGACAACGTTTCGCAAGTCAGCTATTTCGCCTCGTGCCTCCGCTGGAATCACTTCTTCACCCACCTTTGGCCTACCTATAGCAACAATTAGGTCTCCCGGCATCGTTTTGCCCAACCGCAACTCGTCTTCATTAGCTAAACCAACCACCGTTAAACCCGCGCCTGTCTGCACAGTCTGGAAATTATCCTCTGTGTTCTCCATGATTACCTGGTTGGGATCTAAGCCGATACTTCGAGCTTCACGTTTTATACCCTCGATTATGTCGTTTCCGGTTGGTTCACTTTCAACGCCCAACGTGACTGATAGCAACAACGGGAAAGCACCTGTTGCGGTGACATCCATCAGGGCGACTCTTGCGAGGAACTTACCGAGTACATGTCCGTTGACTTTAACTTTATCCATCTCTTTAGGCCCCACAGCGCCGCTAGACGTAGAACCTGTGACGATTGCGTGGCCCGTGGGCATTTTAAGGATTGACACGTCGCCATGTCTTACGTAGCTAATCTGAGCGGGTTTAACCTGGAAGACTATAGGACGCAGCAATGTGCCCACGTTCTCTGTTATGTGCAGATAGATGGTTAGAGCTTGGCGCATGACTTCTGAGCGGGTTAAACTATGCTTCTCCGCGAGTTTATCGACGTCTCGAAGCACCTTGTCGGGTAAACGTACATTAATAATATCCACAGTTTGTCACTATATTACAGGTGTAACACAAAACTCGATTTTATGCTTTACTAAAAACCATTGAGGCTGCGGATGCGGGGTTTACAGTTATTGTAAAGTCCCCTGCATGGTTTGCGAAGCTCAAAAAAACTTAAGCGCAAAACGCTCAATCTACCGAGCCATAACACATCATTTAACCATGCAGCAATGGGCGATTCATGCGGAATAACGCAAGTGTTATATGCATCTGGCAATAACGGTTTTTAGGAGGGTTCAAATGACAAAAAAGGTTTTAGCGATTAGTATCATTCTAATATTAACAAGCTTATGTTTGACATCAATTCCAATCTCTTCAGCTGCATCTAGTAGCACCAGCGATAACCAGTGGATAACTGACTACACAATTTTTGATGCAACCACACAGGAGCTACTGGTGCAGTATGACGCCTCCACCAACAAGACCCAAACTTTTTCACCGGTTCTTCCAGGCGCAGGCATAAGCATAACATTCACCGTTAACGTCATCGCCTCAGGAGAAGGCAACCTGGCACTACGCTCCGGCTTATCCAAACCGTCATCAGGCACCTACTGGGAATACAGCGACACAGAATACGATTTAGGATCCTCCTTCAAACCGAACTCCGCACAAACAAGCTTCGACTGGGTTGAAGGCACCTTCGAAATAACTCTAAACGGAGTTGTCCCATCTACTACAAGCGCCGCAAAAACTATAACTGCCGTCACCCTTGCGGGACCATCCGGTTCAGCGCTTGACACCATCAAAATAACCGCGACCAGTGCGGGCATGGGTAACTTCCAAAGTCTCTTAAACGATAAACAGGAGGAATTAGATAGACTTATCGCTGACGGCGTACCTTCGGGATACACCGACATGTACCAAAACGTTCTTGATGTAGCCGAAGCCGTAGCCCTCGGCGGAGACACTGAAAACGCCATCGCATTGTTACAGGGCTTAGACGGCTCAAGCGCACCTGCAGGCTCTTTTATGCAGACAGCTTTCTACCCAATTGTGGGCGTTACAGCCGCAATAGCCGTGATCTTTCTCATATTGTTCCTTAAAACCCGCAGCAAAGTCAGCTACTTCCAACTCGTCGTAGAAGACCAAGTAAAGGACTTAGAGGGCTTAACCTTGAGAGCCGCAAAAATCGACCGCGCAATGTCAGCCAATTTAGATTCAGTTAAGGATCACTTAAAGCGCCTCGTTGGGATGTGATATAATACGCGTATCTACCAGAACAGCGTTCAATTAGTCGGGTTGGGTTCAGCAGGCACAAACATCGTTGAATCCTTCCTGACAAACAAAAAAACCCGAGAACTAATAGAAAACGACCTGACCCGCCTCTCGCTCTTGGCCATCGATATTGCGGACCCAGAAATCCGCAGTCTCCAAGAAACCCATGAGCAAATCGCTAAATCCCTCATCAAAGCCGGCGTACCACGCGAACGCTGGCGCCTAATCGCTGAATCCGTAAAGTTCCCTACCGCCGAAGCGATGTTCGACTTCATCAACCAGAAATACGGCGAATACGTGATCAGCGAAGGCTCAAAACTTGAGAATTACATTCCATGGCTGCAGTCTACAATGGCTGTACCTCCGATGGCGGGCGGCGCTGGACGCAGAAGAGCACTCGCAAAGGCAATATACGCACTAAACTACTATCAACTTGGCATCATACGCAACTGCATCAACTCCTTCAAGGAACAGGCGTTATCCTCAATCGTTACCCCTACAATCGTGATGGTTTACGGTATGGGCGGCGGCACTGGAAGCGGCATATTCTTTGACTTCGCCCGTCACCTACGTAAGGTACTGGGTTCAGGTGTTCCACTAATCGCTTTTGTCATCACCCCATGCGGAGGAGATGACCCTCCAGCAAAGGGCTGCAGCGCCTTCGTTGCCATGAATGAGCTGTCGCTGCTGCTTAACAAGGACTACAACGAGTACGTCACCAAAATGTACGGCGAAATATACCGCAATCCACTTAACGCACTTGTTTATCTGCCGCTTCTTCCTGCATTCTCGAAAGTCGGCAACATCGTTTCCGCCAGAAAAGAAATGGATGAAATGGTCGTTGATTTACTGTATGTGCTGATGGACTTCGACTTGGCTGACCTCTTGGGCGGCATCGGCACCGAAGTAGGCTTAACCAACAACTCGGCGCACACTCTGGGTATGATCAAAGTCATTTATCCCGTGGAGGATTACTTGTCTGCGTTTAAGCTGAGTTTCGAAGGCATGCAGATGACACAGGAGTCCAGAAAGGAAAAGCTCCAAATCCTCTCGGAAATCAACAACATCATAAAAACAGACAGCGACGTAATTCGAGAACTCTTCAAGAATTACCTGATTAAGACTGGAACCTACAACGAGGAACAATTCGAAGATAAACTCAAAACAATAATCAACAGCAACCCCCGACTCGAAGACGATGTAGCGTTACATGTGAAGGGCGTCGAGTTACAGGTGCAGAACTGGCTTGACGACATAATGAAGTTCCTTTCCACAATAAAATTGATGGGCAAGATTGGGCCGATCGAGGAATCAATCATCAATCTTACCTTGAAGAAGGAGGATTCGCGTAAGCTTGATAATCTTGAGATACTGCTGACAACACTCACGAAGTCACACCTTGAATTCAGAGAACGTAAAGCAGACATCCTTGAGCGCCTCAACCAGTTGATCCCAAGCTCGCAAATATTCACCTTGCGCCAGAAGAAAGTCCTCGAAGATATGGTCAATATTTCCGAACTCGCCGAGCAAACACTCAACCTGCTTAACTTCTATGACCAAACACGCTACATAACAGAGGCATTAGTACGCTACTACGAGGTTCTACCAGAATGCAAAGCGGAACTTCAGGAACTACATGATATTCAAGACGAGTTAGGCATAATCTACTTGATTATCCAGTTAATGCTGCGAACTCCCTCTGACGAAGCAAAAATGATTGACGAACACCTTACTTACATTAACGAAATCCTCTCCAAGCGTATGCAGAAGCGCGGCGACTACGACAACGAGGTTATGCGGGTAATCGAAACCAAGAAACGCAAAGAATTCGACAAAACCAAGATGGAGCGCCAGGTCCGCAAGTTCTTTGCCTCAAAGAGATACGCACGTGAACAACTGCTGGGTCTAGATCGCGATCTGCGCAGAATCGCGGAGGAAGAAGCAATCGCCATCGAAAATCTCGATAAAGTAGATGCAACCATCAAACTATACGAAAAACTCGCCAAACGCTTCGAGTTAGTCTCCGAGTATCGCAAACGCTTAAACAAGATCGTCGACTGCACCAGCGAATATAAAGCTAAAATGGCGCAGATAGCCTCACCTAAACGCTACTTTGAACGCCAAGCTGACTTAACCGAGAAAGAGCAACTGAAAATTGTCTTTAAAATTTTAACAGAACAAGAAGATGGGTTAACACGAGAAGTCATAATGAAGGACATTTTTGACTTGGATCACTTCAAAGATTACATGAAGAGTATCGTTCGCAGCTTCAAAACCCCCACCGTTATGGGCTACAAACCCACCTACAAGACTGATTACATTTGGGTAACGGTGACCACTCCGCCAAAGATGTGGACCGAAGACATGGCTCAGGAAGTCTACACGGCGCTCGCAGGTTACGTTACAAGTGAAGTCTCAAGAACAATCACTGTGCGTGTCGTTGAATCCCGCGATCCGTGGATAACCCGCGTGCTTGTAGTCGGAGGACGCGGTAAACCCGAAGATATGGAGGCCTTTGACGAAATGCAGTTGCTATACAGTAAATCCAATGATTTCGAACGCTACCTTTCACGCTCTTTCCTGCTGGAACACGGCGTACACGCGACAAACATTATACGGCAAATCAATCAGGAAAACGGTTATCTACCGACAGCTACAAACGGCAACGGAAACAACAAGGATAAGAAATAATAATTTAGCAGGAGTCTTTTTTCTTCTACCCCAAATTTTTTGTTTTATTCCGATTTCTGCTCTGTCTGCAACTTTTTGGTTCTGCTGGCTCTTTTCGGTTTGGTTTCTTCCGTTGAATGGGTTGGTTCTACTTTTTCGTCCGCCGGCTTCGTTTGGGCTTCTCAGGGTTCTTTATTATAATTTTGTCTGAAATAACTGATGTCGATTCAGCTGTAGCTGCTGCTTCAAGCGGGTGTTCTATGCTGACAAGTGCAGCGTCAGGCGGCGTTATGGTGGGGACTTCTTGAATTGCGGGTTTTTCCTCAATTACTGGCACTGGCAACTCTGCTGGTGGTGGCGGAATTGGTTCTGGCGCTGGCGACTCTGAAATCGGCTGCTTGGGAGGTCTGAGCGACTCCTCAACTTGTAACTCGGGCTTCGGCGCCTCCTCCGCTACTTTGTAGGGCAACTTCCACTCTTGCGTTATCAAACCTTTCTCAATGGCATTAACTTTGAGAGATGAAATCTTTTCTAATTCGTCAAACATTTTTGCTGTGTCAAATCCGCCTATAAATAGCACTGCGTCGATGCGGTCAGTCAGGTCTTGGGTGTAGATTGGCTCGGAAACATGGATTGATTGCGGGTTTGTCTTGTTTTTAAACCAGTTTGTTATTGCCAAATCGATTTTTGTTTTTGGAACGGATTCTTTCAATGCGGCTGGTATGCGCAGTAGTACGTAGAGCAGCGATGCACTTGAGACTTCAAAGTTTGTAAGCGGCTTAAGCAAGGCTGCGTCAAGCATGTTTTGGATTGAGCCGTACACTTTGTAGCTTGCCCCCGTTACTGCCAGCGCACTGAAGAGTTTGATGTTGAATGTGCGTGAGAGTTCGGTGATTTCCTGCACCAGCAGCTCCTTAGATAGGAACAACTCTAGCAGGTAGTTGACGACGTTGTTGCCTTTTAGCTGCTCACCATTGCGGTTAACGCCCTCGTAGGCTTCAAGCTGGTCTCTGTTTAGCAGCAGCACCGTTGAGCCATTTGTCTGCAGGGATAGCTGCATCATAGCGTAAGCGTTAAAGTGGGCGTCGGCAGGCTGGATTTTAGAAGGCAATATAGTTATGGATAGCGAATCGATACCTTCTTTAGTGAATTTTTCTGTTAAGCTTGGTACTGCGGCGCTGCCTACTCCATCCCAAGCTGAACTGAAGATGACTGCGCCTCTAAGTTTC
The DNA here is from genome assembly GCA_964410435.1 of uncultured Candidatus Bathyarchaeia archaeon. Taxonomy (GTDB): domain Archaea; phylum Thermoproteota; class Bathyarchaeia; order Bathyarchaeales; family Bathycorpusculaceae; genus Bathycorpusculum. Next base: position 11,764 of record CAYPGY010000014.1, read on the forward strand.
TCGGTTGAACGCTTCTTTATGCTGTCAACTACCGAGCGGTTGCGGATTAACGCTGGGAGAACGTCATAGTAGAAGTGTGTATCAACGTCGCTGTTTTCAAAGCCCAGCGCCAAATATGGATTGTAGTCTTTAGGTAGCCACTTGTAGATGTCGTCGCTTGATTTTTCAATAAAAATCGGCAGTAACCCATCTATAGCTGTTGAGGGCTCCTTTAGCAGGGTCTTAATCGGATACTCGCCTACGCAGACAAATGCCTGTTTCGGAAGAAGCGGTTTTAAGTCTCCTATGTGTTGTTCGATACTTTCTAGGATATTAAAATCGCTTTTGCGTTCCTTCATCCCTGATAACCTAAAACTTTATGAGCACTTCACCTGAATAAGGTTTTAGGTAAATTGCTTGAAGAAGCCTTCCTTGAAAGTTTCTAAAGTAAGCAATTGGGCTAAAACCAGACGGCAGAAGAGTAGAGAAAACGAGGAACGCGAGCGCCAAGCTGAAACCTCAATGCTCAAGTTGTTGACTTTTGCGGTGACGTTGGCTGCGATGGCGCTGGCGATGTCTTATCTGCCGCTTTTCCCTCAGCCGCTTCCCATCTTCCTTGCCGTTCTCGTCGCGTTTATGACGTATCAGAAGCCGCGGCTGGGTATGCCGATCGGCGGTGTAGTAATCGGTTTGGGCTTACTCTACCAGCTCTCACATCTCTACTTCATCTCCTTCTTGGGCGAGACACCTGCGCGTATTGCTTTCATAGCGGTGTGGATGGCGCTGTTCATAGCTGCGCCGCTGATGTTTAACCGCTACAAGGCTGCTTTAGCCATCGACTTCGGCATCTTCGCGTTTGTAGCATTGTTTTTTGCTCCGCTATATTTCTTGGCTATTCCCCTGATTTTCGCTTCAGCGGTGTATTTCAAAAAGTACGTTGGCTTAACAGCCATATACTATGTGCTACTCTCCGTGCCGCTTCAAATCTACCAATACTACCAGTACACAGTTCTGCCGCTCTCAGATATCCAGTCAGACTGGTGGACACTTTCTGGGTCTGCGCCGCCACTTTTTGTGCCATTAAACCAAATTTCAGCCGATATGACATCGTCGTTGACCCAGTTCCGCCTCTACGACGCATCAAACTTCATTTACGACATCGCTGGGCAAACAACTTGGGTGCCTAACTGGAACGGAGTAACAATTCAAGCTGCACTAACGCAGTATGTGGATTCGGTGCCTGGCATCATGATGTTTATGATTATCGTGGCAGGTTTAGCTGCGCTGCTTCTGTTCTTCTCTTCAATGCTGATAAAGGGTGGCTTCATAGGAAGCGGCGACAGGTACTTCCCTTGCTTCCAAGCTGTGGTTGCAGCGGCTTTGTTTTTTGTGCTGCTTGACGCGCTTCAGATGCCTCTTGCTTACTCGGCTGATGTCGGCGCCGGCGGTATGGTTATGGGTATTCTTGGGACGCTGCTTTTGACTTTTCCTGTGATGTTTATGGATTACGCACCTAGGCGCCAAGCAACCAGTCAAGAGGTAGTTGATAAGGCAAAAGCGCTGCTTGACGAAGTCACTGGGTTTAGTGGCCAAATCCAGATGGTTAAAGCCAGCATTCCTGTTGTTGTGTCTTCGCCTGAAGGTAAAACCTCAGTTTTGCTTGAATCCATCGGTGACATCCATAAGCGGGCTTCGCTGCATATGCTTGACCAGCGGGAACTCGACGACAAATACGACGAACTTGACAAGTTGGCGAAAGACCGCGAAGTTATAGAAGCCGAGTTAGGCACTATCCTTTCGGAGTATCAGGTTTTTAGCAGCTGCGAATTCGCTAATTGGGCGGGCAAACTTAAAGCTGCAGGCTTAGACATTAAAACCCACGTGAAAGCAGAATACGCCAAAGATATGTCGTTTGAGCAGCGAGTCGAAGCAATACGGTTGATCATCGAGGCAGGCCGCGAATTAGTTAAGGAGGTTTCGGCAGTTGCGGAGCCAGTTTACTGGATTATTCAGCCGCTTTATGACCCTGCGTTGCCTAAGAAGAGTTACGCGGTTCAATTTGCCGCTGAGAAAATCGCTAAAAAAGAAGCACCGTGGATCGCGGTTGAAGCGCTCTATAATGCTCTGAATAACTGGACGCGGCATTACGGCAGCCAGATTCAGGAGACGATGTTGTATCTGCAGCGCTCTATAAAACCCATCGTGCGCCTCGGCAGCCAGCCTGAAGTGTTGACTTCGGTTTTCGGCGACAGCACACATAGAGTGGTCGGTTATGCCAAGAACGCTGACGGCATGAGTGTCTTAATTCAGAAGCGCCTTGAAAAAGATCAGAGTCAACTGATTCTGCAGGATGTGGTGGGCTTGAAAGAGGATTTGGACGGCTTCATAGCGATGTCAAACGATATCCTCTCAACGCTCTATAGTAGATTAGTATCGGATGAAGCGGCGATTGACGGGTTGCTGCCTACAACAGATTACCTATGGGCGAAAAACAGCTACCTACGCGAACAGCTGGAAGCGGCTACATTGATGCTGTCTGATCCGTCTAAGTACACTATAAATGAGGTTATGGCTGCTTTGCCCAAGTACCTCGGTTACATCGATGAGGCGGTGCAGACGCTTGCGGCTTACTCGGAGCATAAAGAGTTCCTGCTGAATTATCCGCTGGCGGAAACCGCGATCATTGAGCAGCTAAAAGTTAAGGAGAAACTGTTGCCGTCTGATCTGCCGTTCCATCCGCGTTTCGCTGCCGAGTACCTGCGGCTTTACTACACAACGCGATTCGAAGAGTACATGTATGACGCTGAGACTGCGGTGCTATCGAGGCGGCCGTCGCCCAATTTTTAAGTTAGAAAATGATGGGTAAGTTGTCCTTGTTCTTCTTCTGTCGGATTTGGCGTGCGTCTGTATTTAGTTTCTGGTTTAAGTTGAAAGTCATTTGTAGGTTTTTCTAATAGCTGTTCCGTTTTAGGGCTGTAATTGGATAGCCCGCTATTATATAATAGTCACCTTATTTAACAGTAGATTAGACTTTTGTTCGTGTTTTTTTTAAATTTAGTAGAAGAAGGGAGTGCTGCCCTGCTACATCATCAATGAAAAGTTTTAGCAGAAACTGTTGTTTTTGGTTCTGCTGTTGGTTGGGGTTGCTGTTTAGTTGTGGGCTCTCCACAAGCAATAGCCGATGAAACAGCCTTTTTTTAATCTTCTATGTAAGGCCAGACGAAGGCTGATCTCTAAACAGACCCAACTTAACTAAATACCTCACTACATCCACTCCTTTCACTTTACTTTTGTATTTCAGGTAGTATTCTTCTATCAGCGAACCAACAGTCGCACATCGGCTTAAGCCAAAAGCAAGATGAGCAAGATGAACCTTCAGTCTACTGAAAGCGAACAAAGCTGCAGTTTATGTGGTGTTTTGGGTGGTAAATGTGTTGTTTGTTTAGCTTTTTGCTTATGGCTTGCTAAGGGCACTGGATATATTATGAAATGTTCTTTTTTTATTGGAATTTTTATCTTGTTTTTTGATTATTTAGGTTTTTTATGCGATGTTTAGGGTGGTAAGCGGTGAATGCTGTTCAACCATGTTTTAATGTAAGTTTAACCAAGGTTTATATTGAGGTTGGATAATCCATCCATATTCGGTGGGAGTATTTGCCGTCACAAAATAAACTTGCCTACCCCTTCAGCGCCCTTGTCGGCCAAGATAAATTGAAACTCGCATTGATACTTAATGTTATTAACCCTAAAATCGGTGGTGTCCTACTCCAAGGTGAAAAAGGCACTGGTAAATCCCTGTCAGTACGATCATTAGCTAACTTACTACCTCAAATTGACGCAGTAGCCGACTGCCGCTTCAATTGTAACCCTGAAAACATAAAAGATCTTTGTAGCATTTGCAGCGCCAAAGTAGCAAACGGCCAAACTCTACCCGTTACCAAACGTTCTGTATCCGTAGTAGATTTGCCTGTTGGCGCAACAGAAGACCGGCTTGTCGGAACGCTTGACATCGAAAAAGCCATTGAAAGCGGAGTAAAATGCTTCGAGCCAGGCATTTTAGCATCAGCAAACCGCAACATCCTCTATATCGACGAAGTCAACCTGCTAGATGACCATTTAGTAGATGTATTACTCGATGCCGCCGCTATGGGCGTAAATTATGTGGAACGCGAAGGCATCTCATTCATCCATCCTTCACAGTTTGTTTTAGTTGGTACAATGAATCCTGAAGAAGGCGAACTTCGCCCACAATTACTCGACCGTTTCGGACTCTCTGTCGAAGTTAAGGGTATCCCCTATCGTGAGGCACGAGCCGAAATCATCAGGCGACGAATCGCTTTCGAAGCTGACCCTGAAGGATTTAACGCCGCCTACTTAGAGAGCCAAAACCAGCTCCGAATAAAAATCGCTAATGCAACAAAACTATTGCCGCAAGTGACTTTAAGCGATAGCATGCTGGATTTGATCACTACCATCTGTACAGATTTCGCTGTAGACGGTCACCGCGCAGACATCATAATCTTCAAAACCGCCTGTACAATAGCCGCTTTTAGAGGCAGAATCGCAGTTACTGAAAACGACGTAAAAGAAGCTGCGGAACTCGCGCTAGCTCATCGCCGTCGCCGTCAACCGTTCGATGAACCACGGAATCAACAGCAAAAACTACAAGACAGCATTGACGACTGGGAACAAGACAAAGATAAAAATCAAGGCGATAAAAATGAGGAACAGAAACAACCTTCCCCTCCTAAACCGCAGTCTGAACAAAAAAATTCTCAAAATGCTGACTCCAGTAATACTGACGAAAACGACAAACCCCAAGACGGCAACAGCGACCAAGAACAAGTTTTCGAAATAGACACCCCCTACATCGTTAAACCTCTCTCAACTCCTATTCTGGACGAAATCGAGAGAAGCGGCTCTGGACGAAGATCTAAGAGTATAAGCAACTCTAAAACAGGACGCTACGTCTACAGCATGATTCCAAAAGGAAAAGTTACCGATTTAGCTTTTGACGCTACAATTAGAGCAGCTGCGCCTTTCCAGCGTGAAAGAAAACAAAATCTCGGGTGTCCAGCAGCCGCTATAATTATCGAGAAATCCGACTTACGTGAAAAAGTACGAGAGCGAAAAGTCGGCAGTTTGATTGTGTTTGTTGTAGATGCAAGCGGGTCCATGGCTGCTGAAGAACGAATGTCCGCGACAAAAGGTGCGATACTTTCGTTATTACTCGACGCATACCAAAGGCGAGACCGAGTGGGTATGGTTGTCTTCCGAAAAGATCGCGCAGAACTTGTTCTTCCCCCAACAAACAGTGTCGAACTTGCTCAACGATACTTAACTGTACTGCCCACTGGCGGTCGTACTCCTTTAGCTCACGGTTTAGCCCTAGGATTTGAGACTATTCAGGATTACCTGAAACGCGACAAACATGCAATTCCTCTATTAGCATTGATTTCTGACGGCCGCGCAAATGTTCCCTTGAACGGCGGTGACCCCGTAGTTGAGGCAAAGACGATTGCCCGCGAAATATCCTTTGCGGGAATAAAATCGATAGCTATCGACACTGAAAGAGACTACCTAACTTTTGGGCTTGTTAAGCAGGTTTGTGAAGAAATGAAAGGGAAATATCTTCAATTAGAAGAACTTAGCGCCAACCCCATTGTTTCCGCGGTACGAAATAATCTGCATCAAACTAATGGAGCGTATGCATAATGTCAGATGTTACTCCTCCAAATTATGAACAGATAAAAGCTCAATATAAGAAAGGAAGAAAACGACAAGTTTCCTACATGCTAGCCTTAATCGCTGGTATTATCGGCGTTTTTATCGTAGCCATAGGTGTCGGCGCTGGTTCCCCGCGTTTATATGAGGCACTTACCGTTATCACTGCTAGGACGTTTCCTTTTTTAGAGATAGATCCTGGAACCAAGTTAGTCCAAATCATGATTATCGATCTTCGGCTACCCCGTATTTTGATGGCCATTATCGCTGGAATAGGCTTATCTGCTTCTGGCGCTACTATGCAGGGCGTATTACGTAATCCCTTGGTATCGTCTAACATTTTAGGCATTTCTGCCGCTGCGGGATTTGGCGCTGCAATGGCGATAGTTTTCGGCATAGGCTTAACAGGAGTCGGAGGATACGTAATCGTATTAAACGCTTTTATCTTCGGTCTATTAGCCATGGTACTAGTTTTTGTTATAGCACGCACCCGAGGAATGGCTACTGAAACCGTAATCTTAGCTGGTGTAGCAATCGGTTTTCTCTTCTCCGCGTTACTCTCTCTTGTCCAATACACAGCCCCTGAACATGAGGCCGTGGCTTCAGTGGTTTTTTGGCTTATGGGTAGTCTCAGTTCAGCATCTTGGACCAGTATTTTCGTAGTACTGCCTATAGTCATAGTAACCGTAATTCTGATGCTCCATCAATCATGGAACCTTAACTTAATGAGTATGGGCGAAGATGTAGCAAAAAGCCTGGGTGTTAATTCCAAACGAACATTAGCAATAAACATGGTTCTGGAGACTTTAGCTACTGCCAGCATAATCGCTTTCACAGGCGTAATAGGCTTTGTCGATTTAATCGCCCCTCACATTACACGTATGATAATAGGCAATGACCATCGTTTTCTAATCCCGGGCAGCATGCTCATGGGTGCCTTAATCCTCCTTGTATCTGATACAGTGGCTCGCGTCATACTTGCACCTGCCGAACTACCCGTTGGCATTGTGACTTCCCTGCTTGGTGTACCATTTTTCATCTACATTCTAATGAGTAAAAAGAAGGCGAATTGGCGTTGAAACTAGAAATAAATAATCTCTCGTACAGCTATGCTGGGCAACCAGTATTAAAAAATCTAAACATGACTCTGAACGATGGGGAAATACTAAGTATTGTAGGCCCTAACGGATCAGGCAAAAGTACACTGCTAAAATGCATAAATCGCATCTTGAAGCCTCAACAAAATACTGTACTAGTAGACGGCAAAGACATCAGCAAAGTAGACTACAAGCAACTGGCAAAGCTAATTGGGTATGTTCCGCAAAGCTCGACAAGTACCTTCCCTTTTACAGTTTTCGATGTTGTGCTCATGGGAAGACGTCCCTATGTCAGTTGGACTCTTAGTGAACGAGACAGTGAAATCGTAGCTAAAACACTGGATTTCCTAGGAATTGGGCATTTGGCTTTTCGCCACTTCAACGAGTTGAGCGGTGGAGAAATGCAGAAAGTAACCGTAGCGCGTGCCTTAGCTCAACAGGCAAAAATCATGTTGTTCGATGAACCTACAAGCGCCTTAGATATTAGGCATCAATTGGAGATACTGTGTATTCTTAAGCACTTGACAATAAACAAAGAGCGCTCATGTATAGTGACGATGCATGATTTGAACCTTGCAAGCCGTTTCTCAGATAATATACTACTGCTTAAGAAGGGCGAAATTTACGCTTCTGGCAAACCTGATCAAGTGATAACTGCTTCTAACATCAAAGAGGTTTATGGTGTTGACTGCATCGTTTCAAATTCTGCTCTGGGCAAGCCACAGATTACACCAATAGAATCAGAAATTTACCTTAAACAACTGAACGTAAACACAATTCTTACCGCAGTATAACAGGTTTAGCGCTATGAAACAACTAAAAATAGCCTTCATTACAACTATTACTTCGGACGCAGCACCCTTCACCGCTGCAGTCGAGGCATTAAACAACAAATATGGGCACATTGTGAACGCTAAAGTGCTTGCTGTTCTTCCAGAACTTACAGCTGTTCCGCTTGATGACTTCATAACTTTCGCGGTACAATCTCATGTTACAATTGTACATTTGATGGGTGAAGTTCCTGACTTTGACCGCTTGGCTACAGCATTAAATAGTGCGAAGGTTCCGCTTTTTGTTTCAGGCTCTTTTTTTGTAAAGAACAAAAAATACCGCGGCCTTTCTACAATTGAAGCCGTTGATTACGATAAAATCTTCATGTATCTCAATCATGGTGGGCGAAAAAATTTTGAGAACATGCTGCTTTGCCTTTCGAACACTTTAGTCGGCTCAAATTTCGAGTTTGACGCTTATGAGTCTCAGAAGTGGGAAGGTATTTATCACCCAGACTTTGAAAAATCCCCCACTCTAGATGAGTACCTAAAGGAAAAGGTAACTCCTGGTAAACCAACTATCGGTATATGGATGCATCATACAAACTGGCAAAGCGGAGACCTAATGTTTGCAGATTTTTTAATCGCAGAGATAGAACGTCAAGATGCTAATGTTCTCCCCATATTTTTCAGCGGTATGCAGAATAACGAAATGGGCGTTCATGGCTTCAAGTGGGCTGTCGATAACCTCCTCATGAAAGACGGGAAACCCTTAGTGGACGCTGTAGTAAACTGTCAATCTTTCTCGCTAACGATGTCTTCAAAGGATTCTGAAGCCTTAATTGCGCTGAAAAAACTAGGCGTGCCCATCCTGAAGGCAATGCTAACCGTTAACACATATGAAACATGGCGTGATAATATACAGGGACTAAACATCGTTGAATTAGCTCCGAGCGTCGCTATGCCAGAGTTTGACGGTTTCCTAATTACAGTGCCCATAGCGGCAATGTCATACTCTAAAATTGACCCACTAACCGGCGCCAGAATAATCCGCTACGACCCAATACCTGAACGCGTCAACAAACTAGTCCGTTTAGCCGTAAACTGGGCAAAACTCCGCCACATAGCCAATAACCAGAAAAAAGTTGCCATAATCTTCCACAATTACCCCCCCAGAAACGATAACATCGGAAAAGCCTTCGCAATTGACACCTATGTTTCAATTCTTAATCTACTCAAGGACATGAAAACCGCGGGGTATCACGTAGCCGACATACCTGAAAACGGGCAAGCGCTGATGGATACTATAATTAACGGATTAACTAACGACCGCCGATGGTTAAACGCTGATGAACTCGCCAAGCGGGCACTGACTAAAACATCCCTTGAAAAATACAGTGAATGGTTCAACGAATTACCACTTGATGTACGCCAAAAAATGTTACAGCAATGGGGCGAACCTCCAGGCAAAGTTTTCAGTTATAAAGGAAACCTGCTTATTTCTGGCCAAATGTTTGGAAATATATTCATCGGTCTGCAGCCCCCCCGTGGCATTCTAGAAGACCCCGCATCTATCTATCATAGTCCTGACCTTCCAATCCCGCATCATTACTACGCATATTATCATTGGATCCGAAACGAGTTTAAAGCTAACGCGATTATCCACGTTGGAACACATGGCACTCTGGAGTGGTTACCTGGAAAGTCTGTGGGTCTCTCTGAATCCTGTTTCTCTGACATCACCATAGCTGATTTACCCAATATCTATCCATACGTGATCACTAACCCCGGCGAAGGCACACAAGCCAAGCGGCGAAGCTACTGCTGCATCATCGATTACCTTATTCCTACAATGCACAACGCCGACTCTTATGAGGAGCTATCGGAGCTTGAAGTTCAATTGAAAGAATACTACAGCGCAAAAACAACCGACGACAAAGAAAAACTACCAATTCTGCAGAAACTAATTTGGGAAAAAATAGCAGAAGCAAAAATAGACCGCGACTTAAACGTCACAGAAGACTCTGCCTTCAAAGACTTCGACAAGTTCCTAGAACGATTACACGACTACCTGCATGAACTCTCCGACACTCAGATACGAGACGGATTGCACACGCTCGGTAAACCACCGACTGGCCCCCAACTACAAGAGTTTCTAGTAACCTTAACCCGGCTAAGCAACGGCAATGTACCCTCTCTGAGGCAGTCAATAGCTGAACTAAGAGGCTACGACTATGAAGACCTCATGGCGAACAAGGGCAAACTTCGCCCTGAAGGCAAATCCAACGGTGACATAATAAAAGAAATTCACAGTTCAGCCCTCAAACTAATGGAGAAATTCGACGCAGCCAGCTACAGTGAACAAAGCGTTGACGCTGTCGCTTTAGAAGTACTGGGCAAAACAAGCCCACAAGTTAAACAGTGCCTAACCTACATTGCATCTTTTCTCGTTCCCGCCTTGGCAAAGACCACTGACGAATTAACAAACATCATTGCGGCTTGCGACGGAAAATATGTTCCTCCGGGTCCCTCAGGCTCAATGACCCGCGGTATGGCTGATATTTTACCTACAGGAAGAAACTTTTACTCGGTTGATCCACGGGCTGTTCCGACACGTGCCTCCTGGCGCGTAGGTACTGCACTAGGGGATGTCCTGTTGGATCGTCATTTAAAGGAAACCGGCAAGTACCCAGAGAGCATCGGCATAATACTTTGGGCACTTCCAACAATGAAAACTAACGGTGACGACGTCGCCGAAATCCTCTATCTTATGGGTGTAAGACCTGTCTGGGAGGGAAGCAGCGGAAGAGTAGTCGGCATCGAGTTAATGTCGCTTGAAGAATTAAAACGCCCTCGAATTGACGTTACCATCCGCATCAGCGGGCTATTCAGGGACACTTTCCCCAACGTTGTTCACATAATCGACGACGCCGTAACTTTAGTGGCTAACTTGAAAGAGCCAGACGACAAAAACTATGTTGCAAAACATGTTAGGGCCGAAACCAAAGAACGGGTCGCTAACGGTGTTGATGCTGAGCAGGCAAAAGAGGAAGCTTGCTTTCGGATTTTCGGTGATCGCCCTTCAGCTTACGGCTGCGGAGTAAGCGACGCCATCGACTCTAAGAACTGGAAAGACCAAAAGGACCTAAGCGACGTTTACGTCGTTTGGGGAAGCTACGTTTACAGCAGAAAACGCTATGGTCTCTCTGTTCCGGAGCAGTTCAAGCTGCGCCTAAGCAAACTTGATGTGGCAGTGAAAAACGATGACTCCCGCGAATATGACATATTCGATGACGACGGCTGGTACGACGCGCTCGGCGGAATGATTACTGCCACAAAAACATTTGGTGGCAAAGCGCCCAAATCGTACCTAGGCGACAGCTCTGACCCTGACCGCGTGAAAGTGCGAAGCACCGCAGAAGAAACTTGCCACGTTTTCCGCAGTCGCCTCCTGAACCCCAAGTACATCCAAGGTGTGAAACGTTTCGGTTACCATGGCGCTGCTGAGCTGTCAAGGATGTTTGATTTCGTTTTCGGCTGGGACGCTACTGTGGAAGTGGTTGAGGACTGGATGTACGAGGGCTTAGCTAATAAGTACGTTTTGAATCAGGAGATGCAGCAGTGGCTCAAAGACGTGAACCCATATGCGTTGCAGAACATGGTTGAGCGGTTGCTTGAGGCTATTGAGCGCGGCTTGTGGGAGGCGTCTGAGGATATGAAGAAGCAGCTTCAGCAGCTCTATCTGGAAATTGAGGGCTTAATTGAAAGTGCGGGAGAGAAAAAGCAATGAGCCGTAATAAGCAGCCTCAGCTTTTTTCTTGTATTCTCAACTGAGGCGACGGTTAACATGAAGCCCGTGCTGTTAGTAGTGGATGTCCAGAATGGTTGGCTGGGAATGTCCGATGGATTAAAGCAGTCAGTAGAGAAACACATCGTTAACATGCAGGGTGCAATTGAGTTATTCCACAGAGCCAATGCGCCTGTAATATTCACTTACCACTCATATGACGTCAGAGAAATAGTGGCTGGAACGCCAGCGTTCGAAGTGTTTCCTGGTATAGAAGTTAAGTCAACTGACGAGAAAGTGGTGAAGACATACCAGAACTCATTCAATAAAACTAATCTTGATAGTGTTATTCGAGAGAAGGGCTGTGATGCGGTTATTATTATCGGTCTTAGTGCCATGCACTGCGTATTATCCACATATCTGGGTGCTTATGACCATGATATCTATCCTTATTTACTTAGGGGCGCGGTGGCTGCACCCGATGAGGAATCCGTAGAATTAGTCGAAAAATTATGTGACACTCTAAGCTTGAAGGCAGTAGCGCAAATCTTAGAGCAAGACCCTAAAACCGTAATGATGGGTTACCATGTTAAACGGCAAATGGCTTGTATAAAATAAGTCATAAAAATGCACATGGGTAATGATTGATGCAGGACATTTATAGTATTAACAGTAGATCAAAATTTTAAGTTAGAAGAAGGGTGTGCTGCCCTGCTACATCATCAATGAAAAGTTTTAGCAGAAACAGCTGTTTCTGGTTCA
>CAYPGY010000015.1:0-23821 GCA_964410435.1 uncultured Candidatus Bathyarchaeia archaeon
CCGCTGCAAGTGCCTTTAATAAGGTTGTAGCTTTTCTTCCCGCTTTTGAGGGTTGACTTATCTGGCTTGAGGCGTTTTCACGTAAACTTTGATCTAACAAGTAAACCGTTGGAATAATAAACAATGCCGAAACTAGATTCCCCATTATGGGTACCAGTAGCAGCGGTGACAACATCAATGTGCTAACAGTTAAAGCTAATTTTAAGCTTGATTTAGGCGGCATATACTGCGTGTATAGTTGGATTGCGAGTAGTGCTATGGCTAAGATGATATGTGGTAGCGGTGAAACAATTACCCCTAAAATAAGGATGCCTACCAGGTAGGCTTCGACGATTATTTTTGGGGTTAGTCGAGGCATTTTTTGGTGCTCTGTTTAGTCGATTTTTGGGACGGGGACCTCATTGTTTAGGCGCTGGATGATGGTGGTTGGAGTTATGTCGTCCATTTCTGCTTCGCTTTTAACCCGCAGTCTATGTGTTAGTACTGGTTCTATCAGTTTTTTTACGTCATCTGGGAGTACATAGTCTCTCCCTTGGAGGTACGCCAGCGACCTTGCGCCTTTGTAGAAGGCGATGCTGGCTCTTGTACTGGGGCCAGATATGGCATCAGGGTCTTTGCGTGCTTGTATTATCAATGATACTATGTATTGCTTGATTTTGTCTGAAACATGGACTTTTTTAATTGCTTGCTGAAGTTCTATGATATCTTTTAGGTCTGCTACAGGTTTTATGTCTGGTTTCTCGATGTAGTCTATTCTATCCAGAACTTGTTCCTCGAATTCTTTGTCTAGATAGTTACTCCAGACTCGGTACATGAAACGGTCTGCCTGTACCTCTGTAAGTGGATAGGTTCCTTCGGAGCCATATGGCAACTGGCTTGCTATAACCATGAACGGGTTTGGTAGCATGCGTGTTTCCCCTTCGATAGTTACCTGTTTTTCCTGCATTGCCTCGATTAGGGCAGCTTGGGTTCTTGGGGTTGTACGGTTCAACTCATCGGCCAGAACAATGTTTGCCGATATTGGTCCTTCTATGAGTCTGCTTTTGCCGTCTGGCGTGTAGAGGTAGAATCCGGTGACGTCTGCTGGAAGCATATCTGGAGTAAACTGTATTCTCTTGAAATCTCCGCCGATGACTTCCGCGAAGGTTTTCGCGAGTAAGGTTTTAGCTGTTCCTGGTAAGCCTTCGATTAGCAGGTGGCCTTCGCTTAGAAGCGCTATGAGGAGCATTTCTTGGATTTCCTGTTTGTCGATTATGACTTTTGATATTTCGTTTAGGATTCGGTTGGGGATTTCCTGGGTTGGTTTCTCTTCAAGGATTGTTCTTATCATTTTTTCACCTTTCTCATGATTGGGTAAAAAGTGACTGCTAATAATGCAGTGACTAGAATGATTGTTCCCGCTGTTGAGGAGGCAGCTTGGTAAACAAAGTTCAATGTGGCTTTAGATTGATCCAGTTCGGTACTGGTCAAGTGTGACTGGTCAAGGTATACAGTGGGGTTAGAACTATGAAGGCTTACCGCGTTATTGATTAGTAGTTGGTTATCGTCGAGGGTTATCATGCTGTTTATCAATAAGCTTGGGTCTGCGATTGCTATGACGTAGCCTACACCTATTTGTTGATACGCGATAATTGGTAGCGGCCCGGTCTCTTCGTTTTCATCGTGGTTTTGGTTGTTGTTTTCGTCTAGGAAGCTAAAGCTCGAAGAGTAGGCTACGGCTTCTGCGTTTGTTACTTCAAGGGTTGTTGCGTGGTTAAGTACTATGCTGCTAACGTTTGTGGTAATTTTGTCAGCGGTAAAGTCTGCTATTTTTGGCAGCGTTTTTGTGTTGTAATTAAACAATGGGTCTATGAGGGGTTTACCTGAAAACTTTATCTCGGCATCGAGGCTACTTAGGATTTGGTTGCCGTATCCATAGTCGTCAAATAGTACGAGTGTTCCTCCGTTTCTGACGTATGTTCCTATTTGTGATAGCTCAAGTTCAGCAATTTGGGTATATGGGATTATTACTACTGCGGTCTCCGCTGTTGTTTTTGGTAGGTTGCTGAGATTATCAATGGGAATCACGTTTTCTTGTTTTCTGAATGTTTGGAGTCCGTTCCAGAAGGGATTATCTACTCGATAATCTCCGGTTGGCGGGTAGAACCAGACTATTAAGGAGAACCCAAGTATGATAAAAAGGGTGAAAAGCAGTAGGAGTTTACGTGTCTGCATTGTGGTTCCCCCTTATGGCTTTGGAAAGCTCTTCTGCTCGATTGATCTCTGTTGGTTGCGGTTCATGCGGTGCGTAGAGGCTCTTCTCAGCCAGTCCTGTTAGCTCCCTGAATTCTTTAGCAAGCGCCCGAATTTTTAGCTGTGTAACCTGCGCATATTCGCGCAGTGTCATGCTCGATTCTAACTGGGTGTTTGTGGCTGCTTGAACCGCAGTTAGGGCTTCTGTGTAAAATTGTATTATTTGTCCTCTTGGTCCATTAATTCTTGTTATATCTCTAGTTGGCGAGACTGTATCTGGCTTATTTTCGCTGTCCACTGAAGGCGTTGTGGGTATCGTTTGTTTAAATTGGAGTATTGTTTTTTCCGTTTTCCTATTTTTTATTAGCCTCATGTATGCTACGGCAAAGAGTGATGCTGATGATGCGAGGGCAACACTTGTGCTTACGCTGTTGAGTGCGAAAATGATCTTAGTTGTTTCTGCTTGCGCCTGCCATGGCTCCGAGGGTTGAGCTTGCGCTTTTAGCTCTTGGTTGCCGGCTAAGGCGGTGTTTAGTGGTACCTCAATTGTTAGGTTGAAGCTGCCGTCGTCAAGTGTTTCGGTGGTGCTAGAAATGTTTGCGTATTCTATTCGTATGGTTGCCCCTTTTAGGGGGGCTGATGACGAGGTGACTTTTCCGGTGATTTCTAACTGTGCTGGTAGGACAATTAATGCTGGTGCATCAACTTGCAGTTGGGTCTCCATCTTTTGAATTGTTATTGTCTTCTGTTTTGAGGTGGGTGCGTAGAGGTTTTGGGCGTCAACTGAAATTGTCACGGTATGTTTGCCCACGGATGTTTGTGTGCTTACTATGAATTTTGTTGTGTAGGCGCCTTCTTGATTGGTTTTCACTTGGCTTCCGATGGTGCCGTCAAATGCTACGGTTACTTGTCTATTTGATAAGCCGTGTCCATCTGTATCCGTGACTTTGCCAGTTACTGTAAATGGTAATCCTGGATAGCCCGTCTCAGGCGCTGAGATTTCTAGGTTCGTTATTAAAAAAAGCAGCTTTATTTTAATCGTGGGGCTTAATGCCGCTAAATACTCGTTTTTATCGCTCTCCACTGGCGAATATATGGTTTGGATAGCTATTGAATCAACGTATTTGTAAGGTACCTTTATGGTTGTTTGATAGCTGCCGTTTATGTCAGTGCTGATTTCTGCAGTTTCGGTTCCATCGATGCATAGTTTGACTACCCGATTACCCAGCGGTTCACCTTGTGATGTTAAGGTTCCGGTTGCGCTGACTGTACTGCCGACATAGCATCTGGTGCTGTTAAAAGAGAGCGTAAGCGTGGTATGCTTGAGTTTTTCTGCTTTGATTTCTTCTACTCTCTGATTGGCTCTTTTTAGCAGTTCATGGTACCGTTCGATTAACTGGTTTAGCTTTTCCAGCATGCTCTGCAGTTGATTATATGCCTGCTGCGTTTTGCTTTGGGCGGCGCTCGAAAAAACTCCTAAGCGTTGACTAACTGTGGCTGTTGCGTCTTTGAGATCGCCAAGAAGAATCTGCGCTTTGGCCACCAAGACACCTGCATCATTAAGTGCCTGTTCTGCCTCGCTTAACCGATTTTGGTCAAGAAGAATCGAGATTTTATCCAGTGTAACCTGTAAATCGTTTAGAACATCGATTAATTGATGTGTTAAATTGTTGTATCGGTTAATGATGTAGCTTAAATCTGCCGGGACGTTTATGTGGCTTAATTGATCGCTCAACCGGCTGGCGTTTCCATACAGCTGATTAGACATTAATGAGAATATTGCTGCGTATTCTGCAAGAAAGGAGTAAGCGTCGATGGTGCTTTTTACTGCGGCGGGATCCTCGTGAGGCGTCAGAGTCGGCGCTGCGGTGGCAGGAGAACATCCGGCAAATGTACTAGTCAATAGGAGGCTGAAAAGTATTACTGCATGCTTTCTCACAGCAGGCTTACACCACCCACAATTTCAAGCAGTTTAAGCGTAACTATGACTATGAATACACTGAAGAGAGCGTATCCGATCATGTTTGTTATTTTCTGTGCTTTCGGATAAAGCGGTGAATTAAGAAGCGTGAGAATGAAGTATTCGACGATGAAAACTGATATGTACAAATCTAAACTGGCGTTGTTTAGAGCTAAAATGAAATTGGTTACCGAATAAGTTACAGCTAATGAAAGCAGATACCGCTCCTGCGTCCTCATTGCTGCTTCTCCATGATTTTTAATTCGACAGAGCAGACCCGGCGGGTGTTGCTTTCCGAGTGGATGGTTACTTTTTGGCCTGTTACTTCCGCAACAACGCATGCTATGATTGAGGCGATGGGTGTGCCTATAATTTCGAATATCCACATGTTCCTGTTTTCAAGGCGGGGATTGTATGCCTCAATTATGATTCTGTCGTTGTTTATTGTTGCTTTAGCTCCGTCGGCTAAGCATAAAGTGCCAACCAACACCTGCGAAACTGCTGTTTCAATATCCCCTACAGAGTAATCTGGCTTTGGCTCAATCATTCCCTGAATAGCCGATCCGGGTGTGATAATCAAGAGTCCCATGTCGGTGGGTTTTGGGCCATATTTTATAATGAGGCGTCTTGGGAGGGTCTTTTTGCCTAATTCGATAGGTGTGTCCAGTGGGATTAGGGCTTTTGGTTTGTCGCCTGTGATTTTGGAGGGTATGTAGATGGCTTTGTTTCTTAATCCTATTTCTTCAACTAAGGCAGAGGTGTTTTCGATGCTTGATTGTAAAAGTAGGTCGCTTGCTTGCGGGGGGATTTTAGGTTGGCCTTTTGTTATGGCGTATGTTACTGCGCCTAGGATTGTTGTGGAGATGCCGAGTGCTGTTATTGGTGTTGAGGATAGGATTGTTTGTGAGAGCGCTGCGAGCAGTATGCCTGTTGTTGTTATGGTTGTTGCTAGGGTTGGGTATCTGTAGGCTGTTGGGATGTTGGCTTAGTCCTCCATTGGCTGCTTTTTGGCAGACATTTGTCTGTCGCATTATCCATCAATTAAGCGATTGCGATTAATAAGCCTTAATCAAAAAACGACTGAATGTGCCGAGTTACTTGAGGCTCAGAACATGGTACCTGAACCTTCGAACCACACAAACCACCGCCAAAACCATCACAACCACCGCCAAAGAAACCACGATAGGTGTAAGCCGTATGCCCCACGGTGTATAATTAAGCACTAACCCAATAAGCGGAACAATAGCTAAACTAAGCCCGATAGATAAAGCCAGCCTCTCTATTCCGTCTATCTCGTCACTTCTTGGATACAGCGCAGAAATTAGCATATAACCGGGTAGAAACAAAACAAAAACTCCGCCCAACAGGTATCTTGCATAGAGAAGCATGGAGCTTTCAACGGTGAAAACAAGTGCTACTGTCACGGCAGTGAGTACGGTTATGGTCCAGAACCAACTGTTTTCTAGGCTAAAGAAGTATTTTCCGAGGAATGTTGTGGGCTTTTTTTCGGTGAGGGTTAGTGTTCCTTTTTTCCATTCTGTGTATACCATTTCGATGGCTTTGGTTTCTTTGTGCCCTTTTTGTTTGAGGTTATCGACAAGTTGTTCGACGGTCGGTTGATTCATTGATTTGGCTGTTTCTAGTGTTGCTTGTGCGTTTGTGGTCAAGGGTGTTGCCTTCGATTGGTTTTCGATGTAATTTTTATATATGTCTTATGCTAGAAATCGCAGGTATTGGATGGCAGACAAATGGTGAATAAAGCTATACTTTTAAGCTGTTGCTTGATTATGGCGGTCGCAATAACCGCAGGTACCACTGCACAACAATTAAACCCTGATTCAACCCAAACCTCACTCAACACCTGCTATCAAGCAATACTAGACGCATACAACGCTGGTGTAGATACAACATCACAAATAGAACAGCTAAACCAAGCACTAAACCTCACCTCACAAGCACGTCTGGTCGCTAACACAGACCCACAACTCAGTCGCGAATTATCAAGCCAAATCCAAATATTAACTGAAAATGTAACTCAGCAGGCAACAACTGCCAAGGAGGCGGCTTCAACAGCTATACCTATAATCCCAATAGCTACAATTACCGCAGTATTAACGGTGGGCATCGTTGTATACTTGCTTGGCCCCCGATTACTATGGTTGGCGTGGTTTAAGGCTAGAAAAAAATACCAAGTCAAGATACAAAGTGGCAAGACAAATGATAAAGCCCTCGTTATAACCGCTGAACAGGTTTGCGCAGTATTCTTGGGACTGACAATCCTAATTGCAGCAGTTGTCGCCTATCAGGATTTTGTGCCAAAAAGCCGTGGGGAGCAGTTCTCTGAACTCGGCATCTTGGGGCCTAATATGAAACTTGGCGATTACCCCTCGAATGTTGTCTCATCCGATACCGTTCACCTCTTTATCTATGTTGGTAACCGAATGGCTCAACCAATGTTCTATACGGTTCAGGTAAAACTCGGCGACAACAACACAGCTGTTAATCCAGCAAACCTGACCTCCCTTGCGGAGTATCAACAGGTGCTTCCCAGCAATGGGACATGGACTTTTCCCGTAGATATCACCATGAACAAGGTTGGCGATAATCAGCGTTTAATCTTCGAACTTTGGGCGTATAACGCTACAACAAACCAGAATCAGTATCATGATCGCTGGGGCCAAGTTTGGCTTAATGTCACTGCTCCGGCATCATAATCGCATTAGCTTGAGGCGCGACAGATGCAGCCGTTAGCTTTCAAGATGCTGCTTCATAAGAAAGGAACAGCGTCAGCCATAATCGCCGTTGCCCTGCTTGTCGCGTTACTGGCAGCGGTTGATTGCCTTGTAAATAATATTAACTCCCAAACTACGTTGCTGACCAAGCTGGCAAATTCCAGTGATACTTACCTGATTGTAAGTGAAACCGCCTCTTCTTTATCGGATAGTAAAGTGGATTTTTCGCTGGTTAGCAAAATAAGAAATATATCAAACGTGAAATCTGCTGTTTTCTTGCGGCTTACTCAAGCAACCATCGAGCGGGACAGCGAAAGCTTTGAAGTTGGCGTTGTCGGGGTTGATGATTTAAAATCCTATCTCCGTGTTCATGGTGCATACGTCAACGGGTCTATTGGCAAAAATAGTTCTCAAGTGAACGTCGGTGTTGTATTGGCCAATCTTGCCGCAATTGAGAAAAACAGCCGATTAAATGTCACAATCGAAGGGAAAACCAACGATTTTTCTGTTGTTGGAACTGTACAGGTTTCAGAGCAAAGCGATACCCAATTACTTTTGCCTCTAGAAACACTCTGGGCAATTCAAAAAAACAATGCATCGGGGTATATTGAATTCGTAATTGCCGATGTAAACCAAGCAGGCGCTACCTTACATAACATTAGCCAAGTCGTGCCTTCTGATACACGGATAGTTGGAACCAAACAGGTGGCAATGTTTGCTTCAGATATTAACAGCCAAACCATTCAGTTTCTTATTGTCTGGTCAGTCGCGGTTTATGCCGTAGTGGCTGCAGCTTCTTATATTATTACGGCCAGAGTTGTCTCCGAAGCGGAATACGAACTTAATTTACTTGGGGTTTTAGGAGCAAAAAAATCGTTCCGCTGTAGTCTGGTTCTTGTTTATGCTCTGTTCCTTGTTTTTATCGGTTCAGTCCTCGGTGTATCTCTGGGCATAGTGGGTACCCAGTTTGCGTCAACTGTGGTTCGTTGGGTTTGGGGCAGCATCTTTTTGGCTCCATTTCTTGAATCGAATCAAGTGTTTACTATTCTTCTGTTGTCTTCTGCCGCTGCCCTCCTAGGTAGTCTCGCACCCGCTTACCGAGCGGGTTACCGCATAGTTGAAGGGGGACAGTTTTGAGTCTTTTACGTTTCAGCTACCTGCGCAGAAAACGCGTCATAATGCTGCTCGCGGTTCTTACATTGGCTTCCACTCTTTTTTTCATCACTGCCTGTAGTTTTCTAGGCTTCTACAATGGCTTCACCAGCTACGTGGGCGAAGAACAGGATATTGTGGCGGTGTATAGCAAAATTGGTAGTACACCCTTTTCTGGTGTTATCGCTGTCCAAGCTGCCGACGAACTCTCTTCTCTGCCGGGTGTAGTTGCGGTCAGCCCTGAAGTTATAGCGCTATGCACCTTAGTTGACCAATCGGTTTTTGTACGTGGCGTATTACCGCAGGAAACCACCAAACTAAATTCAATAGAAATGATCTATGGCGAACCTCTTGACTTGAACGAGACCAATTCAGCCGTTATAGGCGAGGGTTTGGCCCAGCGTTTTCAGCTTGAAACCGGCGACAGCATTTTGGTGTTTGGAGTTCTCTCAAAGCGCTATGCCGAGTTACATGTAGCGGGCGTTTTCTTTTCTGATTCGTCACTCAATGATGAGGTGCTTGTGCCTCTCTATATTGGGCAGTGGCTTAGAGGTATCAGCTATGGCGAAGTTACCTTTTTTAGAGTTAAAATTGATCCTGCTCAGACAAGCATAAACCAGCTGTACCAGCAAATAGGCATTCCTAAAACAGTTCCTTCGTTTTCTGCTTCGCCGTCGCCTACACCAACAAGCCAACTTCGACATCAACTCGAAGAACTGTTACCCATAAGCCAAGCATACCTCGACGTCAACAACGTAGGCGTCGAAAATTCTGGGCGATACATGCAGAATTACCTTGGCCGTTATGGCGTAAGTAAGGATACGCTTCTTGTTCTGTCAGTTGTCGTGTTGGTTTTTGCTTCTGGAACCGCTGCCTGCGCTATAGGCTTGTTTGTGAAGCAGCATAACATTGACTTGGCAACGTTACAGTCGATTGGTGTGTCTAAGAGGAAGCTGAAGTTTGATCTTGCGACGCGATTGTCCTTTTGGGCGGCGATTTCCATACTTTTTGGCGCCGTAATCAGCGATGTTGTTCTATCTGTTTTTCAAGATTTAGGTTACCTTCTTGTTCTTTCGCATGCCATCCGCTTTACGTTTGACCCAATGATAATAGCTGCAAATTTTGGGCTCATGCTTTTGCTTATTTTCGTTAGTCTGTACCGATTGGAGTTAAGGTAATGAATAAAACCATGCTGGCTCTCGGGGTCATTTGTTTGGTGGCTGTTGCGGTCAGGCTTTATCCAACAGTGGTCAGTGGGTTGCCTTTTTCGGTGGATGCTTGGCCCCTGATACGTAACACCGAGTTGCTTCTCCAGAATACACCTACTTCGATAACGGGGCTGATGTTTGATGGTTACAATAATTATTGGCCCGGGTGCCAGTTGTTCGGTGCGGTTTTTTCGCAGGTTACTTCGCTTCCGGTTGCTGATGCAATGGCTTGGGGTATTCCTTTCGCGGCTGCATTAGCCATTCCAATTTTCTTTATTCTTGTCAGAAAAATAACCCAGAACACCACAACTGCCGCCATCGCCGCTCTTCTATTAGCCACAGCTTTTCCCTATGCGCTCTTCACGGCGGGTGTAACAAAGGAAACTTATGCAAGCCCTCTTTTGTTCACGGTTATTATGATGTTTCTGTTTAAGCCCAGCTTGAAAACCATGTTGCTTTTCGGTTTAGTCTCATTTGCGCTGGTATTTTCTCACCATTTCACCGCGTTTCTAGCTGTTGCTGTACTCTGGGGACTCTGTATTGCTTTGGCTACCGCAAAAAAATCCTTTAGCTCGCAACACGCTGCTCAGCTACATTTACCCTATGCTGTGGTGCTTTCTGGCTGTGCGGTGCTTTATCTATTGTTGTTTGCCTATCCTGGAATGAGCTTCGTTTTTTCTGGCAGCGATTTGATCTCGGTTGGCGCCTACGAGTTTCTATTGGTAGCTTTGGCTGTTTATGCAGTTTACATAGCGAAGGGGCATAAGATAAGAAAAACTGTGCTGCTTTGCGCTGCCGGTTTTGCTTCGCAAGCTCTAATTATGACAGTTATTACACATACTTCTCTGTCGCCTGGCGCTCCCACGTTGCCATTGTATTATTTTCTGTATGCATTGCCGTTCCTGCTTGGTGTACCCCTAATTATGTTTGGCTTTCAAAACCTGTATCAGCGGCGTTCCTCGTTGCTTCTGCCTTTTTTCTGGGTTGTCATGATTGCGGCGTTTATTTGCTACGCGGTTTTCTCTTGCTCTGCGGAAGGAATTGGTTTAGCTTATCGGTCGATGAATTTTATTCTTGCGCCTTTTGTATTTCTAGTTTCTATCGGCGTCGCTGAATTAGTTGGTAATAGGCAGGGTTGTAATCGCAGACTTCTGGGTGCTGTCGCAGTTGGTGTTTGTGTGTGTATGGTTACGGTTGGTGTCTACAGTGGGTATGCTTCTGTTATGTTAGAAGAGGCTTACTTCGGCTATTTTTGGCGTTGTGAGCCTCAAGAGTATCAGGCGTCCGCGTGGCTCTCAACATGTCAAGGCAACAGAACGGTGGCGAGTGACTATAAAGTCTACTATCTTCTCGACGAGTACTTTGGTAAACGTGTCTCTATTACAGACGGTCTGGATTATTTTGACGGCGACGGTGCTTCACCCGAATTGATCTATATTTATCGCCAAATGTACCGTAACGGCTACGTTTTCGGTAGCGGCACACCAGTCGCGTTACCCCAGAACTGGACCGCTAAATTATCTGATTATAATCAAGTCTACAGTAACATTGAGGTATCTGTTTATGCAAACCCTTAACTTGGCCATAAAACTCTCGAATGTAACAAAAACGTACGGTTCAAACGTGATTCTAAAAGGCGTCAACCTATCCATCAACGAGGGCGAATTTGTCTGCATCCGCGGCAAATCCGGTGTTGGAAAAACCAGCCTGTTCAAAATATTGGCGCTGCTCGAAATGCCCACTGAGGGTTCGGTGTCGCTTTTTGGGCAAGACATGGCGGAGTTAGGTGACGGCGCTTTAGCTGATCTGCGGCTTCGCAGGATGGGGCTGGTTTTCCAGTTCTTCAATCTGTTGCCGTCTTTGACGGTTATGGAGAATGTAGAGTTGCCGATGGCGCTGGCGGGTGTCAGTCGGGGGCAGCGTCGGATGCGGGCGCGAGAACTGTTGGAGTACTTTGGGTTAGCGGGGTTCGCGGAGCGTTTTCCTGAGAGTTTGAGTGGCGGGGAGCGGCAGCGGGTGGCTGTGGTGCGTGCGTTGGTTAACCGTCCGAGGCTGCTTTTGGCGGATGAGGCGACGTCTAGTTTAGATGATGAGAATGCTTCTTTGGTGTTGGGTATGCTTCGGCGGGTTAATCGTGAGGAGGGTGTGACGGTGGTTTTTACGACTACGGATTTGTATGAGCCGATGTTGGGGGCTTCTGCGGATTATGTGCTTAGGGGTGGTGTTCTTGAGAAGTCGGCGGTTTTTAGTGTTAAGGTGGAGGCGAGGTTTAAATGAGGTTTTATGTGTTTTTTTGGTTTGATTCTGAATCGAATTTAACTTTATATGTGGATAGATTTAATACTGATGCTGTGAGGGAGCGTTAAGTTGGCGGCGGTTAGAAAAAAGACTCTGAAAGTAACGATGACAGCTCCGTATTTGGAGGGTATGGCGGTTCTGATTGGTGATGGGCTTTATGTGAGTCAAGCGGAAATCGTTAAGGATGCGCTGCGGAGGCTGTTTAACCATTATGAGATGACGTCTATAGGTGACGTCTGTAGTGAATAGTCAGAGGCCCTTTTAAAATTGTATGCGTAATCAAGTAGCCCTTAACTGGTTATCTGTAAATGGGTTGCTTTTTGTAACTTTGTGCTTGGGTAATAGTTGGATTAGTGTGCAAAGTTTAATTAGTTAGGTGTTCTAATGATTAGAAAGTGAAACAAGTTGTCGATTATCTCCACTGAAGACTGCGCCCGCGAACTACTCGAAACCGTTCCCCTTGTCATGCGAGATATACACAAACAAATGCGCAGCCGAACAAGCCCCGACCTAACCGCTCCGCAATTCCGCACCCTATCCTTCATACACCGTAACGAAGGTGCTTCACTTACCGAAGTTGCAGACCACATGGGACTCAAGTTGCCAACCATGTCCAAAATGGTTAATGACCTTTTCAACAAGGGTTACCTGCAACGCAAAGAACAAGCCGTTGATAGGCGTCGCGTAAAACTTGTTGCTACTGCGCGGGGAGTAAAGATAATGACTGCCTGCAGACAAGGCACCCTCCAGTATCTTTCTACGCAGCTATATACCGTGAATGCCTCCGACCGAGAAGTCATTGTTCACGCAATGAGCATTCTGCGATCAGTATTCAAAGAAGCAAAGAAATTTTCAAAGTGAAATAGCATGCTTGACACAACCGCCGAATTTTGCGTTGCCTTTTGGTTACTGAAAGATTGTTGAACGCCTTTAAGGAGAAATTGTTTTGGAGTTAGCGATTGATATTGAGAATTTAATTAAAACCTACCCCGGCGGCTTTAAAGCGCTTGATGGTGTTAATTTGCAGGTTGAAGCCGGTAAGGTTTTTGCTCTTCTGGGTCCTAACGGCGCGGGTAAAACTACTCTTATGAGGATATTAACTACTCAGTTTAAGCCTACTTTAGGTTCGGCTAGAGTCTTCGGTTTGGACGTTTCTCGTGATGGTGCTAAAGTTAGGCGGCTTATTGGTTATGTTCCTCAAGAGATGAGTGTGTGGACTGATATAAGTGGCTACGAAAATCTGCTGATATACTCTAAGCTTTACGGTATTCCTTCTGTGGATAGAAAGCAGGTGATAGATGAGGCTTTAAGGAAAATGGGGTTAACTGCGGTTAAAGATAGTCTTCTTAAGACGTACTCTGGTGGGATGATTCGTAGGCTCGAGATTGCCTGTGCTTTGTTGATTAAGCCCAAGATTCTTCTGGTGGATGAACCAACTATCGGTTTAGATCCTTCGGCTCGTAAGGTGGTTTGGTCTGAGTTAACATCTTTCAAGCGGGAATATGGTGTAACAGTATTTTTTAACACACATTACATGGATGAAGCCGACTTGTATTCGGATGGAATTGCTATTATTAGTAATGGTAGAATAGTGAAAGTAAGCACTGCTGATGAGCTTAAGCGTTCAGTTGGTAAGGATATTATATCATTAGTTTTTAACGGTGACCAATTAAGCGGGGCTTGTCTTGAGAAAATGCGGCATATTCCGTTAGTTGATGAAGTTGTTCAGGCTGATTCCGAATTAAGGATTACAACCAGAGACGCCGAGACTATTTTGCCCAGTGTAATGGATATTCTTAGGTTCGAGCATGTTCCTGTCCAAAAGGTTTCGATGGCTAGACCGACTCTTGATGATGTTTTTCTTAAATATGCTGGGCTTAAGCTTAATGGCGGCGGTAGAATCAGCGAGGCTAGACAGGTTAGAGGTATAATTAAGAGGAGTTAAACATGGACTTGTCTAGTTTTTTCAGAACCTTATTTGCTATGATGGAGCTGGAATTAAGAAGAATTAAACATGACCGGATGGAGCTTTATGCACGTGTAATTCAGCCTGTTCTTTGGCTTGTTATTTTTGCTCCGATAATGGGTGGCATCCGAGCTATACCTACAGGTGACGTACCCTATGTTGCCTACGTTGTGCCGGGTGTTTTGGTACAGTCTATAACTATGGCTGCTATTTTCTTTGGTTTAACCTTGATATTTGAGAAAGAATCGGGGATACTCAAGAAGCTTCTTGTTACTCCTACTTCCAGATACACTATTGTGATAGGAAGATCGCTTTCAGCAGGGGTTAGATCGCTGTTTCAGGTTCTAATTATAATTCCCTTTGCCTTATTGCTTGGTGTAAGCTTTTTCCCTAATCCCCTGTACTTTGTGTTGGCACTTTTGATTATGTTCTTTTCTGCGGGAGGTTTTGCTGCGCTTTCGATTTTTATAGCGTCCTTCCTTAAGGCTCGTGAACGGTTTCAAGCTATAAGTCAATTATTGACTTTTCCATTGTTTTTTGCAAGTAATGCGCTGTACCCGGTTGGTTTGATGCCGCCGGTTCTGCAGGTGTTTTCACGTTTTAACCCTATGACTTACATCGTTGACGGCGTTAGAGGCTTGCTTATCAGCGGGGATTTGTCTAATTTGCCTGTTGATTTGTTGGGTGTTTCTGTGTTTGTTGTGTCAATGTTCTTTTTAGCTTCGATTACATTTAAACGAATAATACAGTAGGTATCTTTGCGTTGGCATAATTCTGGTTGTGTCTTTTTTTTGTTTTGGCCAAGATAAGCCCGATTAGGGTCTGGAAAGGCTTGGGTCTTTTCATCCCTAATCGCCCCGGGGGGAGGTTTCAGTTGTTTACAGCCAACTGAAAGGCTTGATCTTTGGCGATTTGCCGAGGAGTAGTTTTGCTGTGTGGTGGACTATTATGAACTGTCTCCTCGAGTTGTTGCCTGTTGGGTGTTACGTTTTTTTAAATAGGTGTTACTTGGTTATAAATTTTATGCAATTCCCCGCTTATTTACTTGCCGAAAGCGGTTTTATTTTAAACTACGCCTATGCCAGACCTGTTTCATTTCCGTCTGCGCAACGAATCACTTCAAAAAGTCTGTGCATACGTTCGACGAGCCATTAACCGATTATAACCAATGGACAAAGTTTTTATTATCCTTTGAAACTCTACACTTCCCCGAACAGATAAAGGACTAGATTCAAGATGACCCTACAAAAAGGAGACTTCATCCTAATCGATTATACAGGCAAAGTTAAAGAGACAAACGAAGTTTTCGACACAACAAAAGAAGATGTAGCTAAAAAAGAGCACCTTCACAAAGAAGGAGAAATCCACGAACCTAAACTAGTCGTGGTAGGCGAAGGCTGGGTGCTAAAAGCCCTTGACGACGCATTACTAGAAGCGGAAGTCGGTAAAGAAACAACCTTAGAGATCCCCTCCGACAAGGCGTTTGGTCCACGTGACCCAGAGAAAATCCGCCGTGTCCCCATAAAGGCTCTCTATGCAAAAGAAATTAACCCAGTTGTTGGTGCACGCATCGAATACCAAGGTAAAATGGCCACTGTTCGCTCTATCGGCGCTGGCAGAGTTCTATTGGACTTTAACCCCGCGCTTGCAGGTCGCACATTGATCTACGAGTTCGCCGTTACAAAGAAGCTTGATGCCGCAGAAGAAAAAATCGGCGCTTTAATCCACCGTAGAGTTCCAGTGGTTGATGAAGACAAATTCAAGATCACTGTTAAAGCAAAGAACTTAACCATTGATATGCCAGAGGAAACCTTCTACGTTGAAGGCATCCAGATTGCTAAACGCGGTATCGCCATGGACATCCAGAAGTTCCTCCCTGACTTGGCTGAAACAAAGTTTGTTGAAACTTTCAAAGCTGAGCCAAAGCCAGAAGCAGCAGCCCCCGCTCCAGTGGCAGAAGCGCCTGCAGCTGAAGAAGTTAAAGCTGAAGCTAAAGCCGAAGAGAAAACCGAGCAATAAGCTCGCCCAATTCTTTTCTTTTTTGATTCTTTTTGCTTTTTTGTATTTCTGAAAAAAGATAAATCCATAACTGCCTATACTTAGTGTATTCTAGTTAAACGGTAATGTGCAGTTGGAGGTGAAGCCAAAGTTGGATCACACCATAGTGCATTTTGAAATTCCCGCGCAGGACGTTGAAAAAGTCAAGGCTTTCTACGAGAAGGTTTTCGGCTGGACTATAACTCAGGCGGACAGCCCGATTGAGTACTGGATTATCCAAACTGTACCCATAGATCAGAATGGCAGGCTGGTTCGCCCTGGAGTAAACGGCGGCATGTATCGGCGAGTGAGTCCCGATAATAAACCTGTTAACTACTACGAGGTGGAATCAATCAACGATTTCTTAGATAAAATCGTTAAGTTAGGCGGCAGAGTAACTGAGCCCAAGCAGGAGGTGCCTGAAGTGGGATGGATTGCCGCGGCAGAAGATCCAGAGGGTAACGCTTTTGCGCTGCTTGAACCGCTTAAGGCTTAGTTGATGATGCCTGTTGCTCGGGCGACGGTTTCGCATGCGTCGTAGTTCAGTTTCAGTTTGTGAAGGATTGTGTAGCGTTCAGGTCTAATTGTGGCGGCCATCTGGAGTGCCTTAACGATGTCTGCGTCGTTTACGCCCAGTTCTTTGGCTGTTACGGGTGCGCCTATGCGTTGGAGTGTTGCTTTAATCTGTTGCCAGTTGGAGCCGTGTAGGAACGCGGTTAAGATTGAGCCGACTCCGCATTGTTCGCCGTGCATGGCGTGTTTGCCGTTGATTAGGTCGAGTGCGTGGCTGAAGAGGTGTTCTGACCCGCTGCAGGGGCGGCTGCTTCCTCCGATGCTCATGGCTACTCCGCAGCTAATCAACGCCTCCAAGAGCACCCGTAGCCCTTCTGTGTCTTTGTTTGCGATTAACTCTGCGTTCTGCGTTACCAGTTTGGCGCTCATAAGTGCTAGGCTGGCTGAGTATCCGCCGTAGTATTCACCTTTCTCTAAATACGCGAGTCTCCAGTCTTTTACGGCGGTGTATTTGCTGATGACGTCTCCGCATCCGCTTATGACGAAGCGCCATGGCGCTTGCATGATGATTTCTATGTCCGCGATTATGGCCATTGGGGCTTGTGCGAGGACACTGTAGGGTTTCTCGCTGCCTTTTATGGATGCGAGTGGGCTTGCTATGCCGTCGTGGCTGACGGTGGTTGGAACGCTGATGAATGGGATGTTTTGGCTGGCGCTGCTGAGTTTGGCTGCGTCGATTATGGTTCCGCCGCCGACGCCGAAGAGTACGCGTGGCTTCTGCTCCTTCAGCGCTTCTTCAACGGCTATGAGGTCGTCTACCATCATGGATTTGACTAGTAGAAAGTTGGGTGTGAGGCCTGATTTTTCGAGTTGCTCTGAGACTTTTTTGCCTGCTATCTCGTAGCATTGGCTGTCTGAGAGCACGAGTGCTTTGCCTTTGAGTCCTAGGCGGTTTACGACTTCTGGAATACGCTCCAGCGTGCCGTTTCCGACTATGACTTCGCGGGGTAATTGCATGTAGTGATAGTTTAAGCTCAAATGGTGTCCCTGTGACTGAAAGACTAATGACGGATGCTACGTTTTAAAACGTTTGGGCACTTGCCTGACTTCCCATACAAGTTGCTGATTGTTCGTGGGGGAAAAAAGCTGATTCTAAAAGAATAATTGGTAACGGAAATATGGCTTCACGGATAATACTGCGCCTCATCCGAAAAGGATGTGATAAATGCGTGAAATCCTCTAATTATCCCTCTACGTTATTTTTAGTGTGTATTCTTTTAGTATGAATAACACATGGTATTACAACACCATTCTCGTTGGGCGTATCAGGAAATAAAAACGCCCGCTTTACTTCCGATTGATTGAAAGGCGGAAGTTCATCATGCTCTTCGCTGTATTGAAAAAGCAAATCTGCCTCTAGAGTTACCGCTTTCTTATGTTTATAAGATGAAGCTGTAACCAGTCCCATTGTATGCCAAGAGATTTCCATATCGTATTTGTTTATAAAACTGTTAATTCTTGTGTTAGTAGTAGAATTAGCTTTTGAAGAGCTAAAATAGCCTCTAAGTCTATGCTTTAAACCGCTTTTAGAGGTGGTGCTTCCGATATATAGAATATCCGATTCACCTTTAAGTCGCCCACATAGTCTACCTGATGTTAACCTGATAACATATACGCCGCATTCTTTCGGGGCTAAATTAAGAATATCTTGTTTGAAAGGTTGCCAGTTAACAAACCCTTTTTTTGATAATTCATTAGATTTCATATCGTTCATTTGTTAAAGCTTTTAGCCTAAAAGCTTTCTGTAAATTTCCTGTTACCTGTTTAGGGTACGGTTCGCCATAGCCACTGCAAGTAACAGCCACCCCCTATTCTTAGGACAGCCAACTCCGTAACTCTCTTGCCGCCAAATCGCCAGTTCGATAAATTCAGCTTCCACTTTGCCAACCATGAAACCGCTAAAGGCTTAAAAAGCGAACTACTCTGAGATAATAATCATGCCGCAAACATTTGAAGCTCCACATTGTAGTGAATGTCAGACTCTTACACAACTAATTGGCAGTTGGGCTGAAGGAGACAAAGATTTAGCTCTTTATCAATGCCCAAAATGTAAAACAATTATTATGAAAGAAATAGACTTATTCGAAGAGTAGCAGACAAAAGTAACATGGAAAGTCAGGTGCCGACAAGGTAACAGAACCCTAATTCGGTCTTTATATAAGGGGAGGGGGGTACTTGGCAAAGCAACAGAAGCGGCATGTGGCGACTTTTGTGGAGTCTATGCAGCGCCACATTCACATGCACAAGAATCTGCATAGCGCTATGTTGGGGATGTGGCGAAAAATGAGACCTGCACAAGCAAACAGACCTAGAAATATAACCCAACCGCAAAATAGCGTCTGCAACTCAAGCCGTCATGTGCAGCATTAGAAAACGCCACATCCCGAAAAAGGCAAAACAGAAATAACAGCTAACCCAGCATCCACCCCGCATAAGATACACCTAAACCCGCTCCGTTTCTGTGTTATCCTTATATTCCCCAATTGCAGTATCACTTTCCCTTAGGAGACCAAAATAGATATGCCAGCCATTGAAATCGGCAGAATATGCGTCAAGCAAGGTGGCCGCGAATGCTGCACAAAATGCGTAGTCATCGACGTCATGGACAAAAGCTTCGCCCTAGTCACAGGCCCCAAGAAACTAACAGGCGTTAAACGCAGACGCGCAAACATTAACCACCTCATGCCCCTCGAAGACAAAATCGACATCAAACGAGGAGCATCAGACGACGAAGTAGCCCAAGCCATAGAAGCAGCGGGCAAAACGGAAGAAATGACGCAAGAATTCTAAAACTTTTTAACCTTTAATACCACGTCTTCTTTTTCTTACCTCTAAACAGGAGAAACCGCCATGCCCCGAACTCATCCGCCGTGGGAAACAAAACGTGAATTACTCACCAAAGCCCAAGACACCACAGACCCAAAATACGGCTGCAAACCCTCCGAGCGCACCGCAAAACAACTCATCAAATACGGCACCATAAACCTAGACAAACCCGCAGGACCCACAAGCCACGAAGTAGCAGCATGGACAAAAAAAATCCTGAAACTCGAAACCATCGGCCACGGAGGAACACTCGACCCCAAAGTCACAGGCGTACTCCCAATCACACTCGAGGAAGCCACCAAGATGGTTCAGGCATTGCTTTACAGCGGCAAAGAATACGTCTGCGTCCTAAAACTACACGGAGACGTAGACGAAGCCACCGTAAAACATGCGCTTAGCATTTTTGAGGACGAAATCTACCAGCGCCCGCCCCTGCGAAGCAGCGTTAAACGCCAGCTGCGCACAAGACGCATCTACTACATCGACTACCTCGAGAAAAACGGTCGCAACGTACTCTTCAAAGTAGGCTGCGAAGGCGGAACATACATCCGTAAACTCTGCTTCGACATCGGCGAAATCATAGGCGTCGGAGCCCACATGCAGGAACTCCGCAGAACACGCGCAGGACCCTTCACCGAAACCAGCCAGAACTGCGTCACGCTCCACGATGTTTCCTACTACTTCGGCGAGTACGAACGCACAAAAGACGTATCCTATCTCTGTAAATTCATTGAACCAATGGAGAACGCGCTGATGCAGCTGCCTAAAATCGTCGTCCGCGACTCAGCAGTTGACGCACTCTGCCACGGCGCCAACTTAACCGCACCCGGCGTTTGCCAAATCGACAGCGGCATAGAAAAAAGCAACATCGTCGCCATATTCACCCTCAAAGGCGAAGCAGTCGCATTGGGACGCGCACAGGCCTCAACTCAGCAGATACTTGACATGAAGCACGGTGTTGTAGCCACATTAGCACGCGTACTGATGCCACGGAACATTTACCCCAAAGTTTGGAAGAGCGGTAGCGACGCCGATGAACAGCAGGAAACCCAAACCCAGTAAACCCGACCACTACTTTTCGGCGGAACCCAGCTGCGACGACCGCTTCGGCATCATAAAAGCCACCTTACGCGGCCGCAACCTCCAATTCCTGACTTCTTCAAGCGTTTTCTCCAAGAAAAAAATAGATTTAGGCACATCCGTACTGATTGACGCTATGGTTCTGCCCGAATCTGGCTCAGTGCTGGATATCGGATGCGGCTACGGCGCCGTCGGCATAACCGCTGCAGCTCTAAACCCCAAACTCAACGTGACAATGACCGACGTGAACATGCGTGCAGTCCGATTAGCTAAACAAAACGTCGAATCCAACCGCGTCCGCAACGCTCAGGTACTCTACGGTTACCTCTATGAACCAGTTGCAAATATGCGTTTTAATTGTGTTCTGTCGAATCCGCCTGTAAGCGCAGGCATGGACATAGTGAAAGCTATCATCAAGGGTGCACCCCAAGTACTCTCGTCGGGCGGCAGTTTACAGATGGTTATCCGAAGCAAAATCGGCGCGAAGTCACTGCCGGAGCTTTTCACGGAAGTCTTCGGCAACTGCGAGGTGCTGACGCGGCAAAGCGGCTTCCGCGTGCTCATGGGCTGCGTCGCTGTTTAGGCGCCGATAGGTTTTTATTCGCTTCCTGAACATCTGTTGTGCTTCAGTAAATACTGGCTGTTACATGGTGCCTGTTTGTCTGACAAGCACTTATATGTTGACTGCCAAAACAAAACTACATATTAATCTACTGAAAAGGTGGAAACGTGTCAACCGACGGAAACAAACGTGAACGAATCACAATCAGATTAACCAAACGCTACCTCGACCTACTAAACACGCTTATAGACAAAGGAGTCTATAACAGCAGAAACGAAGCCATCCGCGACGCCCTGCGCATAATGTACGAGTATCACGGCCTAAAAGTCGCGCCCGAAAAGAAGGCAAATTCTAAATCTGAAGATACATCCACTTAACTTTCTTATGTTTCCGCCGTAAATAACCGCTGAAACAGGCGCCAACTTTTTGTCTGTTACCTCATGCATACACCGCTTCTGTTTACCGCAAAATAAAAAAAGCCAACCGCTCATAGTGAAAACAAACACTACTGATTAGGGTATGGTAAAGGATGAAACTAAACAAAACCGACGAGAAAGTAGTAGCCACATTACAAGCCGAAGTAAACGAGTTGACCCTTCAAGAAATAGCAGACAAAACCGGCGAGACACCTAAAAAAGTCTTCAAATCACTAAAGAAGCTCTTTGAGAACGAAATCGTCTCAACCCAAGCCCGAAAATACAAACTCATGATCACCGACACCAAAGCAATCAAAGCAAAACTCGCGGCTAAAGGCGAAGACGAACCCGAAGCCTAAACCCCACAATTATTCCCTTGTAAAAGCAAATTCGCTGAGCAGCTTTTCTGTTGCTCTCAAACTACCCCTCCCCTTATAAAAAGCGGCCAATGCGCTTCAATTCAGTCTTTTAAAAAACCGTTTTTCCCTACTGCTTTTGGAGGTAGCGATTTACGCACTTATTCCCCGTATAGTCTAGACCCCTCTATAGGTTCTGCATACAACTGATATTTGGATCCTAATATGTCAGCGAAAAACGCGCCGTGGCGTGCGTAAAGCGTGGCGGCTGTTGCGTTTTACGCAATGAGAAAACCAATCGCTTTTATGTCTGATTTTGTTGTTTGCTTTGTTTACAGGGCAATCGCACAGAGGCTTCATGGTTTATTATAGCTTTTTAAAAGAATCGAATACTCTTATATTTGCTGTATACGTTATTAATTATTTGTTTACAGGTGGTTTGTTTGGAAACAGAAGTCCTATCCGTAAGAGTAAAAAAAAGCCTAAAAGATGAAGCAGAAAAAATGGGTATCGACATCAAAGCCGCCGTAGAAGGCCTTCTGGAAGAGCTTGTCGAGGAAAAGAAAGTCAAAGCTAAAAGACGCGCAGAAGAACTTCGCCGCGCAATGGGGAAAGTTACGGTTGAGGAGTGGGTGAGAGATATCAAAGAAACAAGGCGTGAAATGTAAATACCTTCTCGATGCGTCTTCATTGTATCCTCTATTACTTTCTGAGAAGGCATTTTGCGCGGAACAATGCGCAGTTATTTCCTTGACAGAATACGAAATAGGCAACACCCTTTGGAAAGAAGCAAAGGTAAACAAAATTGATTATCGATCGGCGGCACATACTTTTTCTGAGGCATTATCAGAGCTGAAAAAAATAAGCATCAGCGGAATAGGCGATATCTTAAAAATAGCCCTAGAACTAAACCTCACATTCTATGATGCGTCCTATGCGTATATTGCAGAGAAAGAGGGTTTATTATTAGTTACCGAAGACATGGAGCTACTCACGAAATGCAAATGCGCTATAAGAACTACAGAAATTGAAGATGTACAGTTTTTTGAGAGCCTCGAGCGGGCCTTGCTCCCGCGGCCTGCTGCTTACAAGGCAGCCGCTCTACTGGGCTGAGCTATCGAGGCACCCAAACTTTGCCCAGAACACACACATCATTTAAGTTTACTTAAATAAAAGTTACGCCTCGAGCACAAAACTAGTGCCTTGATGTTAAAAGGATGAGCAGGAAATAGCGCTTTTACTGGTTTTTGGGGTGGGGCTATGTGTCTAACAGCATTTCAAAGTTCATTGTCTCTTGGGTGAAAATCTTTGCCTGAGGGAATTCAGGAAACTAAATTAGGTTGTAATATTCTGAGTTCATTGGTGTTAAAAGTGAATAAAATCGCTTTAGGCGCTATTTTTGCTTCGTTGTGCATAGTGGCTGCGGTTGCTTCTGTTTTAGTATCAAGCCAGATGGTACCTGACATTTTCACTCCCGCGCTGACGCAGACAAGTAGTCCGACACCGCTGCAAACGCCAACAACCAATCAGCCATCTTGGGCGGAACCGCCAACCACTGTGCCGTTATCTGGTACGCCTCCAATACTGTTCAGTGCAAAAATCCTAACCCTAACAATTGAATACTCCAACAAAACCCATGGCTCAAACATGTTTGGACAAAACCGAACTATGTACCCTCAGAACGTCTACCCTGTTACTGCGTATGTGGAACTTACATATTTAGGCAAACCCCAAGATGCCCCGTGGGACCTGCTTATTGAAAGTTACAGTGTAACTGTCCGTTCTGATACTGGTCTTTCGGCTAGTTACACAGCCGTAATGGGTACAAATAGCAAGGAGATAACAACTCATGCTAATGACCCGCCGCCATCAATGTATATGGGGGTTAGCACTGTACGCTTTTGTATGAATATGACTGCTGGTCAACAGGCTGATCTGTATATGGGCGACGACTTATACAGCAGTCGCCCGGGTAACTCTGGATTATGGCAAAATGGGCCTCCGAACACAATAACTGTGACCTTGCTCAGAGGAGACTGGACAGCAAACGACAACGGATACTGGTTGACCATCGTTAACCCCGAAAAAGAAACCGCGTTGCAAACCTTAACGCTGCAAAGAATCGGCGACGGCTTTTCATATTCTGCAGATATACTTTAACCTCCATACTTTTTTGATTTAATAACGATAGAAATTTTGGCGGATGCAGCATCTTTTGGTCTACTTATTTGTTCTTTATATAAAGGAGCGGGGGCGGTCGCTCTGAGGCTGGTAGGTCTGTTTCTTTGGGGTTGTTCATAAACCATTAAAAACTATCAATCATAATATCATTGCACGATGAATAAGCGGCTAATAGCGGCTCTCTTGGTTTCACTACTTATCATGCTAATAGCGGTGTTGTCTTTCCAGAAAACATCCGTCAA
>CAYPGY010000016.1:0-22397 GCA_964410435.1 uncultured Candidatus Bathyarchaeia archaeon
CAGGATTCTCGGCTCCGGAGGCCGATGCCTTATCCGTACTAGACTACGAGCCCACAAGCACAACAAACAGGGAATGGATATTTTAAGCTAACCCAGACTACTGCTCGATTAATTCCTCATCTATCCACCAGGCCTTCTTCTTGCCTGATTTCTCGCCGGCGTAGTACTCGATGA
The DNA here is from genome assembly GCA_964410435.1 of uncultured Candidatus Bathyarchaeia archaeon. Lineage (GTDB taxonomy): Archaea > Thermoproteota > Bathyarchaeia > Bathyarchaeales > Bathycorpusculaceae > Bathycorpusculum. The sequence continues at coordinate 175 of CAYPGY010000016.1, forward strand.
TTGCTTTTCCAGCTTGCTTTTTGCTGTTCTTCTCAATCTTCTGCAGACGGTTAAGCACGAGCCACCGGTTTGTTTTCAGGTAATCAGCCAGTTCGGGGGTGGTAGCGGATTTATAATTCATCAAGTACTCGATGATTTTACGGTCCAAATCGTCGATTGCGTACTGGTAAGGGTTGATTTTACCATGCTGGAAAGTGAGGATTTCAAGGTCGGAGAGGTATTTTTTAATTTGGCCAAACTGCTCCTCCAGCTGACTCATACGCTGCTCAAGGGCAAGCAGCTTATCGGGTTTAGGCGTCTTCTGCAGCTTCTCATGTATAGCTTCGCGGATGAAGTCACTTCGGTCGCCTTCAGGGATACGCAGCGCCATCTCCTGATAGACTTCCTCAGGGATTTTAACGGTAACTATGCGTGGATCAGTCATCCTTTTGCCTCTCTACAGTTATTTTAGGAGTCTGATTATTTCATGGTTTCTATTCAGCTAAGACACCGTTAACTCGTCTGTGTTTAAGCAATAATCATTTATTACAGTAGACAGAAGATAGGTACACGGTGACAAAAAGTGACCGACTGGTCGAAAAAAGACTTACTTATTTTAGCATTTGATCATCGCGCCTCTTTCAGCGAGAAACTCTTTGGAATCAAAGGTCGTCCGCCTACAGCCGACGAAAAAAAGCAAATCTCTGAAGCAAAACAGATAATTTTTGAAGGCTTCAAAGCGGCAACCCAAAAGAAGGTCCCGAAAGACATTGCAGGTTTACTTGTTGACGAGGAATTCGGCGCAGCCATTCTCAAGGAAGCCAAGAAGCAAGGCTTCAATTTTGCGATGCCAGCCGAGAAATCCGGGCAAGACGAATTTGACTTCGAATACGGTGACCAATACACCAAGCACATCGAAGAATTCGACCCCACCTTCCTCAAGGTGCTTGTACGTTATAACCCAGAAAGCGACGCAGCAATGAATAAGCGTCAACTACAGCGGCTAAAAGTTTTAAGCGAATACCTCGCTAAGACAAAACGGCCGTTCCTATTCGAACTAATTGTTCCAGCCACACCAGCCCAGTTGGCAGCGCTAGGCGGCTCTAAAGAGAAATACGATCTTGAACTTCGCCCTAAGCTCATGTGTAAAGCAATAAAGCAAATCCAAGAAGGCGGCGTTGAACCAGCCATCTGGAAACTTGAAGGCGTCGAAGACCCAGCTAACGCTAAAGCCATCGTTAAGCAGGCACAGGCGGGCGGACGAAAAGCAGGCGTCATCACATTAGGACGCGGCGAATCCAAAGACAAAGTCAAAGAGTGGCTTGCAGTCGGAGCGAAAATCCCAGGCATCATCGGCTTCGCAGTCGGCAGAACCATCTTCTGGGATCCCCTAGTGGAATTCAGGGCGGGTAAAGCAGACAAGAAAGCCACTGTCGAGAAAATCTCTAAGAACTACATCGAATTTGTCGAATTATGGCAGAATGAAAGAAAAAAGTGATTTGACATGACCTCTCTAAGATCTTTAGCACCCGCATTAACAAGAATAACCATCGCCGGCGCAGTTGGCGCTTCCATGCACATCGGCAAAGGCGACCCCGATAAAGTAGACCAAACAGCCCTTGACTTCAGTCGTGCAGCCTTAAACCAGACCGAAGTGGACGGGGAAGTCATCTGCTGCGAAGGCCCCAAAGACAATGCCCCAGCCTTCTCTATCCGCGAGAAAGTTGGCACTGGCGGCGGCCCCAAAGTGGAATTCGTCATCGACCAAGTGGACGGCACCACAGCAACTTCTAAAGGCAAAAAAGACGCCATATCCGCGTTAGCATGCGCCCCAGCGGGATGTCTACAGGTGTTGCCAGATGACGGCTACTACTTTAAAGTCGCCACCAACGGTAAAGCCAAAGGTAAAATCAACTTAGACATGTCCATTGAAGATATAGTCAAGACAGTTGCAGCCGCTAAGAAACTAGAACTATCTAACTTTACAGTGATTATGCTGGAACGGGAACGGCACAACGACCTGCTGGCGCGGTTACGCAAACTCGGCGTTAGAATCATCCTGATCGCTGACGGCGACATCGGCGGCGCCATCGTCACCTGCCTCCCAGACTCAGGCGTCGACCTGTTAATCGGTGCAGGTGCAGGCGCAGAAGCTACTATGGCAGCTGTTGCGGTGAAGTGCCTCGGCGGTACTATGCTGGTTAAGGTTTGGAAGGACAAGAAAGACGATGCAGGTAGAATGAAGCGCCTAGAAGCTGCAGGTGTTGACGTAAACAAAACCTATACCGAGGAAGAACTCGCAAAGGGCAACGAGATGATTTTTGCAGCGTCAGGCATCACTAAAGGCGAAATGCTTGACGGTGTACGATTCACAGCAGAAGGAGCCACAGTTCAGTCATTCTGTACTCGGTTGCCAAGCGGCACCATAGAGTGGTCTAAGACTATTTTGAAGTTCAAGGGTCACCCAGTCTACAGCCACATAACCTAAACCCTTCCTTCTATTTTTTTACTTTTTATAGATTACAGGAAATGCGTTTGCTTACTGTCACACTTTCTAGTCTGGTAACTAATCAAGTGAAACTGGCTTACTGTGGTCTAATCTGCATATAATGCTCAGTCTACGTAGCAACTGCAGCCGACAACAACGCATTAAGAGTTAAAACCGCTATAGAATGGTCGGTACTATACGCAAATTACCTGCCCGAGAGCCCTAGAACCTAAAGATAGCAACTGTGGAGGCTGCCACTCAAAAAACAACTTTCGGATGCATAACCTGCCAAAGAAGAAAATGCTGCAGCCAATAAAGGAAACATAACATGTGCAGACTGCAAAGAACACTCCACCTGCGATATGCTGAAAGGTTTCTTCTCGTATGTTCCAATGGCGAAGCAGGATATCTTGAGGCATTAAAAGAATAAGCTTATAGAAAAATTGTCTGCTTAGAATAGGCCTGCTTCTTTGAAGTAGTGGTTCTCTTCCTTTTTAGGCCCAAAACAGCGCACACCTTCTTTCTTCATCTGTGCACGTAACTCAGAGGCGTATTCTTTGGTGATTTCGCCCTTTTTCTCGAGGTAAAAGATGATCTCTTCGGCTTGAGCTTCTGTGTCGCATCTGCGTAGGAAATCTACTGCCTGAGGGTTAAAGTGGCGTAGCTTGTCAGGCATCTTGGCTTCAGTCAGAGTCTCGTTTGCTTCAGGTTCATGGCATTCGCTGCAATTGCACTCGTCAGCGTCGTAGTCGATGGCTCCGACTTCTGCTTCGGCTTCCGCCGCGTTCTTCCTTATAGCGTTGATAGGCACCTTTACTTCGCCGCCTTCAAGCTCCTCAAAGAGGTGCGGGAACAGTTTCTTTATATCTTTCTTTTCTACGGCCATGAGACATCAGTTTAATAGGAAAATATCAGAAGGTAGTTTAAAGTCTTTTTTGAATCCACCAACATAAAACACAGGTTTTTACTGAGGGATAAATTGCTGCGTTGGATGCATCTGCAGGACCCGCTCAAGTTCACGGATGCTTAAGCCTTTTAATTCGTCACCGAAAGTTTCGCATCTGCGCTTCTTACCTGCTTCCTCGGATGCCCTGACGGTGACTTCGAGGTTATGCTTGGCTGAGGTTTGGGCGTAGATGTGGTAAGACTCTAAAGTAGCGCCTTTCTTGTTCACAGTAGTCCAAGCGGTTTTAGCGATTTTTACGCCGCCAGCTTTAAGCGCGGTAACTGCAGCTTCAGGGTCGTCGGTGTAGACCGCTATGTCGATGTCGCTGCCCTGCTTAATCGTTCCCCGCCAGACGCTGCCGATTAAAACTGGACGGAAACCGCTTAGCAGACGCATAACGGCGAGGGCTTCAATGCGCATCTCAATGAGGCGTTCTTTACGTTTCTCGCCTTCCTGTTCCTCAGCAATCCTGTCCAGCTCCAATGCAACTTCCAAGTTGGAGGGTAAAAAGTGGGTGCCTAAAGTCTGCGCTGCCTTATCCTTTGCCTGCTTGTACTCTTTCTCTGCCCCAAAATAGAGCAGGGTAGCGGCTTCACGTGCCACTCTCCGCTTACATTCGTCAGTTGACAAATGTGTAGCTACCGTTTAGTTATTGTTTCATAGAGTTCAATTGTGTGCTTTGCTATTTTACTCCATGTGAACTCTGCTAGGACACGTTTTCGCCCGTTTTGACCCAAAGTTTTAGCCCATTCAGGGCTGGCTAGCGCGCTGGTGACGCCCCATGCGATGTCGCTTGGGTTATTGGGGTCTATGTGATAACCACATTGTTCCGGTCCACAGCAGATAACGATTTCACGCATGCCGCTAACCCCAGCAGCGCCTACAACCACTGGCTTCTCCATGCTCATCGCCTCAAGTGCGACGATGCCGAAGGGTTCATAGTAGCTTGGGAATACGGCTATGTCGCAGGCTGCATAGTGGGCGATGCGTTCCTCTTCGGGTATGAAGTCGAAACAGAACTTGACGTAGTCACCCATTTTGGTGATCGCCGTAAGGTTAGTGAGGTACTCTTGGAGGTCGCCGACGCCGACTATAACCAGTTTAGCACTCGGAATCTTGGATAGTATATGCGGCATAGCCATGATCAGTTTATCTATGCCTTTGACGCCGACGAGTCTGCCTAAGAACAGAAGCATGTATTCGTCGTCTTTTATGCCGTACTTGGCTCGGATGCGCTTGATGTCGTCTTTAGAGACTGTCTGCGGGTCATACTTTTGAGGGTCAACACCATTGTAGCTGACCTGAATCTTTTCCCGCGGAAAACCGAGCCCGATTAATTCGTCCTTCATAGCGTGCGAGACTGTTACAATCATGTCAGCCATGTTACCTGCACGCAGTTCAATGTTGCTTACTACACTTGAACCCGTACCCATGGTGCGGCCCTTCTCTGTAGAGTGCACATGGAAAGCGAAAGGTAAGCCAGTTTCGCGTTTAACGGTGATTCCGCCCATTGCGGATAGCCAGTCATGTGCTACTACTACGTCGTACTTCATGCCTTCCCGCTTGATGAGTTCATTAACTAGTTTAGCAGCGGATAGGTAGTTGTAAACCATGAGTTTACCGAATAAGTGGATACCTCTGCCCCATTTACGTATATCCTCCGCAATAACGTCCGGCAGCGAGTCGGAGACGTCTATGTGCAGGGGACGGTGGATTTCTATGCCGCGCCAAATTTCCCTCGTCGGTAATGAGCCGGCGTCGTCGTTCATGGTAAACACTGTTACGTCGTTGTCGCTTAACACGAATTTGCGGGTGATTTCAGCAGCGTATGTTCCTAGGCCGCCGACGATTTTTGGGGGATATTCATAGACAAAAACACCGATCTTCATGCGTTAACTATCACCATTGATCAAGAGGAAAGTAGGTTTTTGCGTACTAAAGCTTTACCTAACCCATCCAGTGGGCATAAGCCTAGACCCATTGCTTACGTGGGCTAAGCGGGGAAAAGTTTGATTACCACCGCTTACATACCTACTGAAGGCAGGTGCCCCAATAATGAGCTTATCACCTATTAAACAAGAATTACTGGAAACCATGCTTCTTGAAGATGAACCAAGAAAGGCCATGGAGCTCGCTAAAGAGTCAGGTAAAGCGTTCCAGCCAGTCATGATGCATCTTCTAGGCTTAACACGCATGGGATACGTGTCCAGTCCATCAAAAGGTCTCTACATCATAACTGCAGAGGGCAAAAAAGCACTAGGCATACCGGAAATCACTAAAGAAAAAGCCAGCGCCATCTTGGCATATGCGCCACATGACAAGGCATTTAACTTTTACAGTTCAGTCGATAACCCTCTGGGTATACATGCACACAGCCTCAGAGATTTCACTGTTAAGATCGATAAAGTAGACGTAGCTTCACTGGAGTTCCATCTTAAACGCGGCGACTTTGAAGCGTGGTTTACGTGTCTAGGAGACGAGGAGCTGGTTAAGAAGATGGCGCTTCTTAAGAAGCGTAACCTTACTGGCGAGCACCTGCGAGAGCACTTACATGAAGCAATAGACCGCCACTACCGCGAGTTGGCAGAGTTAACAGGTGAAGTTTTCCCCGAAGACGAAGTAGAGCACAGCCATATACATAATCATGAACATGCAGATCATCATAGCCATGCATAATTTTTCTTTTATTTAAAGAATTGAAGGGTTTGCTGAGACCTCTGGGCGTTAATTTAAGGAGAATAGAAAAGTGCATACACGATGACTGCAACACCGCTAATGCAACCCAGAGGCCCATTCAGCCCCAAGCTGTCTGCAATATTTTTCTTTCTCCCAAATATGAAAGTTACTTTTTGGAGTTATAGCTAATAAATCTCGCTCACCTATCGTGAGTGAAAATTCTAAACAGCTTGGACGCTTTTAAAACGAAAAATAAGGTGGTGTACTGGGTTTTTTGGATTCTCATTCTTGAGTATAAGAAATACAGAGTTCCGGTAACTGCAAAACCATAACTTTTAACCCATAAACCGACTCAGACCACGATCTTAACTTAACAAAACTAAAAAAGGGAGGGAAAGTTTGGATTTTAAGCTTTCACCTTAAGGTCGTTTTTTAGTCACGAGTATTATGATTGCGCCGACTATTATTATGGCGAGGATAATACCGATGACAGCTGGCAGGAAGTACAGATCAGACATGGATGGTGCCGGTGTTGGAGCGGGTGTTGATGTTGCTTGTGCTTCCATGACGTTGAATGCTGTGGTTGCTGTTGATGGCCAATAACCGTTGGTGCCTGCAAATGTCGCTACGACTGTGAAGGGCCCTGGAATGTCTGGTTGCCATACGTAGCTGTATGCGCCTGTAAAGTCGGTGTTTGCTGTTCCGATGGTTCTGTAGTTGCCGTTAGCGTCTATTACGTTGAGTATAACTTCAACACCTGTGAAGTTGCTTGGTAATGGCTTATCTTGATAGAGGTAGCCCATCCATTCAGCCATGCTTGCGTCAGAGCTTACTGGAACACCGTTTGAGAAGCGTGCCGCCATTTCGTCTTGCTTTGTGCCTGATGAAACATCATAGACTGTTCCGCGGATAACTACTGGTTGCCCATATGCTGCTGAAAGGTCTGGCGCCGATACGGTTAGTGCTGTTGGTCCTTTGCCGACAGAGTAGATTTGGTTGTCATAGCCGTTGAAGAAGGTACAGTAGCCATCAGCCATAGCGAAGGAAATTGTCATGAATCCGCCAGTATAATCAGACATTGTCCAGAGTTCCTCACCTGTGGTTGCGTTAACTGCCCGCATATAGTTACCTTTTGGAATTGGTGTTGTGATAGTATGCTGAGTTGCGCCGATGTATACTACGCCGTCACCGATTGCCTGTATGAAACCTGGGTAGTAACCGTGTGTCTGTAGACCACTTGAGGTACTGTTACCTGCACCGCCGTTTCCGTAGGTCCAAAGTAACTTTCCATCGGTTAGGTCATAGCAGAAGAGTAAACCACCGTAGTTCATGCTGTAGAGTTTTCCGTATGCCTCTTGGGCGGCTGCGTATGGGAAAGCCATTTGACCAAAGTAATCTAAAGTTGATTCTCCTGTTGTTGTCCAAAGCTTCTGACCTGTTTTCATGCTGTAACCGACGAACTGCGTTGTTTCTTTGATACCTTCAACGAAGACCTCAACGGTTGGGTCAGATCCAGCCCATGTTATGGTTTTATCCTGCAGAGATGTATATGTGGGGCTTGTCCAGAGGATTTGTCCGAATGTGCTGTGTTTTTCGTTTAAGTCAATAGCAAAGTATGTCCAGTTTGCGCTTGTCAGTGATACTGTGCCTGAAACGTTTTGTGTTACACCAGAGAGGTTAGGGTATGAGCCGTTTCTGCAGATCATAATATTGTTGTAGTATGTTGCTACCACCGTGAATGATAATGTGTTGTATTGCGGCTGGTTCTTCCACGCTATTGATTTGTTCTGTGTAGTTGAATCTAGCCAGTTGTAGCGTCTTCCCTGGTTTGCGATAACTGAAACTCTTGAAGTAGAGACGTTTTCGCTAGTTACAGTTTTAACGTTGTTTATGTATGTCGTCTGGTTTACCATCGCGTAGGTTGTGGTTGTTTCTGTTTGAATCGCTGGTGTGCTGCCGGTTTCGTTGGGGTGATAACCGATTCCGCCCCACATCAAAGTTGAGTTCCATTTGCATAGGTACCAGTCAGGTTTTGCGGTTGTGCCGTTGTTGAAGAATGTGTATCGAATGTGTTCGCCGTTTGAGCCCATTGCTAGGCTGCCGCCTACTGAACCGTAGTTGGTTACGTTGAATAGTGGGTAACCAGTTTGCAGGTCATAGACTTGGGCCCAGTTGCTTGTAACCAGCAGTGGTGGGAAAACTCCGTGTTGGTTAGGGTTCTGAACGTCAGCTACATATGCAAATGATATGGCAGGCATTGTGGGGTTGCGCCATTGTTCTTTTCCAGTTCGCAGGTCTACGCAGACTGTGTCTCCGCCGCTTGCGCTTGAGAATGATAACGGGTCTTTGTAGACGAGCATTCCAGCAACAATGATTGGGTTCTGGAATCTGTTGACGTATGCTGAACCTTCAAAGTATGTGTCACCGGGTATTTCATATGTGTTGCCACCTACGACACCGCCAGCTTGCAACGGTTTAGTCCACATAATGTGGCTAGTTAAGGAACCGACGGCGTCACCGGGGTATCGCTGGATTGCTGATTGAGTGCTTGTACCAGTCATTTGTCCCGAGCCTGTAGCGGAGATAACGGGGGAGCCAGTTCCAAGCCAGTTGGATGAAATTGTGTACCAGCCGGGGTTTTCGCCGTAGATTGGTCGGGTCCAGTATTCAGTGGGTAACGGGTAACTATCAGGGTAATTTGATAGTGGTTCATCCTGTGCATAGAAGGTGCATGTCGCGGTGCTTGGTAGGTAAACGTCGCCTATGTTTGCGGCTGATGCTGTGTCAGCTGAAGTTAGGGTCATTCCGCCGAATTTGAAAGTTACATTGTATTGGCCTACGATTGTGGGGGTGTATTTGAACATCTGGCAGCCTGTTGTGTCATCGACTGTGTCCCAGTGTAGGGTTTTTATTGTGCCGTCGGGGGCTGTGATGGTTACGGTGTAGTCGTGGAATCTGTAGGCGTTGTTCATTGTTGATCCGCTAAGGGGTGCATTCCCTAGAAACGCGTAGCCTAATGCTGATTGGCCTACGCCAATTACTTCGGGTTGTATTGTGACTTTGGCATAAGTTGTTATCTGGTATGGTGGTGTGTGCGCTGTGCTAAGGGGTACTATCGAAGTCATCATTAGAATCGCAAAAAAGACAGCGATACATATTGTCGCTGTTCGTTTTTTTAATGTTTGCAATTTTTTTCTTTCTCCTAAGTTTGTAAGTAAGCAGTTTGAAGCAAGCGCTAATAAGACTGACTCACCTATCGTGAGCGCAAATAATGCGTTGGTAAAAGCATAAGCTATGAAGGACAAACTTAGGATTGCATAATTCTTCGACTATTACGAGCAATCAAAACAGAGCAGGATAACCTAGAATTTAAAAAAACAAAAAGAGAGGGAAAGATTGTTTACTTTTCCCTGTTTTATGGTTTTTTCTTCAGAACCAGCACTATCACGACTGCTGCAATAAAGATTGCAACGATGATGCCGATAACTGCTGGTAGGAAGTACAGATCAGCTGCTGATTGCGGTGTCTCTGTCGGGGCGGGTGTTACTACTGCTTCGTCAACGTAGATTGCGGTTTCTGCATGTGAACCATAGTATGAGCCAGTGCCTGCGAAGGTTGCAATGACTGAGTATGTGCCTGCTACTTCTGGAGTGAATGCCATCTTGAATACGCCGTTAATGTCGCTTGTGGCTGTGCCGACGTTGTAGTAGTTGCCGTTTGGATCGATTACGCTTATGGTGACCTCAACGCCTTTAGCGTCAATTGGTCTCTCCTGTTTCATGTAGACGTATTCCATCCATGCTGCTTGGCTTGCGTCTGAAACTGCTGGGACACCTGCTGGGAATCTTGCTGCTTGTTCTGTCTGTTTTGTGCCGACGGATATGTCGATGACTGTGCCTTCAACTAGTACTTTGTCGCCGTTTGTTGAAACTTTCGGTGAGGCTGTGACTGTTGTCTGGCTTGGTCCTTTAGCGATTGCGTAGAGTTGGTTGTCGTAGTAGTTGTAGTAGACTAGTGTTCCGTCTGCTAGGATTTGTGTGCTTAGACCCTGTCCGCCTGTTTGGCCTGACCATGATAGCATCTTGTAGATTTGTTCACCTGTGGTTGCGTTGATGCAGTATATGCTGTAGCCTTTGTAGAGTGGGCTGTTTGGTGAGTGTTCGTTGTTGAATGCGTAGACTTTGCCGTCTGCAATTGCGCCGATGAATGTTGGCATTAGACCCCAAGCTGTGTTAACGCCGCCGCTTGTGTTGTTGAATCTCCAGAGTAGGTTACCGGTTGCTGTATCAATGCAGAGGATTTCTCCGCCGAATCCTTGGGTGTAGAGTTTACCATATGCGGTTGTGCATCTTTGACCTGCACCTGAGCCGCTGCTGAAGAATTGCATTGGACGTACTTGGAAGTTGGTTGACCACTTGCTGCTGCCGTCTGCTAGGCTGTAGCCTTGGTATTGCATGTCTTCAGCGGTTGTTGTTGTCCATACACGGTTTACTGGGTCAAGTGGGCCTAAGTTGACGGTCATGTTGCCTGATGGAGCGGTGAATGATTTCTTCCAGATCAAGCTGCCTTTGTTGCTGTCTTGTAAGCTTAGTGTCCATACCTGGTACGGGTTAGCTGTTCCTCTAAGTGATAGGACACCTGGCGCGATTGACGGGGTTGTGCCGAGTAATATGTCGCCTGGCAGTACATACTGTATTGTTGGGGCCTGTGTTGATAATGCGCCGGTTAAGTCTGCGGTGATAGTTACGTTCCATGAGTATGCTTTGCTTGTGTCGATGTTTTTGCCGACTGGTCTGAACTGTAGGTAGTTTGTGCCTGTTCCCGGTCCACCTGCTGGTACTTGGTCTGCTGCTGTCCAGTTCCATAGTGCTAGCCAGCCTGATTTTGCTGTGACGTTGTAGTTGAGTATGTACTTGACGATTTCACCCTGGTTTGTATATGCAATTACGCCGCCTGATGGTACATTTGTGAGGTTGAATAGCCATTTGCCTGTTAATGAGTCAAAAGACATCCATGTGGTGCCTACTACTTGGAATAAGTAGCCGTTTGGAATGACACCGTGCTGGTTTGGTGATTCATAGCAGTAGAGTTGGCCGAAAGTTGGGTTGATTGCGTCGTTTGTCCAGAGGATTTCGCCTGTTCTTAAGTCTCTGCATACGTATGCGCCTCCGCCGGTAGCGGTTGTGCTTACTTGGTCGCTTAGAGGTGCTTTGTAGTAGAGTCTGCCGTTGATGATAAGCGCATTCTGGAATCTGCCTTCGTATGAACCGCCTGAGTAGAAGGTTGCGCCGGTGATACCTGTGTTGATTCCGCCGACGACTCCTCCGTCTTCAAATGGAGCAGTCCAAACGATGTGTGGAGAGTCTGGTCCGGTTCCGCTTTGTTGCCATAAGCTCATGCCGCCTTGTTGGAATGATCCAAGATGGTTGGCGCTTGTGGCGTAGCTGGAGGCGCCGTTGCCTAGCCAGTGTGAACCCATTGTGTACCAGTTGTAGTCTTCGCCGTAGATTGGTCTTGTCCAGTATTCAGTTGGTAGTGGTGAATCAGCTGTGGGTTCTACTCTGTCCTGTAGTACCGTTAGGGTTGCGGTTGCTTCGCTGCCTAGGAAAACTACGCCTGTGTATGCGTTGTTGCCACCTTCTTTTGAAGTCCAAGTGTATGTCTGATCAGGGTATTCAAAATAGAAGATGTATTCACCGACTTGGTCTGGTGTAAATGAAGTTGACTGGACACCAGTTGTGTCTTTTACTTCAGCCCAAGTTTTTGTCTCTGTGTGGCCGTTTGGTGAAACAATGGTCAATTTGTAGTCGTGTCTGCGGATGTTGTTGTTTTCTGCCGCACTTGGTAGTGGTACATCAACCATCATGGCAACATAGGTTGTTTGGCCTACGCCAACCGGATTCGGTTCTACAATGAGGTAGGCATATGTTTGCATTTGCCCTGAGGTTTGTCCACTAATAGTAGGTGCGAGTGTTACTGCGATGGAAAATACTAGAAGCGCAGTTAGCACTAAAGCTAATGTGGTTTTTTGTTTCATTTTTTTCTTTCTCCTAATTAGGTGAGTAACGTTTTATATACACATCTAATAAGGGTCACGCTCCTATTGTGAGTGCAAAAAAGCAGCATTTCAATCATATTTAATAGATTGAAATTTATCTAAATAGAACAAACAGTTAGCTTAAGAAAATGGCAAATAAACGATGAAAGCCAGATTAAACTAACGGTAAACTGCATCCAGCCGTTCCTGACAGGATTGGTGACCTAATTTGAATAAAACACCTCGGAGAAGCAGATTACAGCTTTACGGCGACATTTTAACCATAATAGAAGCCGAGGCAAACGAGAAAATTGTCTTAACTCATATTCAGCTTAAAATCCAAGTTCCGTTCGACCGCCTGAAAAAGTACCTTTCAGAAATGAAGATGCTTGGCTACATCGATGACGAAAAAACGCTTAAACTCACCCAGAAGGGTAAGCAGTACAAACAGGAATACGCAAGTGTTATTGATTTCATGAAACGTATGGGTGTATCTTAAAACAAGATAAGCTGGTTTTATAGGGTTTTTGCGTGATGTATAGGTTGATTTCTACAAGGCAGATTACTCTAATAAATTTAAAAAAATAAAAGAGAAGGGAATTGGTTTTTGTTTTCCCTTTTTATGGTCGTTTTTTGAGTACAAGCAGTGTCAACGCAATGCTTACGATGATTGCGATGAAGAGACCTGCGATTGCCGGGATGAAGTACAGGTCAGCTGCTGATGGCTGTGCGGTTGGTTGTGGTGTTGCTGTTGCTGGTGCTTCGTCAACTGCGAATGCTGTATTTGCTGATGATCCGTAGTATGCTTTTGAACCTGCGAAGGTTGCGATAACGTAGTACATGCCTGTGATGTCCGGTGTCCATTGTAATGCGTAGCTGCCAGATGCGTCTGATGTTGCTGTTCCGATTGTGCGGTAGTTGCCGTTAGCGTCTACTACTGAGATTGTGACTGGTACACCGACTGTGTCTGTTGGCTTGTTCTGCTGCATGTAGACGTATTCCATCCATCCTCTCATGCTTGTATCAGAGACACATGGTACGCCATTGGGGAAGCGTGCTGCTTGTTGTTCTTGCTGTGTGCCTGCGGAGATGTCTGTGACTGTTCCTCTGATTACGAGGCTTTGGCCTTGGCTGATTGCTGCGAGTGGTGCTTCGACTGTTAGTTTGCTTGGGCCTTTGCCTAGTGTGTATATTTGCATGTCGTAGATGTTGAGGTATACGAAGTAGCCGTCTGCGACGAGGTCGTTTTGGCCTACATACATGCCTGTGCCCATGCCTGTGGTGGTCCAAAGTTCTTCACCGGTGAATGCGTCCATGCATGCGTACATAGCGCCCTTGTAGAGTGGCTGGTCTGGTGAGTGCTCGGTTGTTCCGATGTAGACTTTGCCGTCTGCTATTACGTCGATGAATACTGGGTAGTGGCCGTATACTGTGTCTGAGCCTGAGCCTGTGCTGTTGCCTACGCCGCCGTTGCCGTATGTCCAGAGTAAGTCGCCGTTCTTGTTGTCATAGCAGTAAACTATACCGTCGTAGCCTGCTGCGTATAAGTTGCCGTATGCTGCGAGTGTGTCTCTTCTTAGAGTATCCCATTCAACGACGAGTGTTTTTGCTGTCCAGATGTGGTCGCCGTTTGTGAGGCTGTAGCCGTTGAGGTCTAGTGTTTCTTTGTCTTCTGTAACGAAGGTGTTAGCGATTGGATCCACTGTAACGATGACTCTTGTTACGTTGCCTGGTGCCTGTGCATAGTTCTTTGACCATAGGACGTTTCCGAATGAGCTTGGGTTAATGCTTATGCATGTTAAGTTTGCGCCTGTCGGAGTATTTCGTGGACCAACACCCATGCTGCCTTGCATTAGGATAAGTTTGTCACCAACGACGACATCACGGAAGATGCTCCATCCCTGTCCTGTAACAGATGGAAGTGAAGCGTTAAATTGGTACATTCGGGGGTCGCTTGCGTTGAATGTTCCTGTTGGGTACCAGTTGCCTGCGCCGATTTGGCCTGCTGCTAGCTGCTGGTATTTTGATGAGTTCCACATAGCCAGATAGTATTTCGGTGCTGCAGTTGTGCCGTAGTTGAATAGCTGGTAGATCAGGTATTCGCCTCTTGGGCCTGATGCTGATGCGCCTGTTGCGGAGTTAGCTGCTAGAGTTGCTGATGCTGCGGATCCTGAAGGAACGTTGGTCATGTTCATGCCAGTTAGTTGGCCAGTTCTTGCGTCGTATGCTCTCCAGACGTTACCTAGTCCGGTTACTGAGCTTGATACGACTAGGAGACCGTTTGGCAGGACACCGTGCTGGTTGCCATCTTCAAAGCCGTAGAGGTAACCGAATGAAGGATATCCAGTCTGTGAGATGACATTACGGTCAATGCGCCATTGCTCTTCGCCTGTTAGAAGGTTAACTGCTACGTAGTCTCCACCGCCGCCTGAGTTACCCCAAGGTTCTTGGTAGTAGAGTACGCCGTGCATGATGATTGCGTTTGCGAATCTTGGATTGTATGAGCTGCCTGTGTAGTAGCCTTCGCCGACGTTCATGGTGTTTGTTCCGCCGACGACGCCTCCGTTCTGAATTTCCTTTGTCCACATTACGTGCTGTGTATCTGGTGCTGCACCGTCTTTCTGGTATCTGCCATAGCCTGCACCGCCGGTTGAGGTAGCGCCGCTGCGGATGTATGGTGCGTTTAGCCAGTTAGAGGCTATTGTGTACCAGTTGCTGTTTTCGCCATTTATTGGCCTTGCCCAGTACTCGGTTGGAAGGTCTGCGCCTTGTGTAGCCGGTGGAACTTGTTCTTGAGTGACGGTAAGTGTTCTTACTGCTGATGCTGGTTTGTAGAAGTCGCCTTGGTATGCACCGGACCATGTGTGGGTTTGACCTGGATAGTAGAATGATAATTTGTATGTGCCGACCTTTTCTGGTGTGAATGCGTAAGCCTGGACACCTGTAGTGTCATCGACTACAGCCCAAGTTTTAGTTGTGTTTTGTCCGTCTGGGTCAGTGATTGTTAATTGATAGTTAGTCCTGCGAATGTCGTTGGTTACTTGTGCACCTTGAACTGGTAAGTCAACCCAGCAGAAAATGTATGTGGTTTGACCGACACCTACTGGATCTGGCGCTGCAGATATGTAGGCCCAGGATTCAATATTCCATGCGGGAGTGTGTGCGTTGACAGTCGATATAGCAAACATCGGAATAGCTATTGCAAGTATTAGAAACAATGCAACAAAAGATTTCTGTTTTCTAGAAAGTTTACTATTTTGCATATTCTTTCTCCTTTTATTGTAAGCTTATTATTCGGTTGAGAACCGCTAATAAGCCTCGCTCACTAGAGGTGAGTATAAAAAGTGGCCGCTAATCTATGCAAAAACTGCAAAAAATCAGTTACAAAAGCACTATTAGTAAAAAGTTCTAGCGTTTCATGGGTTTACTGAGGCATCTAGACGCCAATTAAGGAGAATAGAAGAAACGCAAAAACGACGACTGCAAACATCGTTAATGCAGCCTAGAAGCCTACTCAGCCCCAGATAACGCAGAATGTGACTAAAAAAGGGAGGGAAGAGAGAGATCAATCTGTCTTCACCTTATGGTTTTTTGGTTAATAGCAGAGCAAGTACTGCGCCGACAACGATTATGGCGACGATTACGCCGATGATTGCCGGAAGGAAGTACAGGTCAGCCATTGATGGAGCCGCGGTTGGCATTGGTGTAGGTGTTGCTGGTGCTGGGTCAACGTTGAATGCGGTTGTTGCTGTTGAACCCCAGTAAGCGTTTGTGCCGCAGAAGGTTGCGTAGACTGTGAATTTGCCTTCGATGTCTGGTGTCCATGTGAAGCTATAGAATCCTGAAGAGTCAGTTGCTGCTGTTCCGATTGTGCGGTAGTTGCCGTTGCCGTCGATTACGCTAAGTGTCACTTCGACTCCGGTGAAGTCTGTTGGCTTTGCTGCCTGCTGGTAAACGTATGCCATCCATTCGGTCATGCATTCGTCTGAAGCTACTGGGACGCCTGCTGGGAATCTTGCTGCTTGCTCGTTTTGTTTTGTGCCGCTTGAAATGTCGGTGACTGTACCCTGGATGAGAACTGTGCTGCCGGAGGTTACGGATAGTGTTGGCGCGGATACTGTTGTTTGGCTTGGACCTCTCCCGACGCTGTAGATGAGGTTGTCGTAGCCGTTCATGAAGATGTTGAAGCCGTCTGCTATTGCGCCTGTTGGTGGGCTTTGTGCTTCGCCGCGTACGCCTCTTAGTTCCCAAACTTGGGAGCCGTCTGTTGCGTTGACTGCCCAGAACATTGATGCTTTGTAGATTGGAGTTGTTACTGTGTGTTCTGTGACTGACAGGTAGACTACGCCGTCGCCGATTGCGTATGTGGTAAGCGGGTAGTGACCAGGTACTTGTAAGCCGCTGTATGTGTTGTTGCCTTCGCCGCCGTTGCCGAAAGTCCAGAGTAGTTTGCCGTCTGTGAGGTCGTAGCAGTATAGTATGCCTGACATGCCGCTTACGTATAGTTTACCGTATGCGTATGCTGCGCCGTTTTGGTTTCCGCCTGCGTTGTAGCCGCTTGCATAATAGTTTAGTGAATCTTGTTTGCCGTCGGTTGTCCATAGTTTTTCTCCTGTAGCCATGCTGTATCCAGTGTAGGTCATTGTTTCTTTGTATTTTTCAACGAAAACACCTTTTGTTTTATCTGAGCCGCTGTAGGTGATGCTTTGGTTGCCTGTTGGAGCATCTACTGTCTTTGTCCATTGAACTGTGCCTAATGCGCCTGCTGCGGAATTGAGGTTTAGTTTATAGTATGTCCATTGGAAGCTTGTTCCGCCGATTGATGGGTAAGCACCGTTTCTGCAGATAGCGAATTCATCGTTGTAGGCGATTAGAACAGCGCTTGGATTTCCAGTTATTCCAGTGTATGATACTGAAACGTTGAAGTCATAGCGTGCTGATGTGCTTGCGTCAACAGTTGAAGCGATTGAGGGTGTGTTTCCCCATGTCCATAGTTTTGTTGAGTTCCATCTGGATAAGTACCAGTCTGGATTTGTTGTTGTGCCCTTGTTTGTGAGTTGATAGATCAAGTATTCACCGTTTGGTCCCACTTCGGATGTTCCAGTTGGGACATTGGTTGCGTTGAACAGGAAGTTACCTGTGTATGCATCATACACCATCCATGTTGTTCCAGTTCGGGCAACTATCAACGGATTGAATGCGCCGTGCTGGTTCGGGTTTTGAACGTCGTAAACGATGCCGTGAGATAATGCTGGGATGTCTGTTCTGCGCCAGTATTCTTGTCCAGTGCGTAGATCAACACAGACTGTTGCGCCTGTAACTGCACCGCTGAATGATACTGGTTCAGTATAGTACAGTTTACCTGATAGGATGATCGGGTTTTTGAATCTGCCAAGGTAAGCTGTGCCTTCAAAGAAGGTTGCACCGTTGATTGTTGAGGATTGTTCGCCGCCGACTACACCACCATCCTGGAGAGGTTTAGTCCACATGACGTGGCTGGTTTTTGATCCGATTGCATCGCCTGGGTAGCAGCTGCCGTAGCCTTGGTTTACTTGGCTTGCGCCTGGGCTGCCGAGCCAGTTTGATGAGATACTGTACCATTGGTCGTTTTCGCCGAAGATGGGTCGTGTCCAGTATTCGGTTGGCATTGCTGTGCCGCCTTGTGTGGATACTATACCTTCTTCGGTTACTGTTAGGGTGCATGTTGCGTTGCTTGGCATGTAGTAGTCGCCTTGGTATGCACCAGTCCATGTGTATGTTTGGCCGGGGAAGTTAAATTCGAATGTGTATGTGCCTACTTGGTCTGGTGTGAAAACGTAGCTTTGTGAAGAAGTTGTGTCTTCGATTACGTCCCATGTTTTCTTTGTGACGGTACCATCTGGTGCAGTTATGGTCAGTTCGAAGTCATGGAATCGGATGTTGTTTCCATTCATTAGTGCTCCGCTGATGGTTTTATCGAGCCACATGTAAACATACGCTGTTTGACCGACACCTACGGGATTCATTGGTGTTTCCAGATAGGCGTAGGTGGGTATGTTCCATGCTGGCGCATGCGCAGTTGCAGCTGGCAGCGTTGCCATCGGAAGTATCATCGTTAATGCAAGTAACAGTGTTACTATGCATAGACTTTTTTTAGATACAATTTTTGGATTTTTCAATTTATCTTTCTCCTGTTTTTGTAAGGGAGAGAAGGGTTGTATAGGGCTAATAAGGCTCGCGCACGATAGGTTCCTAACGATAGGTGAGTGTTAAATATTAGAACCGAGTAGAATCTATAAAAAAACACTCACAAACCGAGTAGAGTGTACACCTGCATGGTTGACTATCAAGAGTTTAGAATCGTATATGAGATTATTTCTGCTATTTTATGTTTAATTCTCGTCAGGTTCATGATAAAGCCCTATCAGCTTACAGGTGAAAGCCGCTACATCGGGTTACCGTTGGGTTTCGGATTCCTCGGAGCAACGTATGCATTATCCGCTTTTATCTATGCCCAGCCGCACCTTTTTGGAACATCCACATATTACATTCAACTTATCGTGAGAACATTCGGGTTCCTATTCCTTTGCGTGACATATTATTTTTCAGGTAAAAAAATGGAGAATACACGCTGGGTCTGGAGCGCAACTTTAGCCATCTTAATTATTGCAACGTTAACCTCAATAATACTCGTTAATCTACCGATGGTTCTACCAACGTATTCTGTTGTTGCAACGTATGCAAGGTTCTTCAATCTAGTTTTCATCGGTTACTTATGTTTCCACACATTACGAAGTCACCTTGAAAACCCATGCCGTGACACCCTATGGATTCCTTTAGGGTACCTGTTTCTTGCTATAAGCCAGTTTGCACTAATAATTTACGCTCTTGACAATGCCCAATCAGCGTGGTGGAGCGCATTGGGAATTCGCTGGGCAGGTTTTGCCTTCTTCCTGTACATTGCCTACAAGTCTTTTTGTAGCACTAAGGGGAGGTTTAATGAAAAAAATTCCCCGTAGAGACCGAATGAAAATCTACGGCGACCTCTTGTCTATACTCTATGCCGAGGGCAAAGAGGGTAAAATAGTGTTGACGCGGGTGCAGGTTCAGATGAATGTGCCCTTTGACAGGTTAAAAAGTTACATTAATGAGCTTACGGGTTTGGGTTTGATATCGGATGATGCTTCGTTTAAGGTGACGGATAAGGGTAAGCAGTACCTTGCGGAGTACCAGAATGTCCTTGATTTTATGAAGCGAATGGGAATAGCATACAGGTAGCTATCCTCAGAAATTTGCGCTTTTTGCGGGGTTTGCTGGAGCTTCCAGTTTGCCGAATTAGGAGAAAAGAAAACCGCACCTACGATGACTGCAACCACCGCGAAATGCGTTCACTAGAAGCTCACTCAGCCCCAGCTTAAAGCCTAAAAAAACTAAAAAAGGGAGGGAAAGATGTAGAACCAATTCTTTCACCTATGGTTTCTTCTTTAGCACTAACGCTATCATTGCGATGCAGACTATGATTGCAATGAATAGGGCTGCGACTGCTGGGATGAAGTAGAGGTCAGCTGCGGATGGAGTGGCTGTTGCTTGTGGGGCGGCTGTGACTGCTGGTTCATTAACTGCGAAAGCGTTCTGTGAGTATGATGGGTAGTAAGCGTTTGTTCCTGCGAAGGTTGCTGTGACTTGATAGTCGCCTGCGATGTCGGGGGTCCATGATAAGCTGTATGTTCCGCTTATTGTTGTGGTGGCGGTGCCGATGACGCGGTAGTTTCCGTTTGGATCGACGACGCTGATGGTTACTGGTACACCTGTGAAGTCTGTGGGTTGTTGCTGGTCTTGGTAGACGTAGCCCATCCAGTCTTTCATGCTTCCGTCAGATGCTACTGGAACGCCGTTGGGGAATTTGCCTGCCTGCTCTGTTTGTGTTGTTCCTGCTGAAACGTCTGTGACTGTGCCCTTTATGACGATTGTTGTTCCAGTAGAAACTGCGATGTCTGGTGCTGTAACTGTGGTTGCGCTGGGGCCTCTGCCGATGCAGTATACTTGGTTGTCATAGCCGTTGAAGGTTGCTGCGTAACCGTCCGCCATTGCCCACGAGAGGTATGCACCGTTGTTGTCATTTGAAAGTGTCCAAAGTTCTTCGCCAGTTGTTGCGTTGACTGCTCGCAGTAGAGCGCCTTTGTAAATTGGTGTTTCCACTTGGTGTTCTGATGTTGCCAAATATACTATGCCGTTGCCGATTGCATTTACAACGGTCGGGTAGTTTCCAGGCGCTGCAAAGCCGCTGTTTGTGCTGTTGCCTTCTCCGCCATTTCCATATGTCCACAGTAGGTTTCCGTTTGTTAAGTCATAGCAGTACAGTAATCCAGAGTATGCTGGGCCACTATAGAGTTTGCCGTATGCCATTTGTGGACCCATACCGATGTAGCCAGTGCTGTAGAATGATAATGCCACTTGATCACCGGAGGATGTCCAAAGTTTTTCTCCTGTGTTCATGCTGTAGCCGGTGAATTCGAAGGTTTCTTGATAGTACTCAGCGAAGACATCAACTGTTGGGTCGCCGCCACTAAATAGGACAGTCAAGTTACCTACTGGTGCGTCATTGGTTTTTTTCCACATTACAGCGCCGATTGAGCCTTCTTTGAGGTTAATGCCGATGTAGGTGTATGGTGAGCTGCTTGCGGGTTGAAGTATGTTGTTGCCTGCTTGTGGAAGGGTACCGCTTAAGCATATTAGCATATCATCGTAGGCTTGGAGAACACTTGGCGCTGAAGTTAATGTGTTGAGTGAAGATAAGGAAACGTTCCAGTCATATAGAAGGGGATTGCGTCCGTCAGTGATAGGTGGTACTATGCTGGGCGTTGTTGATGCTCCCGAGTATTGACCCGTCCATAGTCTTGATGAATTCCATCTTGCTAGGTAGTACTGTGGGTTAGTTGCGGTGCCTGCGTTTGTAATGGTGTAGATTAGTACTTCACCTTGTGGTCCGAATACTTTTGTGCCAGAAGGTACGTTGGTAATGTTGAATAGTGCATTGCCTGTTTCTGCATCGAACGCGCGCCATGTTATTGCTCCAAATGAGAATAATCCACCGCCTGAAATGAGGATTGGTGGATAAGCACCGCGTTGGTTAGGGTCTTGAACATCGTAGATGTACCCGAATGTTGGGTTTGGCACGTCATATCGTCTCCAGATAGTCTCGCCTGTTTGTAGGTCAACACAAACTGTTGGTCCATTTGCGCCGCCTTGGAATGAGAATGCTTCACTGTAGTACAATTTACCGTTGATTATGATGGGATCCCAGAATCTTGTATTGTAAGCTGAGCCTTCAAAAAAGCTGCCGCCCGGATATAGAGTGTTATCCCCTCCGACAATACCGCCTGTTTGGAATACTTTGGTCCACATAACATGGCCTGTTACTGGTGCAACTGCGTCGTCGACTGGCCATGCGCCTGCAATGCTGCCTGCTACGTTGTAATATCCGGGGGCCCATGCGCCAAGCCAATTGGACGAGATAGTGTACCATTCGGGGTTTTCACCATAGATGGGTCTTGTCCAGTACTCTGTTGGTAATGGGCTTGCAGGTAGTGATTCTATGGGTTCGGATTGGACGGTTAAGGTTGCACTGGCGGTGCTTGCTAGGTAAGTGTCGCCGTCGTAGGCGCTTCCAGTGACTTCATGTACTTGCTCTGGGAAAGTGAAAACGATGTTGTATGTGCCTACTTGGTCGGGGGTGAATGCGTAAGCTTGGTTTGAGGTTGAGTCTTCGATTGTTTCGAAGGTTCTTTCTGATACTTTTCCGTCGGGTGCGGTGATTGTCAGCTTGTAGTTGTGGAATCGAACGTTGTTTGTGATGAGTGCACCGTCTTTTACTTTGTCTATCCACATGTAGATGTATGTGGATTGCCCTACGCCTATTGGGTTAATGACTGCTTGTACAAAGGCGTGGGTTGTTATGTTCTGTGCGGGGGTATGTGCAGAAGCATACTGTACCAGCACGGTCGCTATTGAAACAGCTAGGATCATAATCATGATGACCGTAGCCATTTTACTTTTAGTGTTTTGCATTGCTTTTCGTCTCCTTTTTGGTGTTTTCAACTTTAGGGCAGACGAGGTTT
>CAYPGY010000017.1:0-21904 GCA_964410435.1 uncultured Candidatus Bathyarchaeia archaeon
CCCGTTGCCTTCAACGGGTTCAGACCACAACAAATCCAGCCTCAGTTCATCTGATGGCTCCCTAAGATCCTCGACGCTTCGGATTCTACTGGAGACACCGCCATGTACAAGCAACGCATTCCCTGGTATAAGCGCGGATAGGCTGAGGTTGTCTATGAAGGGTTTAAGCTCATTTAGGTAGTAGAGCCCCCAACTGCCGGTTTTAACCTCTGCTTCACCGATTAGTGTGCACGGATTAAAGTTAGGAACCCCATTAGACGTGTAGTCCTCGTGGTTACCCATCAATGCAATCACATTATTTGGGTGCATCTGCCGCAGCGCTTTAATTGTTCGGATGACTTCAACACCGCATTCGCCTCGATCTGCGTAGTCACCCAAGAAAACCAGCAACTCAGAATTCAAATCAACTGTTTCCAGTATTGCTTTAAGCGCCCTGTTGTCGCCGTGTAAGTCACCTACGACGGCTACTCTGCTAAAAGCGTCGGGTTCAATAACCACCAATTCGGGCTTCATGCCAACTCAACCATTTTCTGATATGGGTGTTTTCACAATATAAGAAGTACCCAAAAACCGTACCCTTAACTGTAAACCCGAAAATGTCCCTGACGCGGAGCAACCTTTAAGAAATAAAAAACACCTTAACATCAGACTACGATGCAGCAAGTCAAGTTTAAAGCCAAAGGCATCTTCCTCGATCTAGACGGAACCATAATAGACTCCACAGCCGCCTACTTGGAAGCAGCTAAAATCGCCTTTAAAGCAGTTAACAAGCCGATTCCAATAGACGAAGTAATGCTTGACTTACCCAAACGCCTTGAGCTAAGCCGACCCATCGAGCACATAACGCACGGCACAACAGACGAGTTCCTACCAGTTTACCTCGACGCTTATCACCAAATCTCCGAGCGCGAGGCAAAACTGTTACCAAACGTACAATCAACGCTATCGTACTTATCCAGCAAGTTCAAACTTGGTCTCTTCACTATGCGACATATGACAAGCGAAATGCTCTACAAAGAGCTAGACTCACACGGCATCGCCAAATACTTCACGCACATCGTAACCGGATTAGACACGGATAAACCTAAACCCTCACCTGAAGGCTTAATGCTCTGCATCAACGCGCTTAACCTTGACATCTGCGACTGCATCATGGCCGGCGACTCAGTTAATGACCTGCGGGCCGGCAAAGCTGCAGGTGTACGCACCATCGGTTTCCTCTCAGGGCTCTACACAAGACAAGAACTGGAAATGGAGCAACCGGACCTCGTGCTACCTGGATTAAGTTGGTTACCCGACTACCTTGAATAAATGCTCCTTTGATATATCGAGAGCTGAAATATGCTGCGTTTTATCTTACCCAGTTATATTTGAAAAAAATTAAATAAGGTTTAATTAAAACCTCATCCAACATCACTGTCGGAGAGGGTTTCAGCGGGAATCATAATGAATTTCGTAGAAATCATGATAGGGGAGAAACTGAAGGAAGCCGATCCAGCCTTAGATATCATGGGTTCCGACCGGAAAGTTCTGCAGGTAGCATGCCAGGACTTCACTAATTACCTAAAATTCCACTGGCAGCTAATCGGCAAAGAAAACAGCAACTGCGAAATAGTTGATAAACTCGAGTTGCTCTTCAGAGAAAACCCTGACGAACTAGACTCCTACCTATCTATATGGTGTAACACTTGGTTCAAAAAGTGGCAGCAACGTGTAAAGCTACTTATCGGTAACCAGAGCGCCAGCAAATGGAGCAAAATGGCTAAAAACCTCATTGACGCTGAACCAATCTGGCATAGACTCAACCATAAACAGGAACTCCAAGAAGTCGTTGTGTCCACACTGATAAAGAACGGAGAAATCTGCGGAACAGAAATACTAGCAGAGAACCTTCTAAAACTTGAACTAGGCGAAAAATCCATCCAGAGCATCACCGATGACAAAGAACGCCTATTCACCGTACTGAACAACACCTTGCGTAAGTCACGTGAGATGGCTCAGAGTAGAGGTCCACTTATCTTCGTAAAAGTGGATAAGGGCTACTATAATCCTGAAGCCCAATAACCAAACAACCCTTTGATGGGTCTCTTTTTAACTTTGTATTCTGTTTTTTATGCGATTTTTTTATAAACAAAAAAGCGCTTAAACCTCTACTGATGGGCAATATGAAAGATCGCGCAGTAATAGTCATCTTTTTTGTTATAGGCATTATTGGCACATTAGCCGTCTCTACACTCTACACACACGTAATTGCTCCTGCATTTGCTCCGCCGCCGACACTCGACGAACGCTACATAGCCGCCGTAGAAGACGCTATGATCGCCAAAGAGTCTGAAGTATCCTCAAACCTAACTCCAATAACAAGGGACAACCGCAACCTAATCTGGCAGGGCGAAGGCGAAAACGCATCGGTGCTCGTCGTCGCCTGGACCAAATACCCCAACAGTTACCCCGTGGGACAAAACGTAACCACCAGTTGGGGATACACCTGGGTAACAGTTGTTCCAGAAATCCAAACATTCTTCAAAAACAATGTTCCAGCAGACTCCAATTATTCGCTGCGGACGGCGCAACTCCTTGGGTTACCTGCTAGCAATCCCAGCACCTACTTTGTTGAGCTCTGGGTTAAACCAGACCAGCTTTTCCGTCCCTCTCCAGACAATGAAATCACCGATACAACCGCCTCGCTAACGTTTCCGGCTAATGTAACAGCAGAATACAGGGACTGGTTCAACAGCAACATAATCAGCAGCTACTACCCCCTGAAGTATCCTTGGACAAGACTCGGATACACCTATGACTGGGGCGACTCTACACCTGTGGGCTTAAGTGAGTTCGTAATCGTTCAGAACGCAACGGTAACCGTAAAGTCAGTTACATCGACAGTGGACTACCTAAAAAACAATCCCTAACTTACCTTTTTATCTCATCTGCAAGCTTGGTTACTTAGCAACCATACGCAAGGCTTAAAACTAAAATGACTGAAAACTTAGCTGAAGAAACATGGCTAGAACTAAACTTGCCGTTTTAGGTTTAATCATACTCCTCGCATTTTCCTTATCCATAAACGTTTATCAATGGAGTAGCAGCCAAGCTGTAGCTCAACAGAATCAAGCTTCAAAGGTCAGGCAGGAAATGATCAGCCAGCTAATGCATACAGAAAACAACGTTAACAGCAAACTCGCTGAACTAGACCGTGCTTTGATGGCTGCATGCAAAAAACTCTCCCAAACTGGTTTAACCGGCGCCGCCGCTGATCAAGTTTTAGCCAAGATAGTTGCAGATAACTCTTTGATAGTTAACGCAGCCACCGCTGACACTAAAGACGTTTTAGTAGCAGTTCAGCCAAGCAGCTACAGCGACATAATAGGCAAGGACATTCACACTCAGGAGCAGAACGTCTGGATGCATGAATCTATGCTGCCTGCTACAAGCAACATGATCCCCCTAGTCGAAGGTTTCCCGGGTGTAGTCATGGTTGCACCAATCTTCGATGACAGCGACAAATTCATGGGGTCACTTAGTTTAGTTATTCAACCCAGCAAATTAATCAGCGAATCTATCGTGTCCATCGGCGCCACAACTTACTCTATGTGGGCGATGCAGTCAAACGGCACCCTAATCTATGACCCTGACCCCGCTCAGCAGGGCAAAAACTTGCTAACAGACCCAATCTACGCGGATTACCCTGAAGTCCAAGCCTTCGCACGCCAAGTAGCCGAGCAACAAAGCGGCTACGGCACATACCAGTACTACGTTAAAAACCTCGACCAAACACAGAATGAGGTGGTTTCAAAGGAGGCGTACTGGATGACGGTGGGCATCTACGGTACAGAATGGCGCCTAGTCATCTGGAATGCACTATAGCTGAAGTGAAAAGTTATGGTTGGATTAGCTGAAAACCTGTCAAGCACCATTGGATTATTGGGCACAGCATGCTTCATGATCGTATTGGCGTTAATCGCTTCAGAATATGCTTTTTCCCACCTTAAGAGCCATAGGAAAGCGGCAATAGCCAAAGTCCTAGTCGGCGTCGTTTTGGGTGCGCTGGCAATTTTCGGCACTCTTTGGGGTATGAAACTCGCCGACGGCACAGTCATTAACGTGCGTGAACTCGCATCCATGATCGCCGGCTCCGCAGCTGGCCCAGTCGGTGGAACCATCGCAGGTTTAATCGGAGGCATCCACCGCTACACCTATGGCGGCACTACCGCAATACCATGTGCATTATCAACCATTCTAATCGGCGTTATAGCGGGCTTTATCTCAAACAGGATTTCGGGCAAATGGTATCTGGTGAAGGCTGCCGCCGCCGGTTTTATGTTGGAGTCGATGGCTATGGCGATGATTCTTGTCTTTGTACCTTGGCCTCAGGCTACGCATATAGTTGAGACGATTGCTTTCTCGATGATTGGCGCTAACACGATTGGTTTAGTACTCTGGGTTTACTTAGCTAACAAAATCGGGATCATGCGCTCCAAGCGGCAGAAATCCCCTGTCAATCAGTCCAAAGCCATTCAGGGCAAAGAATACATTTCATAATTCAATAATTAGACTTCTACTTTTAGCTGCTTTAGATGCTCATAACGGGGTGTTCATTGAAGTGAGCATGAAAAGGTTTTTTCATAGACGAATAAGGGGAGGGGGTTAAGTGAGAGCAACAAAAGCCCCGACCTGTCTTTTCAGGTTTAATATAGAAACATAGCACAAGCACTCGCAATTAAATCTGAATAGAAACGCAAAACAGCGGCTTTATTAGAGCAATAAAAATTCTAAAGTTAAGAAGAAGGAATGTTGCGGCGATTTAGCAGACTCTTTGCCTCTGAAGAGTCTTGGTTCGCCAGGTGTAGCGCCTCATGGTTTTCTGTTCGCCAAAGCCACAGGCTCCGCAGCGGTGTTCGCGTACGTGGTATGCGCGTCTTCCGCAGCGTCTACATTTAATGTGGACAATGCGCCCTGCGCCTTTGCCCATTGCTGGTGTACCTGATCCCATCTATATCACCTTGGTGGTGGTGAAATAAGGACTACGTTGTCTCCGCGGACGATGATTAGCCCTAACTTCTTTTGGTTTTCAACGACTGTAGTGTCTTCTGTCTCTTCTAAAACGAGGTTTAAGTGTTGATCGAATCCTTTTAGGCGACCTCTGAGGCTTTTTCCACCTTTTAGGCGGACTAGCACAATTTTGCTGAGGTTCTGCTCAAGGATTTCGGTTGTCATTTCGCTCATATTGGAATCCTCAAGTATCTTTATCTCTTCTATACTTTGCCTCTCTCCATTTAAACCTATCTCAACGACTACCTAAAACAATCAGTCGAGAGGCCTCTTTAGGGATTAACATGTAATCTGCAGAGTAGATAAGGCTAGCTGTTGTCTGGGAGCGCTTTTTTGTTTTTTGAAGCCTCAAAGATTAGCCCGGAAGCCCGTATTAATCGGGTATATTATAGCTTGAACTTATAAGCAGCTTAAACACCTGAATCATCCATAACAAGGGCAGCGAAGACATGGCATCGCCAATCGAGTTAATAGTAATCTTTGCAACAGCATTCGGCTTCAACCTTATTCCATTCGCTGGTCCATCAAACTTGCTTATAGCCAGTACCGCTGCAATCGGCTTGGGCCATCCTGACCTTACAACAATGGCTATCGTCGGGGTGCTTATTGCTGTTGCCGCCGCGTTAGCCAAGGGAATCCATTACATGGTAACGTTCTTCGTTAGCGGTCACTTAAGCAAGCAGCGCCAAGAAAGACTTCACACGGATGCACGTAAAGTTAAACGGTGGGCTTTTCCGCTCCTGTTCTTAGCCGCGGCGTCGCCGATTCCAGACGAGCCCATAGTTATTCCGCTGGGGTTGATGAAGTATAGCCCTGTCAAGTTCTTCGGAGCTTACTTCTTGGGTAAACTTACAATTACGGTAGCAGGTGTTTTCTTCGGCGGATGGGCGGGAAACGTGGTTGAGGGGTGGCTGGGGTTAAGCTCAGAAGCCACCTTCATACTTTCACTTGTAGTATCCATAGTTTTAACGGTAATCATTACAATTATCCTCCTTAAGGTCGATGTTGACAAGTTAATGGAGAAGTACCTGCACCGTAAACACACTGAAACCCAAGAAAAGCCATATAAGCCCAGCGAAGAACCCAATAGGGCAGATACATCATGCCCACCCAACGCAGATTCCCCCTGAAAGTAAAAGACGCAAAACAGCTAATCGAGCAAGCCAACCAAACGCTTAAAATCGCCATTGAAAAAGACAGCCAAGTCGAAGTCGTCGAGTCAGAAGTCGGAGAAATCTATCTAATAGCCGGCAAACCAATCCTATTCAAATCCACCAACCGCATTCTGCCAACGTTGCTTTTCAGCGAATTCATCGCAAAAGCCCCTAAAGCAGTCGTAGATATGGGTGCAATCCCCTATGTCTGTAAAGGCGCAACCGTTATGGCGCCCGGCGTTGTACGCTACGAAGGTGAATTCGCAGCGGGAGACTTGATGCTTGTTGTAGATATGAAGCATGGCAAAGCATTAGCTGTGGGTGAAGTGCTTATGGATTCAGCCAATGCAAGAGCATCCAAGAAAGGTCCTGTTGTTAAAACGCTGCATTATGTAAGCGATAAAATCTGGGATTACATAAAAACTCTCAATTAATAAAAAAGGGTTGATTTATTCGTTAATAGTCGGTTACATAACATCTGAGCTTGAACTGGCTGCCATAGAGGAACTGTACGATGTGGATGAAGGCATGTTGCGTTGCCTAAAGTTTTCGTAGGCTTGACGCGTCTGGTTAATTAGCAATTCGATTTCTTTAAGTGCCTCTGTTCGCCCCATGTTCTGGTTCCAGTTGTCTGTTTTACGGTCGTCTACGCGGTCGGCGATGTCATCTGCGATGCGGTCTTCAAATCCTGCGTTTTTTAATTCGTCTTTCAAACCGATTTTATCAAAGTCGCTTCCCAAAAAATTCACCTCCGAAAAGAGATAATCCAATATGAGGTATGTTTCTCGAATTATCTTTAAAACCTAAGTGACTGTGCCAATCCAACTACAGAACTATGTTCTATGTCTTGCCCTTCTATTTCGGGAAAACCTGCAGTTAACGATTGGGGGCAAATTTGGGTATAATGTTGAAAAATCGTTTAATTGCGCGCTGTGCATAGAGACAATCGATAGGAAAGCTACGAAACCTATCGCTCCTGAAGTTTAGGTTGAGAGGCTCTGGGGGCAACAAAAAGGGTTTTGCATTTCCCTTTCTTCTCCTTAAACGCCTCGGAGTCTCTCAGCTGCCAATTACTCCGTTTTGGGTTTTCGATTGGAAAAACTGGACTGTCGCTGACGACTCTATATGTGACTATATAGTTTAGATAGATATGATATATAGGTGCCGTCTGTTCTATTGATAATTGGAGATGAGATGGAAAATGTTGTCACGTGATTGTGATGGCTGCATAAGCCTAAAAAACTGCAGCAAACGCTACCAACGAGCCCAAAAAGGCGACAAAGTCTACTGCCCAGACGGCACCGCCCATCTGATAGACAGTGCAAGTTACCCCCCTTCAGAAGTAGTTTGTCTCATAGAAGCATAATCCACGAACAGTTCAAATGAATTACGCCGATAGTAGGGCAGTAATTCCGTTGTTTTTATTGTCATTATTATAATGCAATAATCAGCAATTTTTCTGTTTTATTCTTCTAATATTTTTTGTTCAATCGGTCTATCAATA
The DNA here is from genome assembly GCA_964410435.1 of uncultured Candidatus Bathyarchaeia archaeon. GTDB lineage: Archaea > Thermoproteota > Bathyarchaeia > Bathyarchaeales > Bathycorpusculaceae > Bathycorpusculum. The sequence continues at coordinate 7,711 of CAYPGY010000017.1, forward strand.
TACTTTATGCATCTCTATAGACCCCTATTGTGCACTCTTTATTCTATGCTGGTCGATTATTTTACTCCGTTCTCCTATTTTGGCAACCATAGGGAGAACGAAAAAACATGGATAATAAGTACAAAATCATAGGCGCACTCGCGATTGTAGTACTCATCGTTTCAGTGCTAGGTTATGTTTACCTCTCAAGCCCCACACAGGGACACAACAACCCAACACCAACTCCAACCCCGACGGCTCAACCAACAGCCAACCCCACCAACTCGCCAACGACAAGCACAAACCCCACAACCAAACCCACAACCTCTCCGACAACATCACCCACAACCTCACCAACCAACTCACCAACAAGTACAGCCACACCCAGCCCATCGCCTACTCCTGTAGCGTCATCAATTAACGGCGCAGGAGCAACCTTCCCACAGCCACTTATCAACCAAATGATCAACGCATACACAGCAACTAGACCATGGGCGCAAGTTAACTATCAGGGAATAGGAAGCGGCGGAGGAATCTCTGCGATGCAGCAAAAAACAGTTGACTTCGCAGGCTCCGATGCACCGCTAACCGCGTCTGAACAGACAAAAGTGCCAAACGCACTGCACATCCCAGAGACCATCGGTGCAGTCGCCATCGCGTATAACCTGCCAGGAGTATCAACTGGTCTTAAACTTAACAGTACAATAATCGCAGGCATATACCTTGGAACAATCACACAATGGAACGACACCGCAATCAAACAGCTTAACCCAACAGCCAATTTACCGGGAGAAACAATCATTCCAGTACACCGTTCAGACGGTTCAGGAACAACTTTCGTCTTCACCGGATATTTAAGTGCAGTAAGCCCAGCATGGAGCGCCAACGTTGGACAAGGTAAATCGGTGGCTTGGCCCGTTGCGGGAAGAGCCTCAAGCGGCAACTCTGGCGTAGCAGGCATCATTGAGGGTAACGCATACACCATCGGCTATGTAGAATTAGCATACACATTATCGTACAACATGAAGGTTGCAGCTATACAGAACCCAGCAGGCAACTATGTACTACCGACACTTGCATCCACAACCGCAGCAGCCCAATCAGTCGCATCAGCAGGTCTACCGGCAGGCGACGCATCATGGAGCAGCGTAAACATCCTTAACGCAGCTGGATCAGAGTCCTACCCAATTGTTAGCTTCAGCTACATAATAGTCTACAAAGAACTAAACGTGATTCCTAATCTAACTGAGGCAGAAGCAGTCGGCATAGTACAGTTCCTCTGGTATATGGTTCACGATGGACAAAGCTTGGCATCAGGCCTATCTTATGCTCCGCTGCCAGCTAATGTTGTAACACTCAACGAAGCGACAATCAGATCAATAACCTTCAACGGGGTAGCGGTTTATAAGTAAACCCCAACTTTTCCTTTTTTTGTAAATCAAATAATATTTTTTTGAGTACGGCAAGTTTTAGAAAATTAATAATGTTTAGATGTTTATTGCCTGTTGCTGAAGCGGCGTCTTATCGGAACGGCGCCTGTATATTATCAGAATCAGCAGCACTGTAACCAGCACAGACACTGTTACCGCTCCGAAAGTGTAGAGGTACCCTTGTGACGGATGAATCGTCGTTACTTTTGGCGTGAGCAAAAAGGTTATTTGAACATTGCTGCGGTCAACAGGTTCGGATGCGGTGAACCAGACATAAAAGTTGTCTCCGTCATGACTGTACCCTGATTGCTCAACTAATCTGCCGTTGATTGTTACTATGGGTGCTGTGCCGCCTAAAAGCGCATCTTTTGGAACAGTCATATTCATGAAATGCACCGTATCCTTATGCCCAGTGAGTGTGAAGGCGATGTCGGTGTTATTGCAGAGCGATGGGTTGCTGGCGAACCATAAATCCGAAACCTGCTCTGCGTCTATGTTGCCTTCGATTTTCAAGGTGAAGTTTTTTCCGTCAGCTGTTGTAACGTCTAGTGCTGCCGTAGTTGTGGAAGCAGCCGCGTTAGCTGCCGTGGCTATTGATAGAGTGATTATTAGCAGTGTGTAGAGTGCTGTCTTGTGCCCCAAACTTTTTCTCCCTAGCCAAGTTGCGTTGGCTTAATTTAAAAACGATATTCCTATAATGAAACGTCAAAATTAGTGTTCTATCCAGTTTTTTAGTAGAAGAAGGGGGCGCTGCCCTGCTACATCATCTTCCTAAACTTTTTGCAGAAACAGCTGTTTTTGGTTCAGCGTCGGGTTTGGGTTGTATGTTGGTTGTGGCGATTGTACAAGCCGTCAATACAATAACCGACGACTTTTAATTTACTGATAGAATAGCAAGTTGCCGTCTTACCCAATTTTTAGCTGAACGTCCTGTTCGGTAGATCATGCTGGCTAGGGCTAGAGCGAACGCGGGGTACGCGGGTAGGATGTAGTATGATATTTTTGTCTGCGCTAAAGTAAACACCGTAAGCACCACAGTTATCCACGTAACCAGCAGAACATCGGGTTTGGAGCGCTTAAACCCAAAATATACGCTTAATCCGACCGCAAAAGGCAGCAGCACAACCCAAAGCAGCATCTCACTTGACGCGAAATATTCAAAGTAGTAGAGATAACCATGCATGTGACCTTCTATCGGAGTGATTAACCGCGTGAAGGTGCTGTAGAGGAAGTAGCTGTCCCAGAAGTAATAGCCGTAGTTGACAGTCATGTAAATCAGCCAAGGCGCTACAACTAGCAGCGCCGCAGCAAAGAAGAGCCCGACTTGTTTAGTTAACAGCGGTTTTAGGCTTCGGTAACTTAAAAGCAAGTAAAGTACCAAAATGGCGGGTATGAGTAGTGCACCTGTTTGCTTTGTAAGAAAAGCCAATCCGAAAAAGACCCCGCTCAACGGTGCATAATATCGAGACGCGTTTTTTTCGTTGCTCAGAAAGAAATAGTAGAAGCTGCACAGAATCAGGCACAATAGTGGAACATCGGTCATTGCGCGTGTTGAGAACAAATAAAAAGTGGAGAAGGTGCCTAAGATAAGAACTGATAAGAATCCGACGGTACGGTTGTAGAGCTTTTTTCCCAAAAAATATAGAAATAGTAGGGATAGCGCGCCGAAGATGGGAATAAAGAAACGGGTTGCAAAACCAGTTACTCCGAAGACTTGGTAGGAGAGAGCCATCAGCCACATAACTAGAGGCGGCTTACCCGCCCAAATAGCCAGCACACCAAATCCGTGGGGGTTTAGGTAATCGCCGGTTTTAGTCATGTAGTAGGCCAGTTGAGAATAGGTTTGCTCGTCTGCAGCCCACAGTACGCCGCTATCAAGATTCAGATAATAAGCTGCTGTGAAGGTGGCTATGACGCCGATGCATAAGGCGTCTGAGTGGCGAAGCAGCCAGTTCCTTTTTTTGGGTGTAAGGCTGCTGGGTGGGAGTTTTCGGTTTTCCCAGACTGAACGCAAATGATTTGCCGTAAAGAAAAAAACGCAAGCAGCCACTATTATAGCGATTATGTTAAAGACTATCGTTGTCCAGCCAAGCCGCGAAGTTGCTTCTAATGTAACGGGTATACCTGTGGAATTACAAAGGCTGAAAGCGTAGAGATTGCAATCAAATGAGCCGACGTAAAGTTTACCGTCTGCGACAGCGGGGGATGATACCACTTGATTGCCCGTCGCGTAAACCCAGAGCACATTGCCTGTGGACGCGTTGAGGCAATACAGGTTATAATCCTCCGAACCGACGAAAACACAGCCATACGCCACTGCCGGCGAAGAAAACACCCAGTAACCAGTTTCTATCCGCCAAATTATTTCTCCGGTGCTAGCGTTTAAGCAGTAGACGCTGTTATCCTGTGAACCAAAAAAGACATAGCCATTGGCAACGGCAGGAGATGACAATACCGCTTCTTTTGTGCGGTAGCCCCAGCGGATTGAACCGTTTTGTGCGTCTAAGCAGAATAGGTAGCCGTCGCATGACCCAGCGTATAAGCAATCATCGTAGACTGCGGGTGAACCCATAGCGGTGCCGGTATGCGTCTTCCACAGTTCCTCCCCCGTAGAAGCGTTGATTGCACGAAGGTGGAAGTCGTTGCTTGCAATGTATAATACGCCGTTGCTGATTGCGGGGGAAGACTGAACCCAGTTGGCTGTTGGGTAACGCCAGATTTCCTCGCCGCTGGTAGCATTGAAGCATACAACATCATGGTTGCCTGACCCCACATAGACACGGTCTCCGTCGACTGCTGGGCAGGAGTTAGCGTTCCAGCCGAGCCACTCAATCCAGAGCGGCATACCTGTAGAAGTGTTCATGCAGTAGAACCATCCGTCATTAGACGCCACATACAGTAAACCGTCGTTGACTGCCGGCGACGAGACGATTTCAGCCCCAGTTGTAAAGTTCCAGAGTTTCTGACCAGTCGAAGCGTTCAGGCAGTATATGTTGCTGTCTCTTGAACAGAAAAACACGCAGCCCTCGACCACTACAGGGGAACTGTAGATTGGGCCTTTTGTGGTGTAATTCCAAAGAAGAGTGGCTGAATCCGCATAGCCCATATCGGTTACGGCGCCGGTGTGATTCAGGTTTTGGCGAAACATAGGCCAATCGTTGCTAGCCAAAGTCTCAGGTGGAAAAAGGCATAGGTAAGTCAATACAAGTAAAACGCTGACAAGCAGTTTCTTGCCATGCATAGCACTCTATAGTGCATTCAGAAGTCTGGCTTTATTAAATTTGGCATAGCAACAAAAAAGGAAAAGGAAGAATTACATGCCCTGTTTTAGGCGCCTAAACGTTGTGTAGTCAACGTACTCCACAAACGGGTTATCCGCTAAGAATTTAACGGTGACTTTCTGTCGACTGCGCTTATCCAGTATCTGGTTTGTTGTGCGTAGAACGTATGCGTCGCTGCCTGCGCCTGAACCGTAGCTTGTCACTAAGATGCGCTGGTCTGGTTTTGCGATGTCGAGAATCGCCGCTAAACCTACCAGCGAGGCGCCGCTGTAAGTGTTGCCGAACTTGGTCATCTGAATTGCTGGCATAAACTGTTCGTCTTTAAAGCCTAAGTCCTTGGCTATGCGCACTGGGAAAGACGGGTTAGGCTGGTGGGGCACAAAGTAGCTGAAGTCGGATGCCTTGAGGTTCTGGGTCTCCATGAGTTTACTGGCTGCTTTTCGGACGTGCTTGTGGTATGCTGGGTCACCGGTGAATCTTCCGCCATGCATGGGGTGGGGTTCGCCGTCGCGTCTCCAGAAGTCCGGTGTATCCGAAGTGCAGCTGTACCAGCTTTCAACCTCAGCGATTACGTCCTTCTTTCCGAAGATAAACGCTGCACCGCCATAGCCAACAAAGGCGTCAAGTTCGCCGCCTGGGCAACCGCGTGGAGCTGCCTGAGAGTTGTCCGCGCCGATAACCATCGCGTAGTTTATGCCCGAGCGGGGGTAGCTTACTAACGCGCAGGCGTCTTTGAACATGCTTGATGCGGCTTTGCAGGCAAATTCTGTGTCTACTGCGTCGACACTCTGCATGTCGCCTTCTTCTTTGCCGAGCTTTAGTACCTGCGCTACTTTAGCCGCGATTGGTTTAACTGCGTAGGGGTTGGATTCTGAGCCTGCGTAGACTTTGCCGATTAATGCGCTGTCTAGTCCAGAGTGGATAAGTGCGAGTTTGCCTGCTTCTACCGCGGCAGTCACGGAGTCTTCGTCGATGAATGGTACTGCGTGCTCCCAGGATTCCTCTTTGAAGCGGAACCGTGAAGAGTACATACCGTAGCCGACGATGCCGGGTAACTCGTAGTCTTTGGTAGGCTGAATGACCTTGTATTCCTGATAGGGGTAATACTCATCTGCAAGCGTGAACGCAAGAGAAATCGTTGGGATGAGGTCGCTTTTACCGACTGAGTAGCGCCTGCGGAATCGGGGTATGACTTCGCGGCCTTCGAGGCTGGCTAAGTCAAATTTTTTACCGTCGCAAATCAACTGGTCCGTTAATCTTGCGGGTACACGGATTTTTCCGCCGTGGAAGGAGACGATGCCGTAGACGAAGCTGCCGAGCTTTGCAAATTTGTTTGTGGGTTCATTGATGTATGTGGCTAGTTCAAGGGTGCCTTTGTCGTAGAAGAGGTCAATTGACTCCATCTTGCCGTAGCTTCTGCGTCCACAGTTACTGCAGTAATCGCGGATTTCAAAGTACTCTTTACCGCAGCACTGGCAGCGGCTGGCTTTCAATCGGTCGCCCAGGTATGATACTCGTCGCTCTATCGGTTCACTGCTCATTGCTTTTTCTCTCCTAGAATTGAAACGTAAGCTTTAGTTCCGAAACCCTCGAATTCTACTGCGGCGCCATACTTGGGGAAGCCAGGAAGCTTAACTTGCCGTTCCTCTGCTTCACCGCGCAGTTGCCGATAAATTTCGTAGATTTGTGCTCCGCCAGTGGCGCCAAGCGGGTTGCCGTCGGCTTTCAATCCGCCGTTAGTGTTAACATAGACTGGTTTACCGTCGACATCATAGGATAACTGGTTGTTCTTGTAGCTTTGATAGATACTCTTCCAAGCTGTTCCAGGCTTACAGACGCCTATATCTTCGAGAGTAACCATCTCCATCATTGTGGACTGGTCGTTTAACTCTAAAAGCTGCAACTCGGAAGGCGAGACTTTGGCGGTTTGGCTAGCGGCTTTCATAGCTAACTCTGCCGCGTAGAAGCGTGAAAGATCAGCTCGGGCGGAATAGTTGAGGTAATCGGTTGCTGAACCGCATGCCAGAACAAAGACGGGGCGGTTAGTCATCTTGTTAGCCACGGTCTCGCTGGTTAAAATCAGCGCTGTCGCGCCGTCTGACATCGGTGCGAAATCGTAGAGGCCTAAAGGTTTGTTAGCGGATTTTCGAGCGTTGATGACTTGGTCAACGCTGATTTTCCTCTGGAACTGCGCATATTTGTTCTTGGTGGCGTTCGCGTGGTTCTTAACGCTTACCTGAGCGAGCGCGATGTTTAATTGCTCTATTTCTTCGCCTTTGATGCCATGCTTTTTGATGTAAGCACGCATCATAAGTTCATGATTAGATTCTGGGGTTCCGCCTGCATAGTAACTCCAAGGATCATCTAGCAGCATGAGGTCGTCGCGGATTTTATCCCAACGATCAGACATCTTTTCTATGCCGCCAACAAGTACAGTATCGTAGACACCTGCTTGGATGGCGTGGCATGCAGTCATAAGTGCAGCGCTGAAACTGCGGGTGATCTCCATGGGCACATGCAACTCGGTTAATTCGGAGAGGAAACCCTCTTCCAAACCGAGCTTGTTGGTGATTGGCAAGAAGCAGTCAGACATGTAACAAGCCTGCAGATGCTTGCGTTCTATGTTACATTCATTCGAGGCGGCAAGCCAAGCTTCCTCGATGAGCTTCTCGGGTTCTTTGCCGTAGTGCTCACCGAACTTGGTTCTGCCGACAGCAACTATAGCTGGGCGATTTTCCATAACTTGTATGCTTCCCTGTATGTATTAGCAGATAAGGTTCAGAAAATTACCTATTAAGGGTTTTCCATATTTGCCGAATTTATGGGCGATTACCATAAATAGCGAAACCCCGATAATACAGATGGAAGGGAGAACCGTGGGGAAAACTAAAGGAGTGCTAAGCGGTCTACAGCGTCGTGTAGACGGATTCTTTTATTGCTGTGAATACATAAAAGAATGCGATAAGGTTACCCCTCAATGCCGAGAGGGCGGTAACAGCTACTGCGGCGAATACAAAAAACGCAGCCAGCAAAAAGGCGTCTAGATTGTATGATTAATTTCGTTTTCTGTTATCTGCTGCTTCACGGACTCTATTAGTCGCTGGAGTTTGCTGCTGAACTCAACTGGGTAAGCAGGTGCATCAACTAAAACCTTGTACTTTGCGGGCAGCTTCTGGAGGTTCTCTGATGCGGTACGACGAATTTCCTCAAGAGACGGCAAGTTATAAGTCAATCTGCCGTTATCCATGACTTTAATTAGTAGAGGCTCACCCTCTGCAGGTTCATCCACAAGCGCGATGGTATCCTTCTTGTATGAATCATCGCCGTTCGTAAAACGGTAAACCTGTTTGCGCCCCGGCAACGTGAATTTGTCCTTGCTGAGCTTCATAATCGGCGCAAACCCGCCGTCAGGCATCTGAGTCTCACAGAGCTTATAGATTCCATCAAGGTATGGGCGGTCAGCGCTTGTACCCATCTTTGTACCAACACCAAACGAGTCAACCGGTGCATCAGCCCTCAGCAACTCTGCAATTTTGTATTCGTCGAGGTCTCCGCTGACAAAGATTTTAGCGTAAGTTAACCCGTAGCGGTCAAGTATCTGGCGGACCTTCCGGCTGGACTCCGCTAAGTCGCCGCTGTCGATACGTACACCGCCCAAGTGTATGCCTTTAGCTTCAAGCTCTTTTAGCACCACAGCAGCCTTCTCGGCTCCAGCTAAGTCATCGTAGGTGTCAATAAGCAGGGTGGATTTTTCCGGGAAAGTTCGGGCAAATGCCCTAAACGCGTCGATTTCTTTAGAATAAGACATGATGAAGCTGTGCGCCATAGTACCGAAAACTGGGATACCATAAGCATATCCTGCGAGGACGTTGCTTGTGCCCCGGCAGCCTGCTATGTAGCTTGAGCGGGCCACTTTCATGCCTGCATCTATGCCGGGTTCGCGACGTAATCCAAACTCGATAACTGATCTGCCTTTTGAGGCTTCGACCACTCGGCTGGCTTTTGTAGCGATCATGGTTTGGTGGTTAATCGAGTTAAGCAGGAAGGTTTCAACCAGTTGGGCTTCTATTATGGGTGCGGTGATGCGGATTAGCGGCTCGTTGGGGAAAGCCACTGTGCCCTCTGGCATCGCCCAGACTTCGCCGGTGAATTTAAAGTTGCGTAGGTAATCAAGGAAGTCTTCTTTGAAACCCTGCGTTTTAAGGTACGATAGGTGTTCTTCTGTAAACCTAATGGATTGCAGATAGCCTAATGCTTCTTCTAGGCCAGCGAAGAGGAAGTAGCTGCGGTTCTCTGGCAGGCGCCGTATGAAGAGGTCGAAGGTGGCGTTTTCGAAGTGTTTGTTGTCGAAGTAAGCGGCGCACATAGTAAGCTCGTAGAAGTCTGTGAGGAGACTCATGTTTTCCTCTTTCAGGTAGCCTAGGAACGGTTTCATGATGGTAGTAGAGTTCTGGTTCATGATTTAATTGTTTCTAGCTTGAACGCTAACTGCAGAGGTGATATTGAATAATTTTAAAAGGCTAAGAGATGGTTTGGTAAGTAGGCTGATAGAGAGGAAATGCATCCCCCGCTAAAAGGATCCAGCATTAAATGTGCGTTGAAGGAAAACTACGCAATCTTTTCTCTTCTCGCAGGTGTTATGCTGATTTCCTTCTCGATTGGTCTATTCCAGAATCCAGACACTGCATGGGAATTCAAGGCAGCTAACGGCGTCATAGAATGGGGTATGCCTTACACTGAAGTGGAGGGTAGCCTGATCAATCAACCGCCGCTGGGATTCTACGCCGAAGCCGTGTTCATGAGCGCCTTCGGAGTTTCAATAGAGACAGGGACTATACTTGTGACGCTTTTCGGGTTAGGCTGCATATACCTTGTCTACAGAATAGGCAAAGAACTCTACAGCAAACAGTCAGGACTCATCGCCGCAGCGTTATTTGCCCTAACGCCGTGGGAACTGGTGCTTTCCCGAAGCTTCCTCATTGATACGCAGTGCCTCTTCCTTAGTTTACTCGCGCTCTTCCTTGGAATCCTCGCAGTTAAAGCTAATTCGAACAAGAGGTTCCTTGCAGCAGGAGCTGTTTTTGCTTTTGCCTTCCTAACCAAGCTCTACGCAGTCTTTGCACTTCTCCCTCTAAGTCTGATTTATTTATATCACCGAAAATTAACAAAGCAACTAATTATTCAGGCGGCAGTTATTCTTGTGCCGCTTGCCCTCTCACTGCTTGTCTGGAACCAGATTCATGACTGGATGCTTCCCAGTTGGCTTCCAAGAGGCTTAGGGTACATGTTTAATCACTCTGACTTAAGCGACTTTAATCCAGAAGGCGTTGTGCCCGTCTATTCGTTTATTAGCACTTTCCTTCTAGATGAAGGGCTAGGCTACTTTTTTGTCGCCGCCGTATTTACTTCTTTGGCGGTCAGTTTAGCCTTCAGAAAGCATTTCCAGAAAGATACCGTGTTTTATGATTGGATGTTTGCGGCGTCCATTTTGGCGGTTTTGGGTTTGAACCTGTATCTTGGTGTGGCGCTTAACTTGAAGGTGCCCTATACAAGTGCGATTAAATACATTTATCAGGCATTGCCATGGTTCAGTTTAATCGCGGCTTCATTGACCGTTAAAGGCGCGTCGCTTTGGTGTTCAGCAAAAACATCAATAAGCAGTCGAAGGGCGGTTCTGGTTGCAACTGCATGTTTCGGTTTTATGCTGATACTTGCAGTGGTCTTTGCGGGATTTTATGGTGCACATGAACTCTCGCATACGGAATTCGTAATCTTTAATGTGCAACCTGGAATGCTTCTAGGCTACTCCTTCGACAACTCCTACACAATAACTGATAATAACCCCGCTATGTCCCTACAATACGCGGGCTTCATACTAATCGCATCAGGCCTGATTTATCCATCAAAGGCGTTCATTACAGGTAACCTGCGAAAAAAGAGATAAAGTAAATTATCGCTCAATCGAGATTTTGCTGACTCCAGCTTCCTTCTCTAAAATCAGCACGTGGTCGCCTTTGGCGGCGAAGTCCTCGCTATGCGTAACCGCGATTATCTGCTCAATCGCTTTGAAACGGCTAATCGCGTCTGCAAGCCGCTCGATACTGCCGTCTTCGCTACCCAAGTTCTCCGTGGGCTCATCAAGCACAAGCAGGCTCAAACCGTGGCCAGTGCGGCTCTGCATAATCAATTGGCCCAAACCCAATCGGTAAGCAAAGGCCAGCAGCGTGCGTTCGCCGCCTGAGAGGTTGTTGACTTCGCGGTCAACGCCTGCCTCGCTTTTGATGTATGGCGTGTAGGTGTCGTCGATAACTACGTTTAGCATTGTTGCTTCTCCCCCTACTAGGCTATCGAGTATCTGCTGTACAAAATTACGTAGTACCTTGACGAATTCGCTGCGGAGTTTCGGTTGGATGCTGCGGTAGGCATCGCGGATGGCGCCCAGCAACTCGACTGTGTGCCTGATTTTTTCCATGCGCTCAATCTTCTCTTGCGCGTGGTTAATACGGTCTTTAGTTTCGTCTATGCGGCGGGCGAGGTCTTTTTTACGGTTCTCTTTCGTGCGTAAATCGGCTTCTACAGTGTAGTACTGCTTGAGCGCTTGATCCTTGCGTTCCTTGGCTGCCTGTAACTCAGACAAGTCGAATTGTCCGATTTCAAAAGTCACAACGTCGAGTTCGGCGTGTTGCTCAACTGTTTGACGCTGCTGTGCCTCCTGCTCGGCTATGAGCGTCTTGAGGTTTGTCTCCTCCTCGGCTAATCTTGCTTTAATTTCTGCTCCGCGAGTGAGACAATTCTGCAGATTAGTGTAAGCTTCCTGCGCAACGGTTTTGGTCTTCTGCAGCGTCGCTACTTCTAGTCTTAGGTGGTTGATGATTTTTTCCCGTTCAGCGTTCTCCTGCTTGATGCCGTTTAACAGGTCGTTTTTGAGGTTACCGAGTAGAGGCTGGTTGCATATTGGGCATTTGCCTTCGCCCGTCTCCGATAGCGTGGATGCTCTTTTCTGGTCCTGTACTATGGAGCGTTGGGTGGCTTCCTGCTCGGCGCGCATCTGGGCAATTTTGTCGTCGATGCCTGCAATAAACGGCGCTAATTGCTCGTAGGGCTGGTTAGAGGGCAAACCCGCCTGCTCAAGCTTAGATAGGCACAGTTTTAGCTGGCTGTCAAGTGACATCTGACGCTGGACGAGGTTGTCGATTATAGTTTTCTTACCCTCGACGCGCTCGGTGAGCGAGGCAAGGTTTCGGGTGGCGTTAGCGAGGTTAGCGTTTAATCTGGCTTCTTTGCGCTTAAGCTCCTCGTATGCCAGTTTCTTTTCTTCGCTGCGTTTTAGACGCTGGTCCGCTTCTTCAAGGGCACGTTTAGCAACTTCAAGCCGCTGAACTTGGTTTTCGAGGTCCATTTCTATTAGTGTGAATTCTTCGCTTGCCCTGTTGTAGTCGGCGCTTAGTTTCTCTAGCCCGATTACATCTGGGTCTTTTTCGTAGACGCGTTTTTCTGTTTCGTAATCACGCTGGTACTGGGCGATGTTGCTCCATGCTGCTTCGTAGTCTGCGAGGCCGAATAATTCGTCGAGGCGTGTCTGGCGGTCGCGGGGTTTGGCGTCAAGTAGCTCTTTTAGGTGCTCCTGTCGGAACCAGACGATTTCGCGGTAAAGCTCCTTATCAAGGCCAGTGATGGCTTTGAGTTGCTCTGCGACGGCGTCGTTTTTTGTGCTCGCCAGCAACGTCTCATCTTGGTAGAGTTTAAGCTGCTCCATGTCCTGCGTTATGCTCTTGGCTCGGCGTTTTAAGCCACGGACGATTTTGTAGGTGTTGCCGTTGTGGCTGAACTGCAGCGTTACTCGGCTCCAGTCTGCGCCTTCCCGGATGAGGTAATCGAAGCTGCGGCTTACTGCGTCGCCGAACAATGCGAAGTCAACTGCGTAGAGCACGCTTGATTTGCCGCATCCCACGCCTCCGACTACGCAGTTGAAGCCATGCGTGAATAGCACTGTTGATTTAGTGTGGCTTCTGATATTCTCAAGCACTACAGCATCGATTTTCATTTGGACAGCTCCTCGATTTCCTGCTTAACTTTCTCGTCCTGCTTATGAGCCAGCGGTCCAAGAAGGTTCAAAGCGCTATGCGATAGTTTTTCGGCTTCCTCTTTGCCGTATCGGTCAGCGAATATCTGCACAAAGTACTCGTAAGCCTTGGTTTTGAGGTCTTTGAATTCCCCTTCGAATATGGAGCGGACAACTTCGTCTGAGACAGCTGTTTCCTTAAGCTGCACGATTGGGTGGACGAGGAGCGCTTTCTGTGCGGCGGCGCGGATTCTGGGCACGTCAACTTCGGTTCGGCTGGCCTCAGATGGCAATACGCCTTTAAGCACTGGGATGATGATTGCGTCTTGTTCGTCTGCGTCTTTGACAAGTTGAACTGCTTGCTCAGTGATCTTCGCCGATGGCATGCCGCTGTAGTCTACTTCGTCGAGAACTATGAACCTGCGTGGGCAAGTTAATTCGATTAGTTCAGGGGTGACTTGGCCCTTCTCATCGACTTGTACGTGGAAGAAGCCTTTGGTGATTTTTGCTTCGTCGTAGCCGACGGATTCTGTGCAGCCGCCGTAGACGAGGATGCCGTCTTTGAAGTAGCCTTGCTGTCGGTCGTGGATGTGGCCTGCGGCGTAGTAGCAGAAGCCAGATGGAAGCATGTTTGGTGAGAGTTCAGCCTCGATGTAGGGTGGCTTGATGTCGGGTAGGTCCACTGCGCCGTGGAACACGAAGATGTTGGCGACGCCCTGTTTGGGTGTAGGCGGGTTTTCCTCCATGAATTTGGGAAGTGCCTCCTCGGTTTTGTGGCGATTGTGGTAGTTTGGGATGCCGTAGACGTAGCAGCAGTCGGCTAGGCTCCAGCATGCGCCTCTGTGGCGTGGGAGGTGATAGATGAGTCCTGCGCTGTCCAGAGGGTAGAGGATTGTGCTGGTTATGGTGTTGGGTGCGGAGTCGTGGCTGCCGTCAACGGTTAAAACTGGGATTGCGGCGTCGCGTAGGCGCTTGAAGCTGCGAATCGTGTTCTCCAGCGTGTGATTGCTGGGTCGGGCTTGGTGGAAGAGGTCGCCTGCGATGATCATGAAGTCGGGTTTAAGCTCGATTGTTCGGTCGACGACTTCGCTGAATGCGTTGTCGAAGTCTTGCCTGCGTGCCTCAAGTCCGTACTGTGCGTAGCCTAAGTGTAGGTCGGATGCGTGGACAAAGCTAAATGGCTTCAAGCTGATGTGGGCTTCCTTTGTCTGTTTGATTAGTGGTTTAGCTTTTAAGTGTATTGACAAGTTAACGTTTTTGCGGCGTGGGCTTGTTTTTGTTTTTTAAATTAGTAGAAGAAGGGGGCGCTGCCCTGCTACATCATCAATGAAAAGTTTTGGCAGAAACAGTTGTTTTTGTTTCTGGGTCTGGTTTGGGTTGCTGTTTGGTTGTGGCGACAGTACAACCAACGCAGCTGGTTAAGACGTTTTCTAAAAGCAGAG
>CAYPGY010000018.1:0-21351 GCA_964410435.1 uncultured Candidatus Bathyarchaeia archaeon
AAAAGAACAAACACTAACAATTACAAAAAATGATCTAGCCTCAAATAAGAGAGGGAAAGGTACTTCTGAGTAGGGCAGGTACCTGTTTACTGTATCTTGAAACGCAGAAACGCCGCGATACCGCCGAAAGCGTTCTTGAGCATCTGGCCCTCTTCGGTTTCTGTACTGATAACTTCGACTTCGCAATTAGTCAGCTGCGAAAGCTCTGCAATGTCATCCACTATGTCCTTCTTGTCAGATATAGTGTATGATGGCGCTTGGCATCCACCGCAGGCTTTACCGACTAGTCCCTGCTCGAATGCTTGCATGTCTTTGCCCTTAACGGTGTGCTGTTCCTCAAATCCGCATGCACCACACTTTATGGTTACACGGTAGAGGTCAAGCTCCTCAGACAGCAGCACAGTTCGTACTGCGCCTGAGTTCATTAATCGCCGAACTTCTGCTTCGCCGTAGGTGATAAATCCGCTGTCGTGACCGACTTCATAGAGGAACTTTTGCATAAGCTGCTTTTCTTCGATGTAACGGACTTTCTTCATGATTTCAGGAGCTTTCTCAACGACTTCTTTGACGCCTTGCTCCTCAACATAGGCTGTGTCAACTACGTCGAGGATTTTGCTCTGCAATTGATAGTTCAGGAATGCGCCTTTCTGGAAATCATACTTTGTGGGGCCAGGTCCACCTAAAATGATGCCCTTCAAGTTTTCCATAGGTAAAAAGACATCGTTAGCGTGGCCTGCAACACGATTGTAGTATTCGGTAAGCTGCATTTCTCTTAGACGTTCATAACGCCTAGCTGACTGGCCACCCGCACGGGTCTTGCCTGTGACACCGCTGTACATCTGCATAACAATGTTCAAATGCTTACCCTGCAGAGTAGCAATCGTAGCGTTACTTGCATCAACCAGTAATATGCCGTAAGCTTCCTTCTCGCGGAGCATCTCCTGCAGGTGCTCAGTGTGGAAGCGACTATCGCATCGGTAGAGGAAAATCCTGATCGGTTCAGGCGGAATAATAACGTAGGATTCCATACGTTCAGTTCCAGGGCCCCCGCCTGGCTGTAGCAGAGCACCAGTAAAAATAACTAATCCTTTTTCACCAGGATCCTTGAACAGTTTGAGTTTCTGCTGCGCTTTAGTGATAGCGTCCAGCACGTTTTTCCTTGTAACGTTTGACTTGATGTTGCTTGCTGTGCCGTACTCGTTACGAAGCAGGTTAAGTGCATCACTGATCTGCTTGTCAGGAGGCACATAGATGGTGATGAGTTCTGTATGGCTACCCTCTTTCGTAGCTAACTCGTTGATTGTTCTCCTTAGCCTGAATAGCTCAAGTGAACTCTTTTTTTCTGTATTACTCAAACTGGATTCACTTAAAGTAGTATAATTCATTAACTTACGTTAAGATGAGGAAAATAAAAGTTCCTACTCCAAGAAAGGAGGGGGATTATGCTTTTGGGGCTTTAGCTGGTTTGTCAGCTGCTGGCGCGGGTGGGTCTGGTGGTAAACCGATGGCTTCTTTGAGGTAAGCCTTAAATGGACCAAGTTTGCCGCCGTAGTTGCCTGCTGAGATCTTGAGGATGCCAGGGCAGTTTATTGACGCTTGGACACCAACCGCCATCGCCTTCTTCACTGCATCAAGGGTTAAGCCGTTTATGACGATTTCCAGCACGCATGTTGCGCCTTCTGGAACAACTGTGTCGGGCACGATGGTACGCAGTGTTGGGCAATAGGTTTGGTTAGTTGAAGCTTTTAGTTTGTACTTCATTGAGCCAGCTTTGCTTCCTGAGCGGCAGACACCGCCTGGGAAAGGCAAGATGACATCTGGCACCTGAGCTTTGATTGCTTCAACCGCAGCTTCTGCCGATGCAAGACACTCAGCGGCGGTTTTGGCGAAGATCATATAGTTCCCGCCGGCAACTGCCTCTGTTGCGCCGAAGCCGTCTTCACAATTAAAGATACCTTCCATTACTGGGATCTTCCAGCATTTACGTCCGCCAATCACGGTTTTACTCTCGAAGCCGTCTGCGAAGTAGCGGAGACTGCTACCGATGAGCAGGACACGTTTGCCTGTTAAACCGTTGAAGGCTGCTGTTGTCGGGCAAGTCATGGTGCATTGACCGATGCGGCCCATAAGGGAGTGTTTGAGTTCAAAACGGTCTTTGTTATAGATTTGAATTAAGATACCGGGACGCTTATCTGGGGTTTCGCTGGCTGGAACAATGCGTTCAACTGCTGCTTCAGCTGAGGCAGCGATGACGCTTGTAGCGTAACCGGTTGTAATTGACGCAGCGATCTGTGCCCACTTCTCGTTTGCGGCGGTTATTAGAACGCGTGATGCCCAAAGTGGGAACATTTCTGCGAATGTATCCTGAACCTTCACTGTGCCATAAGGGGTTTTTACGAGGTACATTTTCTCTTTTTCGTCGTACCCTTGGATTTCAAGTTTGCTATTATTTGATGACATGAAGTGGACCTTGTCAAGTTTGTTGGAGTTTGTATAATTTAAGAGTTTTCGTGGTTTTTAAGGTTTCAACTTGTCATTTTTCAGGTTTATAAACAGCGGCTTTAGCCGAGAAGCATGGGGTTTGGCTCAACAAAATCGGCTATAGAGTAAATAAAAAGAAAAGAAAAAGGGTTTAACCGAGGCATTTACGTAGCCTAGCCGACTCAATCAACGCGGCCTTAGCTTCAGCATCCTGCTTCTGCAGGAAGGACAACAAGAAGTTGTTGGTAAAGTTTTCGTGTCTGCGCTGAGAGAATCCTCGGGGGCCAAGTTTTATCCCTAGTTTCTGCTCGGCCGTGTTGAGGTCTTCTATTACGCTTGTTAGAGCATCTTTTAGTTGTTCTTCACTCATGCCGGAGCGTTTGGCGGTGATTGGGCTCATCTCAGTTAACATGTTAATGTTACTGAGGGAGACGTATTCGCCGACTACTTTGAGGTCATAGTTCATCTTGATGTAATGCTTACTTAGCAGACTCCATTCTTTATCGTTAAGGTGGTTGAGGGCTTTCATGCCGATAAATTCCGGCGGGATACCGACGCTGTAAAGTGCACTCGCAAACGATATAGCTCTGGGTAGGCATACACCAGCAACGCATCTGCTGTATCCGAAAAGGCCAATATGGAGTTTTCTTGTTCGTCTTGCCGGCACATAAGCTGCTACTGCGTTGATAAAGGGGGCCATTACCTCAATCTGGTGCTCGTACTCTTTTCTGCATTTAGCCATTATCCCCTTTAAAATCGTCTCTTCCTCACCGTCAATAAAGTCTGGTGTGCCGTTGGGTAATCGCTGGTTGAGGGTCTGTATGCCTTCTTTTACCTGTTCCGTGGTGTAATCGTATCTGAAGGCTGACTGAATAGTTACAGTGGATAGACCTTTGTATTCTTGGAGGAAGTTGTCTATGTTGTCGGGCGAGAGGTGTCCCCTGAAGGGTTTCGAGCCGACGCCAAGTATCGGGTGAATACTTGTGTCTGAATCCTTTTCTAACGCTTTCAGTTTGCTTAAAGCTATTTTGGATAGCAGGACTGCGCATAAGTGGCCGTAGTTTAAGGCTGGGTCGGACCGCGCGATGAAGACACGCTGCTGCTTGGGCTTTATTGCTTTAATGTATGGAGCTACGATTTGGTCAACGTTTAGTATGCTGTCGAAGTCTTCTACGAGAGGGATGACTTTGATGGCTTTAGGGCGGAAGCTGCCCATCCAGTCCTTTACGGTTATCTGGTCGTAGAGCTTGGCGTCTTCGGCTTCCACGATAGCTTTTTTGTAGTAGTTGAAGAGCATGACGATTTCTTTCGCATCTGTAGTCATTGGTAGGATGACTTCGAAGAGTGGTGAAACCTCACGCTTGTAAACCAAGGTTGCCACATCATAAGCGACTGGGATGTTCTGCAGGGTTTCAACTATGATTTTTTTCTCTGCACCCTCGATTTTTGGGTTAGGTACACGGTAGGTTAGAAACAGGTCTTCGCCTATGGTGTGTCCTGCAAAGTAGTCCCAGTACTTCTGGAGCAGCTTACGTACAACACGTGTGTCAGCGTCTTTACCCTCGGAGTCCCACATTACTTCTTGACAGCCGAGTGTGCTGTAGGCGTAGTATGCTTCCAAGACTTCTGCGTTGCCGCCTATTACTTCATCCCTGCTCCAGTCTGGCGTTGACGCGTTGTCCGGATGCTGGGTTGACATGGTTCTTGGAATTATTCTGTTCTCTTCTTTGCTGCTCAACTTATTTCCTCTCTAGTACTGGAATTAGCCGTGAAGGGATGTATAAGCGTTTATTTTAATTTTTCACCAAAAAAATTGTAAAAATTACAATCGAAAGGCAGTTATACTAAAAGACATCTCGGGGAAGGTGAAAGGGTGTTAGCCCCTCTCCCTTGAACTACAACACTACCATTCAAGTAACCGCTGAAGGCATATAAGGCATATTCCGAAACTCGAAATATCAGGGCTTAGGCCAAGACTGCCCTTTTTCCTGAGCGGTGCTGGGCGTTGAATAGTGCATCTGTACCCAAAGCCACTTGCCATTGCGTTTCTCCATGACGCCTGTTAATCTGCCGGGAAGCGCTGCCTCTTTACCTTGCGCCTTAAAGTTAAATGTGAAATCGGCAGCGAACCATGCTACAACGCCGGCTGCGGAGACAGTGAAGTTTTTGACGCCAATTGCTGTAACGTCTGCTTGCGCCCAATCCCTCAATAAGCCTTCAACGTATTTACCTATACCGACTGCTTTCTCGTCTTCGCCTGAACCGATAACAACTATATCCGGGTCAGTTGCCCAGTACGAGAGAACTCCTGAGAGGTCTTTTTTCTTGTATGCTTCAAACATTCCCTTAAGGGTCTGTGTGACTTCCGCCATTGTTTTTTGATCTGCGTTCATTTAAGCTTCCCCAACAAACAAGCGTATTACTGTTAGCCCTTTTATGGTTTTTCCAAATTCAGGGCCAACCATTGCCGCTTGCCAGTGACGCGGTTAAAACACAAGGCTATAAAGCGCGGTTACCTAAAAGACGTTAACGCTTTTTCAAGCTGCTGCTTATCGATGCCTTTAACAATAAACTGTTTCTGCCTCGAAGTGAAGCCGCTTACAAGCTCCACCTGCACATGTAGAAGCTTTGTTAACTCCTTGATTATCTCTCTATTGACTTTACCCTTCTCAGGCGCCTCAGTTGCATAAACCACGACTTCGTCACCGTCCAGTTCTATTTTGAATTTAGCTGAGTTGGGTTTAACAAAAATGGAGAGGATGACGCCGCCGTTTGCTTCTTTGATGCTCACGGCGTTATACACTCGGAGTCGCAGGCGTCAGAAGTTTTCTTGGTTTTACCCTGCTGTAGAGCCCAGCTGAATTTGCTCCTGAGCGTCTTAGGGTAGAATTTCTCGATGTCGAATTTAACTTTCTTTGCCCACTTAACGTACGCTTGTGGGTCAATGTAGCTCTTAAGCGAGGTGCCGAGGTTGTATTCACGCGTCAACTTGGTGAGTTCCAAATCGAGTTTGGCTTTTTCGATGCGGGCTTCGGCAGCTTCGGTTTTTTTACCCTCTTTCTTTTTGGCTTTAAGCTCTTCTTGCATCTGTTTTAGTTTCTGCTCTTTCTCTGCGACGCGCTGATCGTAGGTGGGTGGGATTTTGCGTTTGTGATTTGCGACTTCTGCAACTTTGAGGTTAGCCATCTTCGCCGCGTAGTTTTTCTTGTAGTCGGGGTCGTTTTTGGTGACGCCGCTCTTCTCAAGTTCTTCCTTGACGGTTTTTGTACATTTCCAAGTACGGAACACTTTCGCAGTGAGCTTCGGCACCTTCTCGGATAGGAAGCGGCTTACGGTTTTGCTGTCGATGCCTTCGAAGAGGTACTGGACTTTCTTGTCTTTCTTAAATTCCTGCAGGTTCCTGATTACTTCGGGTGGCGCCTCGACGGTTTTAATCCATCTTACGCTGTCTTTACCTAAGAAGTCAAATGTCACCTTGTTACCGTCGATACTGATGTGCTCGTCGCGTAATGTGATAGCGCCTACTGTGTCGGCCTCGTCGGGGTCCTTTTCGTCGCCAACCCTCATGTTTACCGCCAGAATCAGCCACGCGACAGTAGCGACTTTTCTGCGCATGACGTCTTTGGATTCCAAATTTTTGAAAATGTGTTTCTCGACGACACCGATCTGCTTGCCGAGGTTTTCGGCTTTCTGGAATTTTTCTTTTTCGCGGTTCTGCTTAAGAAACGCGGTGTCGCTGAACCAGACGTACTTTACTTTGCCAGTGAGCTTGTCAACCCATTTAGCGACGTACATCTTGTTTGGTTCCCAAGTGATTTTACCCATCCAGCCTTCTGGTTTAGGCGCGTCAGGTGAAAGGTTTAGTGTTATGTCTTCTTGGCTTGGGCCCTCTTTCCATCTGCCCCGCTGAGGGTGGTCGCCTCTACCTGCGAATAAGCAGCTGGGTTCAGCGGTCCAGTTCGCCACTTCGAGCTGTTGACCATCCACTATGGCGTAGCCGTATTTGTCGCGGTACGCTTGACGTTTAACTTTGCGTTCCTCCGCCAGCTTCTTCTTCTCCTCTTTAGTCATGGCTTCCCGTTTGGCTTTCTCGTCGAGAACATACGCCTTGATTTCGGAGAAGTCTATATCTAGGGTTTGTGAGCCGCCGTTGTTTAACACGGGGTTGTCTATGTTAGTGAGGTATTTGGCTGCGAAGGATTCGAGGAATTTTGCTTGCGGGTTTTCTTTGCTGAGTTGCTCGAAGAATTCTTTCATAAAGTTCTTTGTGAACACTTTGTCAGGTGCGGGGATGGTTGTTGAAAGTGTCCTGCGTACCCACGCGACTGCCATAGGTTCGCTTTTAGCGGTTAACTTGACTTTTTGGCCAGCGAGTTTGATGCTGAAGCCTTTAAAGTCGTAAGGTGGAACGTATATGCCGTTGTGCTTTAGACTCTTCATAACATGCTTCATTTAACGTCTTTAACCTCGGTTTGCGGCAAAGTTTTCTTTGAGTCTTTGCCTTTAAGGGTTAATATGGTTTTTGTTGCTAAAACTGCAACAGCCACTGACGCAGCCGCGCAGCTTAAAAACTTTGGCGCCAAAGCAAACAAAATTTCAGGTGAAAAGCCGTTTTTGGCGTTTAGCGGCGCGGTCGCTTTGAAGCTTCTTGTATACTGCCTCAACGTTCTTGCGCTCAACGTAGCCCTTGTGGGGTCGGAAGCCGCCGCTGAATCCGCCGGGGATATGCATCAATTCGTGGATGAGGGTTTTCTCTTTATCCTCCGCTGACATTTTGTCGTAGATTTCGGAGATTACTTCTATGGTGTATGATGGGGGAAGGTTTAGTACGCCCTGCCAGATTTTGCCTAATCCATGGATGCGGGCGATTGTGCGCCTAGCTTTGCTGCCTTTGCTTCTTACACAGTAAACGAATTGGGGCACGACATGGTAGAATTCGCATTCCGCTGCAAGCTGATCAACTTGATGTTTGATTTCGGGGGCTTCATAATACTTTATAGGCAAACCGCGTTTCCCTCTCTCTTCCATTGTCCATATGTTGTGTTGCTTAAAAAATTAAGCGCTTTGCCGGGCGTATTTTGCTTTGGTGTTAACCGACCAGTTTTCTTAAACCGGGCAATTTCTTCGCCGCATAAACCAGCGTGATGGAAACCGCTAATACAATACCAGCGAAGAGGGGCACATCTATCAGCGGAACGAATGTGACGGTGTTTAACCATACGCCGAGCACATTTGTGGTAAGCGAGATTAGCACTATCATGTGGATCAGGTAGAGTGGCAGCGTGTTTTCGCTGATCCAGTGGATTACGCGGCTGGTTTTGGCATATTTGCTGATGCCGCTGAAGTCCAGTGAGATTAGCAGATAGAAGAGCGCTGACGAGGCAATTATGATGGTGGGGTTCATGTAGTTGTGGAAGTAGCCCAGATAGGTTTGTCCTGATGTTGCTGCGAGCAGCCATTCGCCAGCCACTGCTCCGAAGAGGCCCAATGCGAAAATCGCTGCTGCCTTACGGGGTTTCATGTTAGAGTAGAGCAGGTAAGTGCCGAGTAGGAAGTAGCCGACCCAGTTGAAGAACACAAACGGGAACGGGAAATACGTGAAGTCGGTGAAGGTGTGAATGAACGGCGTCGTGATTGTACCGGCAAACCAGAGGATAAGCAGGTATAGAAACAGTTTGCGATCCAGATGTTTAACCAGCACGCGGAACACCGGTGTAACAGCGTAGAGACCCATGAGCAGATACAGGTACCACAGGTGATAGTATGAGCCGCTAAGCAGTCCCTCACAGATGTTGAAGAGCGTTAAGGGTTTACCCAGCACAGTGAAGCTCCACACGAAGTATACGACTGTCCAGAAGATGAAGGGTAAAGCGATGCGGTCAAGGCGCTTTCTGTAGAACACCCTTAGGGGTTCGTCGTCGCGGTTCGGATTAAGCAGCAGTGCGCCGGTGAGCATGACGAAGAGGGGTACGCCGATGAGGCCTATTGCTTCGTAGAAGTCCTGAGTGAACCAGTTTAGGATATCAAGCGCCGAAACCTCGGGGTTTAGGAACTGATAGGGGAACCCTGTGCAGTGTAGAACAATCACAAGTGAGATGGCGACGAAGCGGACAACGTCAATTGAGTAGTTCGGCTCAACACGTTTAGCGTCTGTACTGTCCACTCAATCTGCCCCCTGACTTCAATCAATACATGTTAGTGCTAAATAAAATTTTAAACATAGCATAAGGCAGGCTGGTACGGCATTAGTTAGATTTTGCCTGTTAACACCTTTTTGGGTTCCATCCAGAAGGTTGCCGCAAACGCCACCGCAATCGCTAGGCCCCAGTCGGTTGCCGCTAAAGAAGTGATTTGCAGCGCCGATTGGATGAATGGCACGTTTACACCGACCACTAACACTGTGACGGCAAGCAGCGCCCACACCAGCAGTACTTTGTTGGATAAAACGCCCTGTTTATACAGCGGTACATTTTCTGACCGTAAATTCAGCGCTAAGAATACGTGGCCAAGCATCCACGTGGCAAATGCGACTGTCCTAGCGTAATTCACTTCGGGGTTGCTATAGTAGGCTAACAGGTAAGTTGCTGTAACCGCTACAAAGAGGCTCAATGCCCCGATGAATAAGGGTCTCAGCATTGTTTTATCCATGAATTTCCGTGCTGGGTCAGCTGGCGGCTTCTTCATTGCGTCCTTCTCTTGCGGTTCAGCTACAAACGTAGCGGAAGCAGCTAAGTCCATGAATAGCTCCAGCATGATTATCTGGATTGGCGCAAACGGCAGAGGAATACCAAGGATGATTGGGACAAGGAAAATCGAGACCAACGCTACTTTGCAGGCGAGGTAGTAGCGTACGCCTTTGCGGAGGTTGCCATAGAGTCGGCGTCCTTCGCTTACGGCGGTTTCAATGGTTGCGAAGTTATCATCTGTTAAGATTATTCCAGATGCTTCTTTAGCTACGTCGGTGCCTCGGATGCCCATCGCGACCCCGATGTGTGCCTCTTTGAGTGCTGGCGCGTCGTTTATGCCGTCGCCCGTGACCGCTACAACTTCACCTAGTTGCTTCAGCAGTTTGACTATGCGCAGTTTATCCTCGGGGGTGGTTCTGGCGAATACATAGGTGGATTTGAGGGCTTTTTTAAGGTCTTCGTCGGTCATCGCGGCGATTTCATTTCCGGTGAGGACTTTGGTGTTGTTGATGCCGACTTGGCCTGCTATGGTTCTTGCGGTTTCGGGGTGGTCGCCGGTTATCATGATAACGCGTATGCCTGCTTGTTGACAGCTGCGTATGGCCTGCGGCACTTCGCGGCGCGGTGGGTCTATGAAACCGATTACGCCTACGAGCACAATATCTCGCTCGACTTCTTGGCTGGCTGTTTCTGCTGCTAATCGGTGGTAGCCGAATGCAAGAAGCCGCTCACCCCGATGCGCCATCTTCGCCGCTGCCAAAGAAGCCTGAGCACGTAACTCATCAGTAATTGGGGTTTCTTGGCCTTCAAGCAGAATCTTTGTGGACCGCTCAAGAATGCGTTCTGGGGCGCCGCTGATTAGAGCAACTGTTGAAGCTCCAAACTGGTAAATGTAGGAGGCGAGTTTGCGGTTGGCGTCGAAACCGAGTTCACTTTTCAGCACCCACCCATCAGAAAGTGACTGCGTGTCTAAGCCAGCCTGCTTAAGCCGCTCCAAAATAGCCTTGGACATTGGGTTGCCCAGCACATTGTTCGGGGCGTCACTTGCAAGATAAGCGGTTCTAAGCGCCGACTTCTCGTTGGTCTTGAACTCGGTTGAAGCGTAGAAGCTGCCGTCGAAGTAGAGATGCTCAATACGCAGCTTATTTTCAGTTAAGGTACCTGTTTTGTCGGTTGCTATAATGGTTACGTTGCCCAATGTTTCCGCTGCACCCAACCGCTTCACGATGGCGCCTCTGCGGGATAGGACGATGCTGCCTACGCCCAGCACCATAGTGATGATTATAGGCAGTTCTTCGGGGATAACGACGAAAGCCAACGATAAACCGTACAGCACTGCATCGCCGGGGCTAAGCGGAGCCGAACCGCCAATTCCCCGAATATACGCTAGAACTGGGATTAGTACCGCGAAGAAGATAGCTATCCAGACCAAGGTTTTGGAGAGCTGTTTCATGGCTTGCTGGAGGGCGGTTTTAGGTTCCTTTGCCGTTTTGGTTATGCCAGAGATTCTGCCTAGTTCCGTTTTGATTCCAGTGTGGACTACAAGCGCTTTTGCCCTGCCCCGTGTGATTACGGTACCAGTGAAAACCATGTTGGTCTGGTCAGTTATTTTTGTGGGCTCAGGCAATACGGCGTTTGCATCTTTGATTGCGGGAAGGGATTCGCCGGTTAAAGAGGATTCGTCAACCTCGAGGCCGTAGGCTTCTACTATGCGGGCGTCTGCTGGCACGCGTTCACCGACTCCGAGAAGTAATACGTCGCCGGGAACGAGCAACGATGTTTCCACATTAACCGGTTGCCCATTGCGCAGTACTGTAGCTGTGGGTGGAGCAAGCTGCCTCAACGCGGAAATCGAACGTTTAGCCCGATATTCGTTCCACACTTCCGCCAGAACCAGCAGTACTATAATGATTATGATTGTAGCTGCGTCTGCTAGGCTGCCCAGTAGGCTGTAGATTACGCCGATAGCGATTAGGAGCAGAATCATGGGTTCAGTGATTTCTTCTTTTAGGATGCCTAAGAAGCGGATTTCTTTTTCTTCTTTTAGCGTGTTTTTTCCGTACCTGTTCAGGCGAGCCGCTGCTTCTTGACCAGTCAAACCCCGTTCTATATCGGAGCTTAATTCTGAAGCCACATCCTGTGGTGGTTGCGTGTGCGGTTTACTCATTAACTGCCCCTAATTGGTGAATGTGCAATTAACTTGCGAACATAGTATGCCCTAAAAAGCTTGCGAGCATGAAGGGTGGTATTTTGAGTTTGTGCTTGTCTGGTTTTTAGCGGTTTATGTTATTTGAATGCCAGAGTAAACAACGGAAAACCAAGTTGCAGCTATATTTTCCCTTGCGGTTGGATTAGCCAAAACAGTGTCCCGATAAAACCTTTTATTTAGCTCTATGATGGTAGCTCTGCCAAAAACCAGTAAGGTGAGTATTGTGAGAGAAAGAAAAAGTATTATGGAAGAATACGGCGCAGATAACCCCCGAGATCAAGCATTGATAGAAACCCTGCTTGACATTAGGCAGCTGCTGGCGATTCTGGTTGTTCACACTGAATCCGGCGCTACCGCCGCGGCCATTAGAGATGTAGCTAAAAACAAGCCCTAACCAGCAAAACCATGTAAGAGACCTACCGCATCAAGTCCACCGCTGCTTCTCATATAAGCAGTAGATTAAAAAATGGCTGTTTCGTCTGCTCTTGGTTGTAGAAAGCCCACAACCAAACAGCAACAAGAAGCAGACCCTGAACCAGAAAAGGCTGTTTCTGCAAAAACTTTTAGAAGATGGTGTAGCAGGGCAGCGTTCCCTTCTTCTTCTAATTTAAAAAATAAAAAGGGATTGGAAAGAGGGTTTTTCAGCTTACGCTTTTCCAGTGCTCCAAAGCGACGGCGAGTTCTTTATGGTCTTTAGCGTACTCCTCAAGCGATTTGCCCTCAAGTACCGCATCTACCGCTTGCCGCATAGCCATTGCACCCTTAACTGTACCATCGGGGTGGCCATGTATTCCGCCGCCAGCCTGCAACACAACATCGTTACCGAAAGTCTCCAGAAGCGCCGGAACAAGCTGCGGGTACAACCCGCCGGACGCAACAGGCAGAACAGGACTAAGCTTGCCTAAGTCCTCCTTGCATGCCGCGACGTTCTCGAGCACTTCGGGTTTAGTCTCTGACATTTTACCCACAACAGTGCCCACGTGAAGCTGATCAACACCTATAACACGCGCAACCGACGCAATCGGTTTCATAGCGATGCCATGATACGGGTTCTTCGTGAACGCTGCATGACCCGCCCGGTGAGCGTGAATAACTACTTTAAAGTTCTGGTCACGCAACATCTGAAGCGCCGCCCAGCCAGTAGTCAAAATATCAACCATCACGTATTCGCCGCCCTGATTAACCACAGACTGAGCACGCTCAATCATCAAATCTGAATCCGCAGTTATGTTAATCATGTAGACTTTACGTTCACCTGTCTCGCTCTGTGCTCTATCACGGGCTTCAAGCGTCTGGATAAGGCGTTCGTCGAAGGGGTTGAATTTTTGGCTGCTGAGGTTCTCGTCATCCTTAACCACATCGCATCCACCAAGCCAAGCCTCATAAGCTACTTGAGCGTGGTCAACTGTTTTTAACCCAAGCTTGGGTTTGATGATGGTCCCAACAAGAGGACGTTTTGGCACTTTTACGAGTTTGCGGATACCTGCGATGCCGTACTGCGGCCCTTTAAACCCCGCGAGCAATGCCTTTGGGAATGTTATGTCGAGCAGACGCAGGTTCCTGAGTGCCTTTAAGCCGAAAACGTTTCCTGCAACACTGGAGAGAATGTTTGGCATGTTGCCGTCTTCGAAAAGTTCGACTGGGTAAGCGATCTTGATTACGTTACCGTCTATGCGGTAAACATGAGCAGCTAACTTCTTCACATACGGCTTCTCTGTGGTAAGATCAGTCCACGTACCCACACTGCTTTCCGCCGCTACGCCGCCTGCAGCCTCCTTTAAGCTGATGCCTTCCGGCTCCACATAAAACGCACAAAGCAAATCGGTTTCTTTAGGCTTGTAAGCTGTATCAACAAAGTCAACATACTTCAAAGAACATTCCTCACTACAATAAATTAGCAGTTGTATGCTTAAAATCTTTAACTACCCAACCAGCAAATACTAAATGGATGTCTATGGAGCTACTTGTTGAACTTCTCAATATCACAACAGGCGGCAACCGAATCGCCGTAATTAGCGAAGCAACCGCAAGCCTTCTGGGAGTACACAGTTCAGACCGCATAAAAATCACCTACAAAGGAAAAGCAGTGATCGCCATCGCCAACCTTGCGGAGCACTACCCAAACGACCGAATCGGACTCTTCGAGGAAACCGAAGCTGCACTCAGCGGAGTTAAAAAAGACGAGTTCGTACAGGTGCAACTGGCGCCGCTTCCAGAATCCCTCTTCAGCATCCGCTCCAAACTACATGGACAGCGACTACGAGAACAAGACATAAACGCCATCGTCAAAGACGTAGTCGAACGCCACCTAAGCACAGTCGAAATAGCAGGCTTCCTAACCGCACTTAGCATCCATGGACTCAGCACAGGCGAAACAGAAGCCCTCTCACGCGCCATGATAACAACCGGAAAAACAATAGACTTCGGTACAGGCCAAATCCTTGACAAGCACAGCGTCGGCGGCATCCCCGGAGACAAAACCAGCATGATGGTTGTCCCCATCGTCGCCGCAGCAGGCTTCACCATACCCAAAACCAGCTCACGCGCCATCACTTCACCGGCAGGCACCTCAGACCGAGTGGAAACACTCTGCCCCGTGAACTTCGGCATCGACGAAATCAAAGAAATCGTCAAGAAAACAGGAGGCTGCCTAGTCTGGGGAGGAGCACTCGATTTGGCGCCCGCAGATGACCTCTTCATTCAGGTAGAGTATCCGCTGGGAATCGACCCCATGCTGCTACCCTCGATTCTAAGTAAAAAGAAGGCAATGGGCTCCACCCACGTGGTAATCGATATACCGACGGGTATGGGCGCTAAAATCAAGACGCGACAGGAAGCGTACACGCTTGCCTCAGACTTCGTCGATTTGGGCAGGCGCCTTGGCCTAAAAATACAGTGCGCACTAACCTTCGGTGACCAACCGCTTGGATGCAGCATCGGCCCCGCACTCGAAGCACAGGAAGCCCTGTACACACTCATGGGCGCAGGCTCGCCTGATCTAAGAGAGAAAGCCATTAGCCTGTCAAGCATACTTTTCGGAATGGTCGGTGTAGAAAACCCCAGAGCTATGGCGGAGGAAATTGTGGATTCAGGCCGCGCCGTTGCGAAGCTAAGAGAAATCATCGATGCGCAGGGCGGAAACCCAAACATTAAACCTGAAGAGATACCAGTCGGCCCCAAGCATGCTGCTTTCCATTCGGATTCTGCGGGTAAAGTCCTCTGGTTGAGCACTGATGACATAGTGCGCATTGCCCGGGTGGCTGGGGCGCCTAAAGAGAAGGGTGCAGGCGTTGTGTTGCATGCAAAACTTGGCGAGAGTGTACGCAAGGGCGGCGTGTTGTTTGAGGTTTATGCGGAGCGGGCAAGCAAGCTCGAGGCGGCACTGGAGTTGGCGGCTCAGCTTAAGCCGATTGCGTTGAGTACTAAGCCTGAGCAGAGGATGGTGCTGGATACTGTTCCCGAGAAGGCGACGCATGATAAGGCGTTTATGCTGGACAGATAAGTTTCCTATCAGGTGACGGCGCCGCCAATTAATCCGTCGATAGCGGTTTAGAAGCGGCTGCGCGTAACGAGCCCGCCGAAGAAGCCGCCGATGGTGGAAGCGATTACAGCTATAAAGCTAACAATTATGCTCAGTGCAGTGCCAACTATGCCGCCGACGAATGCACCTAGGAAGCCGTAGCTGCCGGCGCCGTACCATGCGAAGCCGATCAGTGCTAAAAACGCGAGTACTACGGCGCTCATTATTCCCGCTGCGAAGCCCGCGATGGAACCGCCGAGAATTCCTCTGGCTATTAATCCAGCAACTAACCCGCCCTGTAAACCCCCCAGAATTTGGCCGCATCCGGGGTACATTATGCTTATGATCACGGTTATTAGGAAACCTCCTACTGTTGCGAGTCCAACGCTGCCCAAAGGTATCACTGGGTTGGGTTAAAACAAAAAAGGAGATAAAAAGATGCCGCTTATCGGCTTCGGGTGTTGCGGACTTTGGGTTCAAGCAGCGTCCAGAGCCACTCAGTGAATTCCTGAAGGTTCTTTGTCTGGATGAAGATTTCTCCTGGACCCGTAATCTGGGTGACTAAGCCTTCACCGCTAAAGAAGGTTTCTTTTAAGCCGCCGATTCGAGTGACTTTGTAGCTGCAGGTTTCGCTGAAACCAACGAGGTGGAAGTTGTCAACGACCAAGGTTTGGCCTGCTTCGAGTCTGTGGACGTCGATGGCGCCGAATGTGTTGATAAACATTTGCCCGCTGCCAGTGGCGCGTATCATAAAGAGGCCCTGTCCGAATAGGCCTTTTGTGAAGCCTTCCCATTTGACGTCTAAGTCGATGCCCTGTGTGGAGGCGATGTAGGCGCTTTTCTGGATGACGTAGCCTGCTCCGGGTGCGATGTCGAGTTGTTTGATGTCTCCGACTGGCGCCGCTACGAATGCTGCTTCTCCGGGGCCGTTGGCTGCGACGTAGTCGTTTACCCAGAATGATTGGCCGCCGATTATACTCAAGCCCAGTGTGCCTAGTAGGCTTTTTTCGCGTTTACGTGTGTGGATTTCGAGGTTGGGCGTCATGTAGGTCATGGCGCCTGATTCGGCTGTGATCTGTTCGCCCTGATTGAGTTTGGCGACTAGCATGGCGTAGGAGGGTTGATATTTAATTTCGAAGTTCATGTGTATCCACTTTATCCTTAATTTTAGTACAGCGTTTAGTTTGTGTGCCTGCTTAAAAAAATATTGAGAAAATACCCGCCTGATTGTTCAAATACTGAATATCCTGATGGTTTTATCGGTGAAGATGCGGTAATTATAATAGATGCCAACGTGATGCATGTTTAGAAACTGAATAAACGGCACTTCAACGCAGGACATGACGTAATAATGGGTTCAGTGTGGGTTATCTGCAAGAAAACATTCAGCATAACATTAATTTTCAACTGCTTAGTCACGGTTTTCACGATCGCAGGCACACTGTACGGGTTTTACACTTCAGAATGGAAACCCTACGCGCCATACCTGATCGATGGCAGCATATTCTGGCTTGGGCTTGCAGCGGGTTTGCTCTGCATTTTTCCCGCAGCCGCAACAGGTAGATCACTGCACACCGGCAGATTCCTCTTTCACCACTACGTTTACGGCGGCTTTGTGTTGGCAGCGGCTTGTGTGGCGATAACTGTTTTCACGCCTATCCCCGTGTTTAACTTGTTCTTTGTTGACTCCAGCGACATAGCGGTTAACGCTGCAAGAGTAATTTTCATCGCGGGTTTAGCGTTACTGCTAGACGATTTACCTGACGCAGCATTATGGATAGAGCACAGCTTGAACTGGGTGAAAACTAAAATCTGCGTCATAAAAAGAACTATGCATTACGCGACGCTCATAACAGGATTTTTCTCCATTTACCTTTCATTATCGATGCTTGCTTCAACGCTTGCAAACAACTTTTACAGGTGGCTGCCGAACTCTTTTGGTATAATCAGCTTCTTCTTAACAGGCGTGATGGCGATCGCTTTCTATCTGAGAAAGGACTGGCTAAAGATTACGCCTCCGCCGCCGAAGCAGCCTAAGCTTTTTGCTTAGCAATCTCTTTTCCGATGGCGTCAAGCTGCTCTTTACTGTAGCGTCTTGCGCCGCCGTGGGTTGATATGTATTCTGGAGTTTGGGGAAGCTTAAGCACCGCCACAGACGGATTGTTCAGGTGCAGTATGGCATGCTTGTTTGTTATGACTACCACGCCTTCAACCCAGACGTTTAAAGACCGCAAGGATGAATTGTCAAGTATAGCTTTGATTTTTGCGGTGTTGCGTTTGACTTGGCGGCTTGGGCTGCTGTTAAAGTTGCGTTTCCCGCCACGGTACCATTCGTCGCCGTTGCAGTTTATGTGGCCGCTCCAGTTCTTGGTTTCCAGCACGAAGACGCCGCCGGGTGCTAAGACGACGTGGTCGATGTCTCCGCCGCCTCCCTGAAGGCAAAGGTCGTTTATGAGGATATAGTCGTCGTTTAGGCTGCTGCTTAGTGTTTTGGCTACTTGTTTTTCTCCTTGCCAGCCGCCCTTGTAGAGGTGATACTGTCGCAGGTAATAGTAGGAGCCAATTGTGGGGGCAATCAGCGAAATGAGGAGGATTTCGTCGATTAGGGTTACTTGCAGATTCAGGATAGCGTCAAACATGGCGCCGAAAAGCAACACACCGAAAATGAATACGCATAACGCTGCTTTAATGAGATTGGTTCTCACCTGATTTTTGAGGTAGCTGCTGGACGCTTTGATTTTGCGCATACCCTCAGCAGTAGCTACGATGATATATTATACTATGCCAAAGTCACAGGTGTCTATTTTGGGTGTTCCCCATGGAGAACGGCCTGTTCTCGGCGGAGAGCTATTAGATGGATGTTGCACTATTGCTTGCGTAAGGTGAATAAGAGATGGCAAACGCTAAAGTCACATTAAAAATCTTTACTTTGTGCTTACTGGCAGCAACCGTGTTAAGCCCAATCGTGTTAGGCGCGGCACAGGCTGAGAGTTCAACCGTCGTCGGCGAGTGGAAGTTCGATGAAACCGAGATAAGTGGATCAACCGAGACCACTCCTGACCAGACAGGCGTAAACAACGGTATACTCGCAGGCGCCCAGCACCCCAGCCTTGTAAAGGGATATCAGGGTAACGCGTTAAAGTTCGGCGGAGAAAACGCCGTCTACATCCCGATCAAATTTATCGTCGGCTTCCCACCGATGGAGGAACCCATGTATGTACCGATCTCAACCAACCTAGATATCGAGGAGTACTTTACAATAGACGCGTGGATTAACATTCCAAGCTTAACTAATGCAACTTACAATAACATCATGGTGAAGTGCAACCACCCTGATCAGGCAGCAGCATGGCAGAACACCACAAGAGTCCTCGGTTTGGCCGTCCGTGCGGGTACACCTGAAAACGGTGAAAATTATGTGCAAGGTGCACTTAGCGGTTTTGTGATGACTGAAACAGGTGGATTCAACGAAATCGTAACCACTCAGCCGATTCCACTGAACACTTGGGTAGAGGTTCAGTTTACAAGAAGCATTTCAGGCATGCACCTCTATGTCAATAACCAAGAGCAAGCCGTGAACGTTCTTCACGGAGTACAGAACCCCACAGGTAAAATCTTGGCTGGCACCGAATACTACATTGGCCACGACAGCTACGCAGCCATCGACAACGTCAAACTAACCGACTTAGCACCAAACACTGAGAACAGCTTCGACATAGGCCCCAACATAATGGTAGTTGTAATTGTTGTTTCGCTGATTTTTGCGGTTGCATGGATACTGCGTCGGGCAATACAACTCTGGATAATTAGACCAAAAATCTAGAGGTGTAAGGAAGTTGGGTACCGCCTTTAAGCTGCTTGAGTTGATGCTGCGGCAGAAGCTCTTAGGGCAGGGAATGAAAGGTGAACCCAGCACCCCACTCATCGTTTCTTACGCCGTAACCCGCGCCTGCAACCTGCGTTGTCTGCACTGCCACGTCTCAGCACGTGAAGCCATGCCTGACGAGCTTAGCACTCAAGAAGCGATCCGTGTAATCGACGAGATGCATAGTTTAGGCACACAGGCAGTGATTTTCAGCGGCGGTGAACCCCTGCTGCGCAAAGATCATGTTCTGCGGCTGGTTGAGCACTGTGACGACTTAGGCATAATAACGGCGATGCTCTCCAACGGGTTGCTTATGACGCCGCACACGGTGCTGCAGCTTCAGGAGGCTGGTCTTAAAGCGGTCGGTTTACCTATTGACTCGGTTGTTCCCGAGAAGCATGATCACCTCCGCAACCTACCCGGCACTTTCGATCGAACATTGCAGGCGATTAAAACTTGCCTTGAATTGGATCTTGAAGTTGTAATAACCACGATGGCACTTAAAGACACCTACTCGGAGATGCCCAAGCGCATAGAGTTCCTCAACAGTTTAGGCATAGATGAAGTTGCAGTGTATGATCTTGTGCCGGTCGGTCGGGGCAAAGAGGTCATGGATAATGCTATGACGATGGAGCAGCGCGTCAACCTTATCCGATGGCTTCAGAGCCAGCAGGAGGACACTGAAATGACGTTTACCATGTCAGGCGGCACCCCGCTGTATCCAGAGATCGCCTGCGAAATGCATAGAAACCACGGCACAAAAGCCAAAGACCTACTCATCAAAGAGTTCTATATTCATCAGGGCATCGGTTGCCACGCAGGCAACATGTACTTCAGCTTACGGCCAAACGGCGACATTTACCCATGCACCTTCTTGCCGATCAAAGTCGGAAACATCCGCGAACAAAGCCTAAGGGATATCTGGCGCAACTCCAAAGTGCTGAATTCTCTGCGGCAACGCCAGAACTTAAAGGGTAAATGCGGTAGCTGCGAGTACCGCGAGGGCTGTGGTGGATGCAGAGGGCGAGCGTACGCTTGCACTGGCGACTTTCTGGAAACTGATCCAGTGTGCCTCAAGGATCTGATGATTGAGGAGAAGGTTTCTCCAGCGGATATCAAGCGATTCGGCTGGTGTGTAGGCTAAATGGTTCTGCTCTAAGGATTTTAGCGGTTCATTTTGTTAAATCTAATTTAAATACTACCGCAACCAAATGAAGAGGGAATGCAGAACCAAACCAACGGCCAAAAACATAGCAGATTCTTACTGCCAGTTCTGGGTTTATCGACTCTTTCAACTTGGCTAATTGGTTTAGTTTTCCAGATACTCATGGTGGATATAGCCGAGACTTTTCAAGTTTCAGTGGGCACCGTCAGCATGGTTGCCGCGGTGGGTTCCATCTCAGGTATATGCTTCGGTTTACTTTTGGCAATTATTAACATACGTTATAATCACAAGCACTTGCTGATGTGGGGACTTATAGCTACGACTTTAGCGGCGCTTGGATACTATTTTGCCCCTAACTTTCCGCTGTTGTTAACGGCTAACATCGGTGTCGGCGCTGGAATAGCAAT
Source organism: uncultured Candidatus Bathyarchaeia archaeon (assembly GCA_964410435.1). Classification (GTDB taxonomy): domain Archaea; phylum Thermoproteota; class Bathyarchaeia; order Bathyarchaeales; family Bathycorpusculaceae; genus Bathycorpusculum. The sequence continues at coordinate 20,334 of CAYPGY010000018.1, forward strand.
CGTTATGGCGATGGCTTACTCCATAATCGGCGATGTTTACCCTCTGGAGAAAAGAGGTAGAGCAGTCGGAGTAATCGTTGCATCCACTACGCTTGCATCAGTAATAGGTGGACCAATAGCGGGCGTTCTCGCGTCATACGGAGATTGGCGCATGGTATTGATTACCTTGACCCTTCCCACGGTAATCGCAGGTTTAATCTTATCAGCGTTAGTTATTCCGAAAAATCGCATAGAAAAAACGGTGCAGGTAAAGGAACCGTTTTCGATTGGGTGCAAGCAGGCGTTCTCCAATATTTCATCTATCGCGGCACTCTCAGTTACAATGCTCATGTTTACCGAGGGTGCTATATCCTTCTATACTGTCTCTTTCTTCCGTGAACAATTCGGAATGTCCATAAGTTGGGGTTCAAGTTTCGTCTTGATAGGAAGCATCGTGGCTGCGGCAGGAGGCATAGTTGCAGGTTTACTCGTTAACAGAATCGGGCGTAAAATGCTTGGAAACATCACATTCGTCGTAGCCAGCTGTCTTACGGTTGCCTTCGTGTTTATGCCCAACGTGGAAACCTCAAGTGCAATTAGTATCCTACGCTACTTCTTCGCGTCGATGACTGCAACTGCGGGCGGTAGCTTGATACTTGAACAGCTACCGAAATATCGGAGTACCGTGATGTCGCTTAACACTGCATTCATGAACGGGGGGATGCTCTTGGCGTCGCTTATCGGAGGCTTCACCCTTAACAATTATGGTTTCCAAGTGCTGGGCCTCGTTTTGGGCAGCATAGGAGTCGTCGGCACCGTCGTGTGGGTTACGCTGGTAAAAGACCCAACCAAAAAATAGGCGCTTTAAGTCTGAATCGAGTTGATTTAGAGTTTTTCAACAATCAGTGTATCTATAGCTGTTTGCCTATGTGCTCTATTAGAAACTCATTGCAGAAACCATAGAGGGGTAGGTGTTTTCTGCCAACCTATTTGCATCCTAATATCCAGCCTATGCACAGCACCTATAGAGGGGTCCACC
>CAYPGY010000019.1:0-21251 GCA_964410435.1 uncultured Candidatus Bathyarchaeia archaeon
GGCAACGGGAAGATTGTTCATGGGTAATCCCTCCCTCTTTAATTTCAGTATTATCGAAGTATTTGTCGCATGCTTTGTAGGCTTCATGCGTCCCAATATCCCATAATGGGTCAGATAATTTGTAACCGTAAACTGGCGTGTGTTGGCAAAGCCATTCAATAAATCGTCCCGGTTGATCACTGGGCAACCCCATCGCGAGATAGTTGCTAAGCTCTTTTTTTACACCTTTTTTAAAAAGATATACGGCGCCACAAACTTTCTTTGTCATAGGCTGAAAGGGCTTCTCAACAAAAGCGACAATTTTATCATCATGATCAAGTGTTACTGTTGCACATCGCTTAGCATCTTCAAGACAAACAACCTCATAGATGGCGACAACTGATTCTTTTTTCTTCTCGAACACCCCAAGGAGGCCTGTTAGGTCGTCATTGAACATTCCGTCTCCGGCAATAACCAAGACGTCGTCATCAGGCATCTTTTGGATTATGTCTGCCATGGCTTTTATGGCGCCTGGTTTCTCTGTCTCTTGCCTTGAAATATCAGAAATGAGCTCGACATTGCGGAATCCTGCCGTGGCAAGCCATACTTCAAATTGGGGCTCAAAAAGTAGGTTTGTAGATAGAATAATTGTGTCCATGGGTGGTTGGAGCGCTTGTAACTTTTCTATGATATAATCGAGTATGGGTTTGCCGGCTATGGGTAGCAACGCTTTAGGGGTTGTTTTGGTGAGAGGCCAGAGGCGTGTGGCGTATCCTCCAGCTAATACAATCGCGTACACTTAGGCAATCACTAGTTGGGGTTGTAGTTGCGCTTGTGAGTTCTGGAATTCAAGCCAGGCTTGGTCGAATTCTTTGATTGTATCTTCGGTTTTCTGGTGGAACGGCATCTGCAAAAGGACTTTGGGGGTGATAGTTATGATGTGTGCTCCCGCGGCTGCTGCTTGGGCGACGTCGTCGGGGGTTCTTATGCTGCCCACGATAATTTTTGTTGGCAAATGGTTTTCTTCGATAATACGCTTTGAGTCTTGGATAACTTTTATTGGGTCGGCGCCTGCGTCGCGGATTCGGCAGAAGAAGATGCTTGCGTAGGTTGCGCCGGCTAATGCTGCAAGCAGGACCTGATTTGTGGTCATTAGGCAGGTTACGTTTGTCTTGATGTTTTCGCTATGAAGCAGAGATGCCAGTTTTAGGCCTCTTCCGTTGCCGAACATTGGGATCTTTATTACGATGTTTTTGGGGTTCCAGCTTGAGTATTCTTTTGCTTCCAGCAACAAAGCCTGGTCAGATTGGTCTGTTTTTGTGACTTCGATACTCAGCGGTGCATCGATTGCGGAGAGGATTTCTCTCACTCGGTCAGGAAAACTTATGCCTTTCTCGTTAGAAAATATTTTCTGGTTCGTGGTAACACCAGTGATGACGCCCCACGGTAGTAGTTCTTTTATTTCTTTTATGCTTGCTGTATCAATGAATATTTCCATTTTTCTTCCTCTTGTCTTTTGATTAATTTAGAGGCTTCAAGAAGGTTTGAAGCGATAAAATGCGGCTTTATGGCCATTGTCTCCATTTGGCGGCAGACATCGCACTTAAAATCGCCAATCAGTATCGATTTGCAGCCTGCAGCGTTTCCTGCTACAATATCCGTAAGCCCATCCCCGACCATATAGCACCTGTTAATGTCTAAACTGAGGTCTGCCTGCGCCTTTTGGATTAAACCCGGTTTGGGTTTTCTGCAGTTACAAATTGTACGATACTCACGGAGTTTAGCTTTGGGATGATGAAGACAATAATACTCTCCGTCTATGTATGCGCCGCTTTTTGCGAGCATTATCTTCATTTTGGTGCGTATAGCCTCGAAGAGGTCAGGGGACATTTTGCCCTTTGCAATACCTGGCTGGTTGGATACTACGATGACTTTTAGTCCTAATTGGTTAAGGGTTTTAATCGCTTCCGTGGCTCCAGGAATAAGCTTGAACTGGGTTGGATTCATGGGCGAATCTATGAGGCCAAAGTCGGGATGGAAAACAAGTTGGTTTATTACTCCATCTCGGTCTAAAAAAACCGCGTTAGTCATTCAGCTTCTGACTCCATGACTTCGCATGCTTCAAAGATCGTTGCTTTAACACCTGTATGAAGCAAGTATCTCTTGAGACGTTCACGAACTTGAGGTGCATCTTTTTCAGGACTATCTATCCAGACGATAGTGCGTTTCATTTAGGATTCGTTTCAGTGATCAATTGTTTGAGACCGGCGCAGAGCATATGGGTTAGCACAACATGGAATCCTTCGACTTGAGGTGTAGAATTTATGGGTGCTACTATACAGGCGTCTGCAGTCTGTTTGAGGGCGCCGCCATCAAAGCCGGCTAAACCGATGACTTTGCCGCCTTTACTTTGCACGTACTTTGCAGCTTTCAGTATGTTTTGCGACCAGATTCCTGCTTTGTCTGCTCCGGAGCCTCCATGAACACTAATAACCACTAGAACATCGTTGGGATTCATGAGATTTCTGAGTTGCTCGTAATAGACGTTGTCCCAGCCCAAGTCGTTGGTTAATGCGGAAACCAACGGTATGTTGTCGTTTAGGCATATGACTCGGAATCGTTGTTTTCCTTCCACATTTGTGAATTTCGAGAGGTCACAGGTGAAGTGCGTGGCTGTTGAGGCAGAGCCGCCGTTGCCAGCTATAAAAACCTGTTGTCTATTCCGCCAAGTCGTGTATAGTAAATCCATCGCTTTTTGGATATCTTCTTGCGAAACTTGCTGAGTGATTAAAGCCAATTCGGCGAGGTAATTGTTTATGAACTCTTTTTCATTCATTTTTTGCCATCACATATTGAGGGAAATTTTTGATCCTTCAGGCTCAAAGTCAAAAGCGATTTCTCGCAGACCCTCTTTAGCCATGGCTTTTCTGAGGTTTTCTCTGCCGTTATTACAGTAAAACATTAGAAAACCGCCGCCTCCTGCGCCCATAAGTTTACCGCCTAATGCGCCGTTTTTAAGACCTATCTCATACCATTTGTCGATTAGACTTGTAGAAACAGCGGATGAGGTGCGTTTTTTTACTTGCCAGTGTTCATTCTGCAGGCGCCCAAATTCGTCTATGTCGCCTTTTTCGAGGGCTCGTTTTACCTTGTAGCCTATTTCTTTCACGGTGTGCATAGCTTCAAGTTGCTCGGAGCCAGACTGTTTAACTGCTGTACTTTGATCCTTGAGAACGGATGATGAACTTCGTTTGATGCCTGTATAGAAGAAAATTAAACTATTTTCGAGTTCACGTATGGCTTCATCTCGGATTTTAAGGGGTGACGCATTTACTTTTCCATCTTTTTGGATGTCTAGACAAGTAAAGCCGCCGAAAGTGGCGATGAATGTGTCTTGGTAGCCGCATGGTTCTTTTAGGATTTCCATTTGGAGCCTGCATGCTTCTTCGGCTAGTAGCTGTCGGGAGAGAAATTCATCTTTGTACATATGCAGAGCATGCAGTAGTCCAACTGTAAAGCTGCTGGAGGAGCCTAACCCTGTTTCTGCAGGAACTTCAGCGATGGACACTATTTCCAAGTTGCTTTTAAGCTCCAGGAGTCGTAGCGCTTCTCTTATTACGGGATGCTTGATTTTTCCGATTGGCTCTACTATTTCTGTAATAGAGTAACTTACTCGCACAGGTTCCTCGAAGCGTCTGTTTATGACCAGATAGATGTATTTGTTGATAGCTGATGTGACAACGAAGCCACCGTACTGGTTGCTGTACGCGGGCAAATCTGTGCCTCCGCCGCCCAAGGTTAACCTAAGTGGGGTTCTGCTAACTATCAAATGAGGCGCCTTTGGTTTTGTGGGGTTTCATCACGCTGGAGTTAAGGAGTATAAAGAGGAGTATTCTATCGCTCAACCCTTTCACACCTTGATAGCCTTGCTGTTGCTCCATACAGATAGAGAGGACAGTCATGTCTTGTTACTGGCACCGATAGGTTGGAAGATTGTTGATTTCGATGACCGATAGGTACCGGATAAAGCCTGGGTCATCTGCCCATTTCTCCGCCGCCTTGTAACCCCAGTTTTGAGCGTACTGGCTGATCCTTTTTGCTATTGGGCAACCGTAATACTGCATTTGGTATGCTAATTGACCCATTAATCCCCGCATGCCGCCGATTGCCTGTAGAAGCGTTTCGGCGATGGGGGTTAATGCTTTTACAAGTAGCGGGCTCTTGATCTTGTTTACTGTCTGGATTACTGCGTCGATGAATCTGCGTTTATCCAAACTTAAAACTCGGAACCAAGAGTTGTTGGTTCTTAATGATTTCTGTTTAAGCGAGCAGAGGAAACGTCTGCCACCCCGTCGTAGCATGCCCGTAACTTCGGTTTCTGCGGATGATTCGGCAGTTATGGCGTTTTCTGTCTTTTGTGTTTTTGTTTTCATTTCTGATTTGCCTCAGGCAAAGTTTAGCTGTTTTAGGGGTGCCGTTTTTTGTTTGTCTGTTTCTCTGTGAGTGGTGGTTGCTTCGTCTATGGGTAATTGTTCGAGAATCATTGTACAGACGTCTATGCAGTCTTCGCAGAGGTTGAAGCCGTAGTCTAGAAGAAGGATTTTTTTGGTGGCTTTGCAGATGTCGCATTTTCCGATTTTTGTCCCTAATAGGAAGTGGTGGCTGCTTTTTTGTTCGGTTTTTTCCTGTGGGGTCAGGTTTGTTTTTTCTGTGCTTGTTTTGGTTGCTTGTTTTTGTTGATAGTTTTTGCATTGGTTGTATTCTGTTGGTGGGTTGCAGGGTTTTTGTAGGCTTCTGCACCATGCTATTTTGTTGCTTCTGTTTGTGCATCGTTGTAGTTTCTTTGGTTCAATCATGTTGCCATTCTACCTCAACATATTGGCAGACAAACGGTGTCTATCTGTCACCGCATGTACTATTTATAATTTATCCATAAATCCCTACAACCAAAAAAGAGCTGAAACACAAAAACCCAAAAAAGCCAGTTCACAACAAGCAAAAACACAATAACAAAAAACCGCTAATTCCCAAGAACAGGGTGCCTATTAGAAACCTACACAGAGAAAGCGTTAACTTTTCAGCCAACCTAGCTTAACAAAGGTATAAGCTACAAAAGACATGGAAATCGTTATTATGAAAGTTAACTGCCAAAGCGTTGCACCGTAGGGTACATCAAGCAGGTTGGTGCCCAGTATGCCGCTGACCGCCGACGGAATCACGGAGATAGCTGTTATCACCGCGAGGATTTTAAGGATACGATTTGCTTCAAACGAGGTCTGATTGATGTACAGATCGATGATTGAGCGCAGGTTCTCGATGGTGTCATGCGCAATTTCGTTCAGGTAACCCGCGGTTTCCTCTAGCAGTTGGAATTCTTCCTCGACAGTATTGTCAAAGCCTTCGAGGGTAACTTTGCGTGAGGTTATAATTGCAAGCATATCTTTGAAGTGTAGTAGGTTAGAGACCAGTCGGCTGACTTCCTTATCCATCTGGTAGATGCGCTCCAAGAAATCTTTGGGGAGCTTTGAGCGTTCGGTGTTGCCTATTTCTATTACTTCTAACTCGATTTCGGAGAGGATAGAGCGGTACTGGTTTAGCATATGATCAAGTATACTGTATAGGGCGTGGATTACGAAGCTGCCGTCATAGCTTTTTTGTTTGAGTACTTCTAAAACGCTGCCAATCATGTCTGTATTATGCCGTGATACCGTAACTATTTTTTTACCATTGCATATCACGATTATACCTGAACGCGAGATGGTTAAGAACTCTGTTGTGCCATCTGTAGGGTAGCTGACTTTTCCTGATTGCAGAAAAATGAATGATGCTTTCTGCACGTAGTCAATGTGAGGGTAGATTTCATCAACCAAATTACTTTTAAAGTGCGGTTGAGGGATACCGAGTAAACTACTTAACTGGTTAAAGCCCTCGCTGGATATGTACTGTATATCTAACCATTCGGGGCATTTAGCGTCGGACATGTGAGTTTTCATGTCAGCCCACGAGAGGGGTTGGGTTATGTTTAGGTTTGAGTCGATTTGACGGATTAAAGTTGGGTGTTCTGCCTGTTCTTCCTGACTGGCGATTTCGGTGTTTCTTCGGCTGGCAATTACTCTACCGCCGACCGCCAGTGCGCGTGGAATTCTCAGAAGCCGCAGTAGCAGTGAGGGTGAGCCTGTTATGGTTAAATCTAGCAGCGGCAGGTACTGCATTAAGGGTAAGATGATGATTACTAGGTCTACGATGTGCCATGCAGATTTGAAGTGGCTCCAGCGGTCCTGCGCTACATAGAGTTTTAACGTGTACTCAGCTATAAAGAGACTAAGTATAACCAAATCGCATAATTCCAAAAAACGCAGTGCATCATTGGGTAACTCGACTAGAAAAGGCACAATAATTATGGGTATTAGAATTAGCGATAGAAAGATCATGAATTTGTCTGAGAAGATAGAGTTTACGCTTTCTCTTAGGGCTGCGCGGGGGTCTGTTTGCTGGGTGTATAATGAGCGCGGTAGCCTGTTTTTGTTACCGTCTTCTGAGGATTTAGATCTCACCGACATCGTAGGTTCGCTTAAGGTTTTACTTTAGAATTTGCTGATAAAGCATTCGCTGAACAGTTAGCTTTACCTACGTCTATGACTGTGACTTTTTACCAGTCTTTTTCGGGGGCTCTTTAGGTTTCTGATCCAGCTTTGCCGGCAGGTACTCGTCGACGATGTAGGTTAAGCCGTATCTGCTGAAAGCTTCAAGTTCAGTCTTGCGCTTGATTTTCTGGAAGACTTTAATTTCGCGTTGCCAAACTGGGTCTGTTTGGTATCTTGGATCTTTTTGCAACTCGGTGAGACGCTTCAAGTCAACCTCGTCAAGTGGATCCGTAGGCAACTTGTAATCGACGATGTCGCTTGCCCAGACGCCGCTCCAAACTGCGTCAGGCGTGTTCAGATCGCGTAAGTGAGCTGCGTTGGCTGATCCTGAAATAATGACCTGTGCGATGTGCATTCCCCATGGGTCACCGTCGGTTAAGATGAATACTGGCAGGCCAAGTTCATCGTGGAGTCGCCGTATGAAGCTGCGGGTTTGTCTTGGCGCTTGGCCACCGCATGAAATAAGCAACGCGTTATGTTTGCTGTGTACGCGTTCCTCGATGAATCTGGTGAAAAGTGCACCTTTCTCGATGGCTATGACTATTTTTGCGCTTGTTTTCTGGAACTCAGCGGAGGTTACGGCTGGGCCGATAAGTACACCGTCTGGGTGGCTGGTTAAGTTTACGCTTTTGCCTTCGTATCCGGGGACTGTGTAGCCGATGTCTAAGTCGCCGAATATTGCGCTTCGTTCCTCTGGGAAGATGTTAAAGTCTTCTCGTGCAAAGCCAGTTAAGGTTTCTAAATCGGTGATGAGATTGTTTGATTCCTGCTGGTCTTGGAAGGTCATTTCGTATGCTTGCGAGGAGTAGTAGACATCTCTTAAGGTTGAGGTTTTACGTTGGGTGGTTAGTTCGTTGCTGAAAAGTGCAACCCATGCTAGTTGCGTGAAGGGTTTTATGTGGCGGATGTTTCGGGTGCTTCTGCCAACGGCTTTATCGCCGAGAATGTACTGGCGGGTGACAGGGTCATAATTAATGTTTTCTGTTGAGCGGCTTGGCATGGTAACTGTTGGGAAGTTTCCTTCGTCTAGCTGCTTGTAGATGTTGGCGCCGAAGGATTTTAGCTCTTTTAGGACTTCAAGCCTGCGTTCTGCTACTTTATTCTTCCTCTGCTCCATACTTCTGTACACTCTTGAGTAATTTTTCTATATCTGGTTTTCTTGTTTCGCCTGCTAGTGTAGTTGAGAATTCAGCGATTTTAGGCAGGTATTTGCTGAATATGCTTAAGCGTTTCTTTTCGTTATGAACATGTTCCTGTCTGGCTAGGAAATGCTGGATTTGGCGTGCGACTTCACGTAGCGCGTTTGCTTCTTCGCGTCTGACTTCTGGGCGGTCAGAGATGAATTCTTTTCCGACGGTTTTGTATGGTACTTTTGTGCTGCAGATATGCACGACGATTGCAATGGGCATTTCGGGCGCTACCTTGTAGCGTTTCCAGTTCATGTTGGAGATTACGCGGTATGCGACATCGCTTGCTTCGTCGTATAGTAAGGGAATTTTGTTGGCGAATCGGTAAATTACAAAGTTGTCCCGTTTGGGCACATTGCCACCGTAAGCCATCGCCATCTCAACGATGAATGGGTGGCCTTCGTAGGTGGAGGGTTTTCTCTGATGCACCACGAGGTACTCGGGATTAAGTTCCTTCATGACACCCGCTTTAAGCAACTCTTCACCGAGGGGTGAAAGGCAGCTTGCGTCTGGTGGAAGGAAATCTTTGTATTTCTTGAGGTTTTGCATCAGCCGCACGATTTCTTCGTGGGTGAGCTTTTTTGGGTTTTTATTAGCTTGGATTTTGGCAAAGTCGAGGAATTTCTGGGCGGTGACTTCTCCTACGCGGTGGAAGTGCTGACGGAGGAATCCCGTCATTGTGGTGCAATCTGTTATCTGGATTAGTCTCTGTAGTAGCTCGACGTCTACACCGTATGGGTGAGGCATTGTTTCTTTGGGTGGGTCGGGCATTGTTGTGGTTGCCCTTTTAAATTTGTAGAGGCGGCCTTTGGGGTCCACAAAAGTCAGGTTCGCGTATGGGTTGACCATGGCGGTTTGCTTGAAGTACTCGATTATTTTGGGCATGGCGCGGAGGTAGTCGCCTTCAAGCGTGAATTCGATGATTGTGCCGTGCCAGTTATCCTTGTTTATGAGGACTTTACGATCCAAAATTATGGGTTTGTTACGCTGGATATCAATCATCAGTTTGAAACTGTAGATTTTTTCCTGCCCAGTGCTTGATGTTACGCTTACTGGCTGATGAGTTGTGATTTGGCCGTAGAGCACCGCCATTTTACCGCCGAGTCCGAAGGTTCCGCGGGCTTGTTTTAGTTTGTATTTGCTACCGTAGAGGACTTGTCCGAATGCGGATGGTATGAAGCGTGGCTGGATGCCGCATCCGTTGTCTTCAACGCGGAGCTTGTAGACTTGGGTGTCCTGTGTTGCTTCAGCTTCAAAGGATAAGCGCACGTAAATGTCAGGGGGAATTTTTTCGCTTTCAGCAGCGTCAAGGCTGTTTTCAACGGCTTCGCGGATGGCTACGAATATGCTGCGTGATGGGTTAGATAAGCCTGCGATGTCTCGGTTGCGGTAGAAAAAGTCGGATGCACTCATCTCTTCGAATGTTGCTGCTGACACTTGCTGCTTACACCACTTTCCCCGTTATTTTTTAGAATGCTATGTATAGTTTGTTGCTGGTTCTTTAAGTTAACTGCACTGGAAGGTTAAACGCCATGTTTTTTTGAAGGTGTTTGCACCATGGTTTTATGGTGAGTTTTGCATCGGAAATGTCAATTAACCGCATGCCTGCTGGGTTTTAACGTGTAAAATATCAATAATGCTAATTCTGTCTTTAACAAATATTTAACGGCAACCCCGATTTTTGGGCATTGATTTCGACGCAAACTGAATAATCGGACAATCGTTAAACCGACATTTATTAGCAGGTCCAACTCGACTATAGCCGTCAAGAGGACGATTTCGTTTTAATTTCAAATCAGTAGAAGATAATACGGCCCCGTTACTTCACCTTCAAAAAGTTTTTACAGAAACAACCGTTTTTTGGTTCTGGGTTTAGTTGGGTTGCTGGTTGGTTGTGGGTTTTCCACAAGCAATGGCAGACGAAACAGCCGTTTTTTTGATCTACTATTAAAGGGCTAAAAAGAAAGCTTTTGCTCTTCCGACCTACCCTTTGCCTTATATGCAGAGTAAACTTGGTTCAACTATTACTTGAAAAGGAAAAGAGTGAACCTACCATAGAATTTGTTTCTTGTGGCTTTTTAGATGTTCGCTATGTACTTTCACATTCACATCCACATCCCGTGTACATAGAACCATGTTGCCGATGTGCAGAAAATCAACTATCCCACATTCAAACAGGCAAAAAATCAAACTGCAAACCAAAAACAGCGCCGCCCACACAAACAAACATGTGGCACATCAGGACAATTCACATCCAGAAAAGAAAAAACACCTACAACCACACAAGCAACCTACTTTACTGATAAGGAAGGGGGGCAGGTCGGCAGAGCAACAAAAACATTCTCATCTTAAGCAGTTTCCCCGCTTTTATTACTGCAAATTGACCCCTATAAAAAAAAGCTAAAATCATTATAGGATTCATACTGCTAAAACCTCTAAAAATAGGTGCGATTTTTAATAACTTTTATATGCTAGAAGTATTGAACGATAAATGTACACAAAGAAGTGTACGCTTAATTTTTAGGAGAGCAAACAATGGCAAAAAGAAAAATCAGCTTTTTAACCGCAATATTCGCATTGATAACCTTGACAGCATCAATTGTATTTCTACCAACAAGCCAAGCACAATTCGGACCACCACAACCCAACACAATGACATCCTACGCCTTCATCGGAGCAAGGCCTAACCCCGTAGGAGTAGGCCAATCCGTGCTAATCCACTTCGGCATTTCAGCGCCAACACAGAACGCCACTGAATCATTCAAAGGCATAACCGTAACCATTACAAAACCAGACAACACCACAGAAACCTTAGGCCCGTTCATAACGGATTCAACAGGCGGCTCAGGAACCCAGTACACCCCAGACATGGTCGGCAACTACATCCTGCAAACCCATTTCCCCGCACAATGGTACAACTACACCGGAGTCGGAGCGTTTACCGGACCAATAGTTTCCAACACTTACTACTCAGCCAGCGACAGCGACAAATTGACACTAGTAGTTCAGCAGGAACCAATACCCCAATACCCCGGCGTACCGCTTCCCACCGAATACTGGACGCGGCCAATCGACTCACAAATCAGAGAATGGTACACCATTGCAGGAAACTGGCTGCAAGCATCCGGCGGACTCAGCGGCTCAGACGTCCCCAACCGGTTCGTCTTCAACAACGATGACGCACCCGAAACCGCCCACATACTCTGGAATAAACCGTTAACGATGGGTGGGTTAGTCGGAGGCGATGTAGGCATTGCCAACTCGATAAATCAGGGCCCCGTCGGATTCGGTATAGGCGACGCATACGAGGGCGTATGGTCAAGCCGATTGATACTTGACGGTAAACTTTACTATGCAACATACGCTGGAGGTTTACTCGGGGGCTTCGCTGAACCAGTAATCTATCACTGCATAGATCTACACACGGGTAAAGAGCTATGGGCTAAAACATTCCTTAACAATCAATCAATAGCTTTCGGACAAGAACTTTACTACCAAGGCTTCAACTACATGGGCACCTTCTCGTATCTATGGGTAACCACAGGCGGATTCAGCTTCTTCGGGCCCCCATCACCAGCAACTTGGTACGCTTTTAGCGCTGACACTGGAAACTGGGCATTCACCATCAAGAACCCGCCAACAGGCACAACCATGACTGATCCAAACGGAGGAATCCACATACTAGTAGTAGACCAAGCCAACGGCTGGATGGCTGACTGGAACATGACTAACTTTATCGAAGCTTCAGCTACAGGCTACTATGTAGGCGGCGGCAGCTGGGGAAACGTTGTGAACGGAATGACATTCGACGCAGGAGCAGACACGCAGGCAGCAAAAGATGCATACAGCTGGAACGTAACGATACCTAAGAACCTCCCGGGCAGTGTTCAAGTAGCATACTTCGACGATAGGGTTGTCGGGTCAAACCTCGGCGGCGGATTCGGCGCCAGCGCAGCACCCTCTAACGTTGCTATGTGGGGCATCAGCTTGAAGGACGGACAAGAAGGACGGGTACTGTTCAACAAGCAATGGGCATCGCCTTCTCATTGGGTTTCAGGCAACGAAACCATAAGCTGGGCCACATTTAGCGAACAGTCTAAAATGGGCATCCTCTGGTCGAAGGAACTTAGACAGCATTACGGCGTCAGCTTAGAAACAGGCGACATGGCTTGGGGTCCATCAGCGTCACAGTACTACCTAGACATCTACGAAGGCACAGTACTCACATCGCATTTAGTTGCTTACGACAAACTTTACGCCTGCGGCGTCGCAGGAATAGTCTACTGTTACGATGTCAATAATGGAAACCTACTCTGGAACTACACCGTAAAAGACCCCTACACAGAAAGCATGTTCGCCAGCAACTGGTGGGTCGGAATCACCTTCATCACAGACGGCAAACTCTACATAGGCACCGGAGAACACTCGCCCAATCAGCCACTGCCAAGAGGTGCACCATTCCTATGCCTCAACGCAACCAGCGGAGAACTCATCTGGAGAGCTAACGGCTTGTTCCGCCAGACTGGCTGGGGTGGACTTGCAATCATCGGTGACAGCATTATGGCAACCATGGACACCTATGATATGCAATTGTATGCGGTCGGCAAAGGACCGACTGTGATGACAGTTAATGCCCCGCTTACCAGTTCAACGCTAGGCAGCTCTATCACTATAAGCGGTACAGTTATGGATAATTCACCCGGCACAAAAAGCGACGCATTACTACTCCGATTCCCCCACGGCGTACCTGCAGTCTCCGACGAAAGCCAAAGCGACTGGATGCTCTACGTATACAAGCAATTCGCTAAACCCCTCAACGCAACAGGACTCCCAATCACGCTAAGCGTAGTCGACGGCAACGGCAACTACAGAACAATAGGCACAACCACCAGCGACATAGACGGCTTTTTCAGCTTCAACTGGCAGCCAGACATCACAGGCAAATACACGGTCTACGCTTCTTTCGGCGGCAGCGGCGCTTATTATCCGTCGCAGGCTGTTGCGGCGTTCTCAGTTGACTCCGCAGCTACTCCGGCTCCGACACAGGCATCGACGACGGGACCAGTGACAAGCAGCGAACTGATGATGTACGTTGTAGGCGCTACTGTGGCAATAATAATCGCTATAGCCATCGTGGGGCTGCTTGCTCTAAGAAAACGCCCATAGCGGCGACAAGACAGCCAAAACTCCCTTTTTCTCTTTTTTGGTAGAATTTGTAGCCAGTGTAGAAGCTCTTAACCAGCCAGCAACCAGAAAACGTAGACTGCAAAACAGACGATTCTGAACTACCTTGTGTAAAGCCCACAACCAACCCGCAACCCAAACCCGACGCTGAACTAAAAACGGCTGTTTCTGCCAAAAGTTTTGGAAGATGATGTAGCCGGGCAGCACTCCCTTCTTCTTCTATTTTTTTAAAAAACAAAATTAGGCTGCCACAATCTACTTAGAATCAATAGTGATACTTCCCCATACAGATCACTTCACTATGGACAAAACAATCATTTTGCTACAGCCGCTAAAGCTGCAGACCCGCTTTTCCGAAACCTAAAATAACCCCGTGACAAAAATATAGCGACTTGAGGTTGTAGTTGCGTGTCATCAATCATTGAGGACCTCATTGCCAGAAAAATTTTCAATAACCGCGGAGACGAAACCATAGAAGTCGATGTAATCACTGCCGGCGGATTCGGACGAGCAGGAGCCCCAGCTGGAAAAAGCAAAGGCAAAACCGAAGTCCAGTATTACCCGCAGGGCGGCGTTGAGGCAGCCATCAAAAAAGTTGATGACTTAATCGCCCCAGAACTTGCAGGCTTAAACGCCGACTTCCAAGAGGAAATCGACAACACCCTGCACGAAATCGACGGAACAACAGACTTCAAAAACATCGGCGGAAACACCGCGTTCGCAATCAGCCTTGCAAACGCTGAAGCAGCAGCCAACAGCCACGGACTCTTATTATTCCAATTCTTAGGCGGCAACGCAGCAAACCAGATGCCCTTCCCACTGGGCAACTGCATAACAGGCGGCGCACACGCCCGCGGCAAATCCCCCGCAATACAGGAGTACCTTGCACTCCCACATGGCGCAGAAAGCTTTCTTGAAGCACAAACCGCCAACATAGCAATACACAAAAAAATCGGCGACGCCCTCAAAAAGAAATCAACCACTTTCAACGGCGGCAAAAGCGACGAAGGCGCATGGATAGGAAACGTCTCAACAGACGACGCTTTTGAATTAATCGCTAAAGCCTGCGAGGAAGTCGGCAACGAAATGGACTTCGAATGCGGCTTCGGCATAGACGTCGCAGCCAGCAACTTCTGGAAGCCAAAAGAGGAAAAATACGTTTACGACATCGATGCTGTTAAACGTGATACAGCTGAGCAGCTTGAGTACATGATAAGCTTAGTAGACAAGTACCACTTAGCCTACGTTGAAGACCCATTCCACGAAGACGACTTCGACAGCTTTGCAGAACTAACAAAGAAAACAAAGAATTGCTTAATTTGCGGCGACGATTTGTTCACAACCAATACTGAAAGGTTAAATAACGGAATTAAGATTAACGCTGGAAACGCTATCATAATAAAAGTCAACCAGATAGGCACATTAACCGACGCGGCCGAAACAATAGAGACCGCTCAACACAACGGTTATGTTCCAGTAGTCTCACATAGGTCAGGAGACACATGCGACTGGCACATCGCCCATTTGGCTGTAGCCTACAAGTGCCCAGTCATCAAGACCGGCGTAGTAGAAGGATCACGTATAGCCAAACTAAACGAGCTCATACGCATAGAGCATTTCCTTGGCAACAGAGCCAAAATGGCTGACCTAAATATACGCTAAAAAGAGAAGATGAAAATGTCTGAAGACCAAGTAAAAGAAAACCAACCCACAGAAAACCCAGTAGAAGAGCAACCACAGGAACAGGTTGAAACAGAAATCCCAGTTCCTCAAGAAGAAACCACCACAGAACCCGCCGCTGAAGAAACCCCAGCAGAAGGCGAGTTTCTCGAAGAAGAGGAAGAGGTTCCAGAAGGTACACCAGAAGAAACGCTCTTGCTACCACGCGACACTCTACTATCCGCAGGCATCCACATCGGTACCAGAATGAAAACTCTGGATATGGAACCATTCATTTACCGCGTCAGACCAGACGGCTTATTCGTATTAGACGTAAAGAAAACAGATGACCGCATCCGCACAGTCGCAAAGTTCCTTTCACGCTATGAAAAAGCCAAAGTTGCCATAGCAGCAACAAGACTTTACGCTCACGAACCAGTTAAAATGTTCTGTAAATACACTGGTGCAACACCACTCATCGGCAGATTCATCCCAGGCCAACTCAGCAACCCACAATACCAAAACAGAGTTGACCCCGAAGTCATCGTTGTATGCGATCCACGTGCAGATGCTCAAGCAGTCAAAGAGGCATCCACAGTCGGTATTCCAATCGTGGCATTATGCAGTACAGACAACGAATTCGCTGGTGTTGACGTAGTTATCCCAACCAACAACAAAGGCCGCCGCGCACTAGCAGTCATATTCTGGCTACTAGCACGTCAGGTACTCCGTGAAAGAGGCGACTTACCAGCAGACAAAGACCCCTCCTTCACCATTGAGGACTTTGAAGCAAAAGTCACACGCGAAGAGGAGGAGGAACCCTAAAAGGTTGGCTCCACTTCGGCGCGCAGTTGTTGCTTCTCAATTTTATGAGGGCAGCGCCGAAGCACTCAGAGCACAACTTAAAGGTTGTTTTCTCCACAAACTCGGACCACAAAAAACCCCCGCAGTAAACAACACAACCTACCCACGTAACATCGTGGGGTTGATTTGCCCCCACGCAGGCTACATGTATAGCGGCCCTGTGGCGGCGCACTCTTTTTACAACTTAGCCTTAGATGGTAAACCCGATACAGTAGTGCTTCTTGGACCAAACCACACTGGATATGGCAGTGCATTGGCGATCATGCGGGAAGGCACGTGGCAGACTCCGCTTGGCAACGTAGAAATCGACACTGCACTTGCAGACGCTATAAGAGCGGAAACAGACGTGCTTGACGTGGATGATGTAGCCCACAAATTCGAGCACTCGCTAGAGGTACAGCTTCCCTTTATGCAGTACTCATATGGTGACAGCTTCAAGATTGTTCCCATCTGTTTTCTAATGCAGGATTATACGTCAGCAGTGGAAATCGGCAGGGCATTAGTGAAAGCGTTGGACGCCACTAACACCGTGGTCATCGCCTCATCGGACATGACACATTACGAGTCGGCAAAGCAGGCTAAAGCAAAGGATGAGGCAGCACTAAAACAGGTTCTCGCTTTGAACGCTAAAGGCTTCTATGACATCGTCGAGGATAAGAACATTACTGCCTGCGGCTATGCCCCAATAACCTCGCTTATCACTTATGCAGTTGGCGTGGAAGCAAAGGCTGAGCTGCTGGCATATCATAACAGCGGCGACGTAATCGGAGACCCCTCGAGCGTCGTGGGTTATGCAGCCGTAAAATTTAGCAAATAATTCAGTATTCTTTTAGCAGGCTGTCAAAGAAGGCTTTGGTTTGGGCTATCTGTGGAACCGATGTTGTATGTTCTAATTCTAGAGTTATCGGTCCAGCGTATCCACAATCATGCAAGTCAGTCAAGAACTGGCGCAGCTCAGGGGTTTCCTCCATGAATGGCTGGTGATCACGGTTCGCCATATGCACATTACATATGCGTTTGGCATATTGCTCAAGTAACTCCTCAAGAACGCCAGTTTCTAACGCGTGACATAAATCAAAAGTCATACCCAATTCACGCTTCGGGTCAATAACATCAAGTATTTCCTCAAGTTCCTCAACGTTTTTCCCGTACCCAGTTGAAGTGACTGAGAGGTTCTCCAGCGCCAACTTCACCCCAAACGTCTCCGCAAAAGGAATTATTTCGCCGAAAAAGCCCTCAAGACACTGCCTTCTTGCACTTCTACTCAACGTTTTAGATACATTGGAATGTACGGTCATTATGGGTGCATGGAGGGCTTTGGCGCATTCCAGCGAAATCTTGCCATAATAGACAGCTCGGTAAACCTCCACTGGGTCCTCCATATGCAGCGTCGCCGCGTGCAAAGTTAGACAGTTCAGGTTTGTCTCTTCACGCAGGCGCTTCTCGCGGTAAACGTCGGTATCATGTTCCTTCTTGACGCTTTTCATGTTGAACTCAATATTCTCAAAACCCAACTCTACAACTGAGTAAAAATTTTCTTCTAAACTGAGTTTACTGAAGATTCCGTTGGATAAACTTAACTTCATACCTGCTTGACCTTCTCAAAACAGATAAGGCTCAACGTATTTGACGTAGCCTCTGTTTTATATGCCTTGTACTCCAATTTCTAGTATAGGCAGATACTTCTTTGACTTTTTATATCCGTGAAGAGTTCGAACCGCCTGTAAGTTGAATATTCATACTCGATTTCGGTAAGGAGCGCTTTTTCGACTCCGCGGTTCTGATACTGTAGATTAAAATTTGGTCTTCCGATGTGGCATAATCCGCTGTTTATGTTTGCTCTTACTGAACCGACGATTTTGCCCTCTATTGTGGCTTTAAAAAAGGGATTGCTTTAACGGGGGGATTTCCAAGTTTCGGTAAATTTTTGCCTCGTTCTGATATGCAGATCTTTGAAGTTCAAGTATGGCTTCTTCATTTTTCTTTTATTTGCGAAGCTTCCTGATGTATATATCGTGCTACGTTTGATTTCTGTCTGGCTGTGGATCAAGGGTTTGCTATTTCACTGTATTTGAACTGTTAACCCCCAAAAAAATCGGAGATTTGTGTATGAAGTTACTCTTTGTTCCAGAAGCTTATTTCGGCCATATAACAGTCTACGCATAATTGTTTGTCTTCGAGGGCATATTCGGGTTGTTCTTTGCCGCAGCAAGCGCATTGTGCATCAAGATCACAACTCGTGCTTGCTTGGACATACTTTTCGTTTTTAATGTTATTTCTTGCCATATCATCATGTCCGTGAATAATATTTGCACTTTTGATTAAATAATCTATTGAAAATTAAATATATGTGCATAAACGAATAATGTTGAACATTTATCATTCACACTTGGGAAACTAAAATAAAAAAAACGGTTAATCAGATAATTCATCAACGAACTTATCTGATTCAGCTATTTCTATATGACCTTAATGCGTGGTGTCTGCTTTTTGGAGCTATTATCCCCGTCTGTGTCAGCGTTGGATACATCAAACTGGTGCTCTAGCGTACACCTGCAACGGTGCCCCTTCTTTTCTTTAATCATACTTCCATCTGCTGCAGGCCTTAGGTCATATACTGGACCATAAAGGGGGTGAATCAACTGTTTCGGGTACGGCTCGCCAGCGTCAAAGCTCCACGTATAACCGTCCAGAGCTTTACATGTGGCGCAGACTTCGCCGTCCTTCTGCGTTTTCCAGATTGTTTTCACCGTTATTGTCATTTTCGTTTTCCCTTTATGGCCATTTTTTGATGCTTAGAGGATGCCTTGATCCAGCATCGCGTCTGCTACTTTTACGAAGCCGCCGATGTTTGCGCCGTTGACGTAGTTGATGAAGTCGCCGTCTTTGCCGTATTTAACGCATGTAGCGTGTATGGCTTTCATGATGTTGTGTAGTCTTTCGTCAACTTCCTCTTTTGTCCATGATAGGCGCATGCTGTTTTGAGACATTTCAAGTCCTGAAGTTGCGACGCCGCCCGCGTTTGCTGCTTTGCCTGGTGCATAAAGAACTTTATTCTTTAGGAAGACTTCGATGCCTTCTGGTGTAGTTGGCATGTTTGCGCCTTCAGCAACTACAAAGCATCCGTTCTTAACGAGCAGTTTTGCATCGTCGCCGCTGATTTCGTTCTGGGTAGCGCATGGAAGTGCAACTTGGCATTTTACTCCCCATGGACGTTTGCCTGCCATGTATTCGACGCCTGTATATTTCTCTGCGTATTCCTTTATGCGCCCGCGTTTGTTGTTCTTTAAGTCTAAGACGAATGCCAATTTGTCTGCATCGATTCCGTCTTTATCGTAGATTGAACCGTCAGAGTCAGATAATGTAACAACTTTGCCGCCTAGCTGTGTGACTTTTTCAACTGCATATTGGGCAACGTTGCCTGATCCCGAGATTGCTACGATTTTGCCTTTGAACGAGTCCTTCTTTGTCTTAAGCATTTCTTCAGCGAAGTATGTGCAACCGTAGCCTGTGGCTTCTGGTCTGATGAGTGACCCGCCCCAGTTTAGGCCTTTGCCTGTTAGGACGCCTGTGAATTCATTGCGTAATTTTTTGTACGTGCCGAACATTGCGCCGATTTCTCGTCCGCCGACGCCGATGTCGCCTGCTGGAACGTCTAAGTTTGGTCCGATGTGGCGTTGTAGTTCAGTCATGAATGCTTGGCAGAAGCGCATGACTTCACCATCGCTTTTACCCTTGGGGTCAAAGTCAGAGCCGCCTTTTGCGCCGCCCATTGGTAAAGTGGTTAAAGAGTTTTTGAAAACCTGTTCAAAAGCTAAGAATTTAAGGACGCTTAGGTTGACTGTTGGGTGGAAGCGTAACCCGCCTTTGTATGGGCCGATTGCGCTGTTCATCTGGATTCTGTAGCCTTTGTTTACTTTAACTTCTCCTTTGTCGTTAACCCATGTTACTCTGAACATGATTGTGCGTTCGGGTTCAACGATTCTTTCTAGGATGTTCGCATCTTGGTATTTTGGGTTTTTTTGAATTACCGGCCAGATGGATTCCACTACTTCTGATACTGCTTGGTGGAATTCTGGTTGGTTAGGGTTTCTATCTTTTACATATGCCATAAAGTCTTTCGGAGTTTTATACATGGTTGTCTTCACCGTTTTTTTATTACGTTTTGCTGACTATACGTATCCGGTTAAAGCTCAGCGGTGACTCTTGGGTATTTGATGGAAAATTGATTTCGTAGGTGTCTGTGGAACCGCATGCATAGCATGTTCTTGTCTTGGCTTTGCAGTTTCGACAAGCTTCGGATTCTTCACCTAACCTAAAAACGATGTCTTCTTGGCCTTCAGTCTTTATTGAAAAAATTCCTACAATTTCTACCCAGGTTTTGCCGCAGTGTGAGCAAGCGTATCTCTTTCTGAGACCGTCTTCAAATCTGTGCTCGACTTGATTTAACGCTTCTTCCAGTCGCAAGTGCAGCCCTTGTTTTCATAAGATATTTCAGGCAATATATAAGATTTCGTAGAGTATAATGGCGTGTGAAATCTGTATTTTCAGATAAAAACGTTTAAAATATCGGTTTTGTGGATTATTGTTGTTGCTGCTAGAGCAGAATCATTATATTAAATCAGCACTAACTTAACCTCGGTAAACATCATGAGCCAAGAACTAGACGAAGTCGACTTAGCTATCATAAGGGCACTACAGAAAGACGCAAGGGCTAGTTTCGCTGCAATCGCAAGAAGCTGCAATGTCTCAGTTGACACCATAAGCAAACGGTTCAAGAAAATAGAGCAAAACGGCGTTGCCAGGGGCACAACCATCCTGCTGAATCCTAAAAGCTTCGGGTTTGACTGTGTTGCTAGTTTTGGAATAAAAGCGGATTTTTCTCATATCGAGGATATCATGCTGGCTCTAAAAAAAATGCCTGAAATAATCTTCTCTACGCCGACGATGGGGCGACATAGTATCTATGCAGTTGCAATTGTCAAGAACGTGACTAGACTTAGCCAGCTTAAGGAGGTTATCAAAGCTCACCCCATGGTTAGGGAGATATCTGCAAGCATATGGGTTCATGATATCTTACTTTGTCCCGAGAACTTTGATTTACCCTGTCCATCCGGAGGTAAATAATCTGGATAATATAGATCTCTGCATTATTGAAGCACTATCTAAGGATGCGCGCACTTCATTCCGCCAAATCGCAACTTCACTGAACCTTTCGCCAGACACAATAATCGACCGCTACAATGCACTTCAAGAGAAAGGCGTTATCCGCGGTTCCACGATTATTCTTAATCCAAAAGCGATAGGCTACGAGGCAATGGCGGTTTTTATGATTGATATTTCTCCAGTTGAGGCCGGTAAGACTCCGTTTGATTCCAACCAGATTGTGGAGACATTAATTAAAATGAGAAACATTATCGTAGCCACAAAGACGGTGGGAGACCACGATTTGCTGGCTATTGGGGTTGTGAAGGATTTTGCGCATCTTTTTGCCGTGCGAGACGAGATTGCTGCTGTTCCCGGAGTTAAAGATATGGAAGTTTCGTTCTGGAGTGAGATTACTCCGCTTTCACCGAAGTATTTCGTGATCTAATCCAAGAATCGGCCGTTTCCCTTTTTATCTCAAAAAAATGGCAGTTAGCAACAAACGGAAAAATAATCTGTAATAGAAAGTTTGAAATAGATAAGTGGCTGCCAGCTTTCCCAGGTTCACGTGGCCGAAGACCACACTACA
>CAYPGY010000020.1:0-20663 GCA_964410435.1 uncultured Candidatus Bathyarchaeia archaeon
AACGTATGCGTCGGCAAAGACAGTATACTACCAAAATTTCTCTGCCGACGCATACGTTGGAAAGTACATAGCTAATATCAATAGATTAAATAATTAATCAAGAATGACCTTTATCGCTTGTAGGGCACAAATTTTTCACCATTTTTCCTTATGTAACCTGAAGTAGATGTCGATATATGAAGGTGCTAATAATTGCCCACTCAAGAATCGGAGGCGGCAATGGACGATGCAACGCATTTAGGAATTACTTAGTATCTCGAGGCTTCACTGTTGATACAATTTGCTTTCCCGGCAATTATTTCTCTTCGCAGTTATGGTATTATTATCAGCATGGTTTATCGCTGGTTATGGGTCATGAAATGCGAAATATTAGAAAAACAGCGGATAGATTAGAAAAAATAATAAAAACTCAAAAATATGATGCAGTAATTGGCATTGAAACACCGTGGTCTTATGTTTTAACGCGAGATTTACCGAATTGCATCAAAATTTTCAGCTGTGAATCTTTGATGGCCGATGAATTTAACTTTTCAGGACAATCAAGAGACATTAAATGCGTTAGAGATCTGAGAGAGATAGAGTTAGAGATATTTCATAAAGCTGATTACGTTGTGTTCCCATGGAAAACAACAGAGGATTATGTTCGAAGACATATTTGGAATGGGAATAATTTTGTTACCATTAAATACGGTTGTTATCCTAAAAAGAAAATCGCGTCTTATTTTTTCCCTTATTCAATAATTTCATTAGGCAATTCGGATGCTTATTGGAGCAACCCCGAGTTAATAGCTTCTTTAACGCAAGCAAGTCCCTACGCTATAGATGTATACGGAAAAGATAAACCTGCGAAAAAATATCATCTTAATTATAAAGGGTACGCTTCTTCGCTTGATATTCTTAAGAATTATCAATTCGGTCTTAATACGGTTTCTAAGGATGCTTTCCGGAGAAGTCATCATTCATCCAGAATCTTAAGTTATCTGGCTTATGGTTTGCCAGTATTATCAGTTGATTGGCTTCAGTTTTCACATGAGCTTAAGGGCGTCTTACCGTTTAATAAAGAAAACTTTTTGGAGATAATAGATAGCAATTCTGAACCGGAAAAATGGGAAAAATTAAGTAACGCAGCCTATGAGCAAGCCATTGAATTGGACTGGAATAAAGTTCTCGTGCCTCTTGAAAATCTACTAGAAAGTTAATCATCCGATATTTTTGCTTCGTTTTTCGGATGAGCTTTTGGTAATTAAGGTGAATAAATTTGAAAAATTATTTGTATGAAAGTTTGGGAGTGATTTAATTGTGGAAAAATAGAAAAGTTCTCGTAACAGGAGGCGCTTCCTTCATAGGGAGCCATCTTGTCGACACACTGTTAAGAAAAGGTGCTATCGTAACGGTTGCGGATGACCTTTCAAGTGGAAAGCTTGAGAATCTAGAGTATCCTTTGAAACGTGGCGACGCTGATAATCACATGACATTTAATGATTTGTCCGTTTGGATTGATGACTTAAAGGATATATCTTTTGCAAAAAAAGTTCTGAAGGATCAGGAAGTGGTTTTCCATTTAGCTGCACTTCATGGCGGAAGAGGATACATAGATTCTCACCCGGCACAATGCTGCTCAAATATGATACTTGATCAACTTGTTTTCCAAGAGGCATGGCGTGCAGGGGTGGATAGGCTCTGTTTTGCCAGCTCTGCATGTGTTTACCCGTCGTATCTGCAAGATACAACTGGTTCCTCGTATCTATTAAAAGAAAGTGATGCCAATCCTTTCGTTAGAGACAAAGCTTTTGCTGATCTAGAATATGGCTGGGCTAAACTAATGGGTGAAATGGCTTTAGCTGCTTACCACAAACAATATGGAATGAAGACAGCTGCTGTTCGAATCTTTACTGCGTATGGACCAAGGGAAAATGAGACGCATGCAATTATTGCTTTAATAGCAAAAGCCTTCATCGAGATGGACCCGTACGTAATTTGGGGCACAGGCAACCAAGATCGTAACTTTACATATGTTCAAGATATTGTTGACGGGTTAATACTTGCATCCGAACGAATCGAGGATGGTTCACCATTGAATGCCGGCAGAGACGATCGGTTAACAATAAACCAGGCTGCTGAATTAGTTTTCGACATTACACAATGGCGACCCGAAAAGGTACATCATGACCTGTCAAAACCTCAAGGAGTAGCTTCAAGAGCAGCTGATATGACTAGGGCAACTGTGAATTTCGGTTGGAAACCAAAAGTTGACTATCCAGAAGGCTTTAAGAAAACTATTGAGTGGTATTTTAAGAATAAAGATAAAAACGAAGTACAATCAAAAATAGAGCGTTTGCTTCTAGAACGTTAACCGATAATGTAGTCCTTGGTTTTGTTACGAGTATTGAACTGTGATAGTCAGATGCAGTTACTTCTCTTTCCATTTTTCTGCTATCCTTTTAATTGAAAGTGTTTAACATGAGCAAAAAAGTAACCGTCGGACTATGCGTTAAGAACGGTGCTAATGTTATGAAGACAGCGCTCGATTGTCTGTCTATTCAGGACTATCCTCATGAAAAAATAAAAATTGTAATAATTGACGACGGCAGCACCGACAACACATTTTCGCTTGCCCAAAATTTCGCTAAAAACAGTGATATTAAGACTGTTGTTATTTCAAGTGGTGGCGTTGGACTTGGCGCTAGTAGACAATTAGCGGTTGATAATGCTGAAGGTGATTATGTATTATTTGAAGATGATGACTTGGTTTTAGCTAGTAATTTTGTTAGAAGCCAAGTTGAATTTATGGAGAAACATCTTAATGTGGGAGCCGCTGAAGGGATTTGTGTTTCAGCATTAAAAGGAAATATGTTAGGTAGGTATGTTGGTGCTCGGTATATTAGAGATTCAAGTAACCCTGAAATAATCGGTACGGGGGGCGCTATTTTTCGTTCTGCAGCTTTGGATAGTGTGGGCGGTTTTGATGTCCACATAAAGGGCGCGATGGAAGATGTTGACATTTCAAGACGGTTAAGGTTGTCAGGTTGGATTCTTGCTGCTAACAAGTCTGCTAGACTATACGCCAAGCATCCGCTTAGAACGCTAATTGCGTTATGGAAAAAGAATCGTTGGTACGGTTACGGAAATCATTTCCAGTTTCATAAATACAAAGATAACAATTTAATTGTCATCTATTTTCCACCATTAGTTTTATGGGGAGGCTTAAAATTTTCATATTTCGCTTATCGTTTTACGAAGCAAAAGAGAGATTTTGCTTTTGCAGTGCTCTATTATTTCGGGATGATGGCAAATTATATTGGATTTTTACAAGCCCATTTTGATAAGTATGGTCATGTCGACCTAAATTAGCTTGTTGCCATTGAAGATTTGACTTTTTGAGTTAAATAAGTATACGATTGTGGATCAAGCTGCCGTGCAAGTTACCATTTTAGCATTTGAAGATGTTAGTACATTCCTAGCTATTCTGGCAATAACTTTTCTAATTCTAGCGGAATTTGCTACATCGGCATTTGGACGAAACAATCTATCAGTAAAAACGTGCATGCGTGTACGAAATGTAGCTTACTTTATGGCTGTTCTATTTTTAATTACAGTTGCCATTAAGATAATCGATTTATTCCTTGGATATTTTACAAGGGTGATGAGTATTTAGAAATACTCTAATAATTATTCCGTTTTCAACTTTCTTAGCGAATATTGCAATTTCGCTAGATATTCCTCTTTTAAGAGAAACTGCGGTTTTTTTATTCTTATCGATTATACCCGGTTTTGCTGTTCTTAAACTAATTAAGTTGAAAGACAACAATTTTTTAGAAACATTACTTTTTTCGGTAGCCCTAAGTATTGCTTCTGTAATGTTCGTAGGGTTGTTAGTTAATGAGTTATATCAATTTCTCGGCTACTCTCGACCATTGTCTATTATTCCATTGACTATTGCCATATCTGCCTTTACTCTAACGCTTTTCTTAATAAGCGCCAGAAATGAAATTTCTGTTAATTTAAAATCAAAAACTAATTTGGGCTTAAATTCAAGAAAATCTCTGTCAATATACTCAATGCTTTTTTCTCTTCTAATAATTGCCGCGGTCGGTAGTTTTTATCACCATACTCTGTTTATTTCCATTTCATGTATAATGATTTCTTTGTTATGTATAACGAGTTTTTCATTTAATCGTTTTATCCTTGAAAATTTATTTCCTTTTATAATTTTTTTTGTATCCATAGCTGTTGTATTTCAAGTAATTTTACTTTCGACCTACGTTTTAGGTTGGGATATTAACCTTGAATATCAAGTGTTTAGGTTAACACAGATTAACGGTTACTGGGATCCTCAAAATTCGCCTCTTAACTCGTTGATAACGCTCAACTATAACTCTATGCTTTCAATAACTCTGTTGCCATCAGTTTATTCTGCTTTGATGGGCGCTAAAGATGAACTAGTTTTCAAACTCCTGTATCCATTTATTATTTGTCTATTACCTCTTGGTCTTTACCGAATGGGTGAAAAGGAATTCGGAAAATCGATTGGTTTGTTGTCTGCTTTTTTCTTTATTTTTACTTCTGTTTCTTTTTTTGGAGTCGAGCAATTAAGTCTTAATAGGCAAATTATTGGCGAACTGTTTCTTTTTCTGTCTATTTTTCTTCTGATAAACAATTCAATATCAATAACTAAACGTAGAGTGCTTTTGGTTATATTTGGCGCTGCATTAGCAGTATCCCATTACTCTCTTGCATTTATTTATCTGCCCATCATAACCATTTTTTTTATAATCTCCAAGTTTAAGTCTGGATTCAATGATGACGTACTTGATCCAATCACTTTACTACTAATATATGTAGTCAATTTATCGTGGTATTCAATAACGGCCATAGCGCCTTTAATGTCATTGACCTATAATTTTGGATTTATTTTTGAGCGGTTAGTTTCGGGGGCCGCGATTTCTTCGGGTACAGCAGCTTCTATGTACGTTGCTCCTTCGGCCTTTACTGCTGCTTCCATCATTAATCTGTTTTTAACTGCTGCATCCTATGTTTTCTTAGTGATTGGTGTCTTCCTTATACTTATTAAACCTAAAAAAATCGGGATTTCTTCTCAGTTTAGAGCAATCTCATCCATTTTCGTGGTGTTATTAGTTTCCTGTATTGTAGTTCCACCGCTTGCCGCTACACTTAATTTTACGCGATACTTTGGTATAGCTCTACTATTTTTATCGCCGGCTTTTGTTTTAGGCGGTCAGTTCCTAATAGGTGCAGTAGTAAAAGGTTCAATGAAAATAAAACGTACTCTAAAAGGAGGGATACATTCTAAAAGTAAAAACGAGCACTTTGTATTCCTTTTAATCGCCATCTTTTTAGGTGCATACTTCCTTTCCCAAGTTGGGCTTGTAAATCGTTTGGTTAATGGGTCCGTTAACAATTTTTACTTAACTAACTTTGATAGATTCATCGATTCAAATGAACTGCCTATCGCTATAAGTCTTTATAACGCCTACATTCCCGAACAAGATAAATTGAGTGCATCTTGGCTGGAACAGAATAGGCGTGAACCAACACCTGTATATTCTGACTCTACATCTGGAACACATGTTCTTGTTAGTTATGGTCTAGTTCGATTGACCCAAATACGTCCTTTAACTAATAATACATTTGTTGCTCCGAACAGTTTTTTTTACTTAAGCCGACTAAATATTGTAAATGGCATAGTGATGGCGGAATCGATATTTTATAATACATCCGATTTAGCAGTTTTTAATAGTACAAGTTTAGTTTATACCAACGGTGACAGTTCCCTATTTTTTTCTGGCTAATCCTCTTTTAGTTTGTACCTTAACATTAGAGCTTCCGTAATCAGTGTATATTGAAAATTCTGATTTCATGTTATACATCTGTATTTTTCGGTGTAATGAATTTGATGCAACGAGTAAGTACACAATTTAGGAAAAAAATGCTGAGAATTTTAACGCCGTCCCTATGGGATATTATCAAATCACCTGTTGAAAAACGAATTAGAAAAACAATGAAGCCACAAATATTGCTTAAGAGCAAGATAGATAGCTCAAGAGTTTTCTGCATCGTTCACTGGAACGCTCCCGACTTTCTTCTCGTGACGGTTAAACAAATTGAAAAGTTTTATCCCAATTACAAAATCTACATTCTAGACAATGGATCTGGCCAAAAAACATTACAAAACATTGAGGGTGAATTAAAAAAATTTGATAATATCACTTTATTTGCGTGGCTTGGTTGCCCTAATTGGGGAAAAACGTTTGGTCTTGATGTCTTATTTACTTGGCAGACTCATACGGCAGGGTTGCAGTTTTTGCTAAATTATTCAGCAAAACAACCCGATGAGATCGCGGTTTTTTTGGATCAAGATTGTATTTTATTTTCGCCTATTGATGAGTTGTTCTCGAAATTTGATGAAAAGACTGTTCTAATAGGCGCAAGAGATTACTTGTATGTTCCCGATGACTATGGACCTCTAAAAAGGGGGCGCTTGACTAGGAACTGCTACAGATTCATTCATCCTTCCTTTTTGATTTTACAGCCTAAACGTATCCTTCAATTGTTTGGTAACTCTTCTTTTTATGATAAACGAGCTGATTCTTTGAAGTATTATGCGAAAAAAGCATTGCTGAAATATCCTGAACCTTATCACGGGATATCTTTCAAAAATCTTGGCAACATACTTTATATTGATACAAAAATGCATGAAAAAATTCCTTTTTTAACAAGCTACGTGTACAACGATAAAATATTTGCATGGCATGCGTGGTATAGCTCGCAAGTTCATAGAGCCGCATTGAAAGCAACTTCTTCGTTAGATGGTTTACCTTTATCATGGCTACAAGAAGTACGTAATGCCTCTTTAGAATTTATGGAGCAGACTTACAGAAATACAACGAGCGATCTTTAGATTTTTCAAATGTCAGCGCTATCTCTGATTTAGAAGATTGTTAAGAACAATTAAAAAAAGGATGAAAAGTGCCTTGTAGGCTCTTTTCTGTGTGTAGTGTTAGGGCGCTGTAGTAATAGTGCCTGTTCCAGAATTGCGTAAGTTTGTTCCAACATTTGTATAATTATTGTTGTATACAGCATTGCTTACACAGCTTGAGTCGCCGATGCCAACTCCGATGTTAGCGTTGGTAATTTCGTTGTTACTTATGATGTTATATGACGACGATGATAGCAGGTAAATTGCTGGATTCCAACTAGCCCAAATATTGCTAATTTTGTTCCCGGTAATCGAAATGTAATTCATTGTTCCGCCTTGTGTTGGATTAGTGATAATTCCGACAGCTACATTGTTGATCGTGTTATTTTCTACTTTATAGTAGTTGTTGGTTCCTGTTCCGGTGCCACCTTCAAAACCTATGCCCCAATAACTGTTGGCGTAGCCATACATTGTGGTGTGAGCGGGATCATGGTCATGGATGTAGTTGTCTTTGATTATGCTATTTGTGTCTCCATACCAGCTTCCTATGCCAACGTCAGAACATCCCCAAACTTCGTTGTTGATGAAATAGACGTTGGTTGAGCTGCCGCCTCCGTTTGCTGTGTCAAGTCCATTGGTGCCAATGTTGTAAACAAGACAGTTTCTGGCTCCGATATTATTGACGACTGCGGCCCAATTTGGAGTTAAACCAAATCCTCGTACATTACGAATTGCCATGTTTTCAATGGCGACATTACTTACGGTGCCTGCAAATGTTAATCCGTTTGAATTGATACTGCCTGATACCATCTGATTTGCTGCAGGAGACTGGTTTAATCCATTGCCATCAATTGTTCCGCCGTTTACGTTGACATTGCTGGCATAGATAGTTATTACCGCGTTGTTTAACCCGTTTTTCGCTGTAAGTATTGCTCCGCCTGTTGCAATATTCATTCCACTGATGTCAGTACTTTTTGACCATGGCGCCAGTGTCAATTGAACGCTTTTGTAGATTGTTAGTGTTGAATCTACTGAGTAATCACCACTTTCAATGTAAACACTGTCTCCGCTTTGGGCTATCCCTCCTGAACCAAGCAAGTAATTGAATGTTGAACTAAAGCTTGTGCTTTGATAGAGCACTTGGTCCGTGGCTCCATTTAACACGTGGTAATTGGAACCAGAGATACCAATAACATAATTATATGCTGGCTGGGGTGTCGGTGTTGGTGTTGGAATAGACGTAGGGCTAGGTGTAGGGACAACAGTTGGGGCAGGTGTTTGGGTTGGGGTTAGCGGCGGAGTAGCGTCTGGTTGCTCAGTAGGTGCTGGTGCGGTTGTTGGGGCAAGTGTTGGAGTTATTGCCTGTGTAGGCATGATTGTTGGCCTTGGTGTTAAGGTAGGATTCGTGGTTGGCGTTGGCGTGGGTGTTGTAGCTGGTGCAGTCGGCGTCATTGGTGGAGCAGCCGACGGGGTTGGCACAGCAAAATAAGGTTGTGCCTTACTATTAGTGTCGATTGATACAGCTATTGCTGCTGTTGATATTATTAGAGCTGCGGACATAATAAGAACAAAATAGATTTTCAGTTGTGCTGAGTTGCCTCTTTTGATAATGCCAGAAATACTGGAGATAAGTCGACTTGTTTTGTGTGGATTGCTAAGTTTTTGCGGTAGTCTGCGTAGTGCATTCGTCGTTCTCTCTGCTGTCTGCTTAGTGGCTTTTATGATGCCCTCTAATCCCTTATGATTCATTCTCTCTCTTCCTGAATGTTAGCCCCTACTCCTATGATGAAATTTAAAACTTCTTGACAAGTTCATTTTACTAAATAGCATAAGTGTAATTCTCAAGGAAATCTTGACTTAACTCTGAAATAGGCAGATATTTTGAATGCATAAAAGCTAGGGGAATTGTGTTATGCTTGATTGTTGGAACTAAAAGCATGTCTACGCTTCTAATCAAGTGACAATAGTAGACTGGAGGGGGTGCTTTAATGCAGCCAATTTTTTACCCTAAAACTTGGAGAGTAACATGATTACCCCATTATCAGATTGGAATAAATTGAGAATGTTGAGGAAAAAGTAACAACAACTGCTAGAAAGTAGGATAAGTTACAGTCAACTTGGAAGGTAAGCAGATGATACCTATTCCATTATCTACACGCGCTAAATTATTCGCAAAGGAAACTTGGAATTATAAAATAGCTCCGCAGTTTCGTCGCATTCCTTTGAGAAATCTGGATTTCACGATAATATCAAATAATTGTGCTGCTGGAAAATTTGGGTACCGCGAACTTGGCTTGCGATATAACACCCCCACGGTTGGTTTATCCTTCTTCTTGGAGGACTATATCAAATTTCTTTCAAATCTTGAATACTATCTAACTATTCCAATTCAATTTACAGGTATCTCGAAATATCCAACAGTGGCGAAACACCAAGTAGCCTTAAAACACCGCTACCCTGTGGGTGTTCTGGATGATGTGGAAATTTGTTTCATGCATTACCGAACTGAAGAAGAGGCAAAAGCAAAATGGACTCGCAGAGCGCAACGAGTAAACTTTGATAATTTGTTTGTAATGCTAGTTGGTGATCAAAAAAGCAATATAGCTAATCCTGACCCGCGTTTCTGGGCGAAAACCCTTATCGAGGATTTTAAGAATCTGCCAATTAGGCATAAAGTGATTATGCCTAAGCCAGATAAGCCACATAACAACGTTACTGTAATGGTGGGATCTCATGAAATGATAGTTAAGCATTTTGACATAGTGAAATGGCTAAATAATGACTACATTTTGTAATTCAATTGATTTAGCATTCCATTAACAACGATTTGAATTCGTAGTATCTCGACTCTTGGCATATCCAGCAGAAGGTTAACTGCGGGCATGCTGAAAATCGCTATAGCTAATGGATTCTAACGAACGTAATTGGCGACTTATTCCTCACCTGATTAAATATTACAAAATTTTTTTAACTTCTTAATTCAAAGACAAGCCAGTACTTAACTTTTAGTTCAACGTGTATTCGTTAGCTCTTCATTCAACATTAAGGTTGGCAACTAACGTTTACATAGATTTCTCTATAATAATCCATCAAAGTTCATATTTAAAAAAATAGTCATTGTGAATCGCCTCAACCAGCAAGCAATAAACATCAAAAGCAGAATCTAAAACAGACGATTATTCAGACTCAACAGTAGAAGATAACTAAAGAGCATACCTTGCTATTAGCGCTTAGTAAAAATAACTAAAAAGGGGTGGTTCTCCTACTTGACGTTTATTCGTCACTGCCGTAGCCGTGTTCAAGTCGGCCATGGGTTTTCCGGTAGTTCTGCTCGTGAGCTTCTTTGCCTGCTCCATAGGTTGACATGTGTTTGTCGAAGTCTGCCTGCGAAAAAAAGATGCAAGCGCAATATGGGCATTTGAGGTAGCGGTTGTTACCGTTCTGCTGCGTTGTCATAGCGTTCGCCTTAGTGTATGTTTATGTATATCTTTTTGCCGTCGAGTTCTGACTCGTGCCATTGTGTTTCGACTTCGCTGCTTTTGGCGTGCAGGTATACTTTACGTGTCCTCACCAGTGTGGCCATTTCGTCGAGGTATGGCGTAAGTAGCCCCATGCTTTCAGCGTCTAACTCGGAGATGTGCACAGATTCAAGCACCTCGGTGGGTACGAAACCCATTTCTTTACGCAATGCTTGTACGCGACGAGCAAGGTCACGCATGATGCCTTCGCCCAGTAGTTTGTCGTCGCGTTGACCGCTTACATAAACGGTGATGTCTTCTTCTTGGCTGGACACCCAGTTCTCCTCGGTGACGTATGCTGGAACCTCTGTGGCGTATTCGACTGCTTTCACGTTGGTCTGCTCCAGCAGCAGCGTCTCAAGTGGTTTAAGCGCATCAATTGTCTTCTGCGGTGCAACAACAATGGCTTTAGCAAGAGGCCACCTGCGCTTTAGCTTGCCCTGTCCACGCGCTGCGAAGCTGATTGAAACCACTTTTAGCAGTATTTCGAATTGTTCCTCGATCTGCTTGTTACGTGCATCTGGATTCGGCGTCGGCCAAGCTGCAAGGTTAACGGTTTCTGGCAAGTTGGGTTCTAGCTGGCGATAGATCTTCTGGTAGAGCGCTTCGCTGAGGTATGGCGTTATCGGGTTGAAAAGCAGTGTTACGGTTTTTAGTGCATGGTGCAGTATAGCGTAGATGGTTTGTCTGCGCTCTGTTGTTTCAGGGTCGTCTGTCCATAGCTCCTTTCTTATCATAGGCACGTATAAGCGGCTCAAGGTTTCGATTACGAAGTCATCAAGCACCGCTAATGCCGCGTTGAATTCGCAGCGCTCAAGCTTAGCCGTGTAATCCCCAATGCGATCCTGCAGTACGGATAGCATCCAAATGTCGGCAGCCTGCATTTTGCCAGCTTTCAGTGCCCAATCGAAGGAGTACTTCTGGGGTTTGAAGCCGTCAAACGTGGCGTTCTCCATGAAGAAACGGCTAAGGTGATACAGCGTAGATAGAACCTGGTAGCTTCTGCGGGTGAGTTCCTGCATATCAAAACTCATAAAATCAGTAGGCGAGCATTTGCGGGTCATGTAGAAGCGGCACAAATCAGCGCTAATCTTGGAGAGTAACTCATTGGTTTGGATTACGTTGCCGAGGCTTTTGCTCATTTTGCGCCCCTTCGCATCCTGTGTTAAGCCTTGGAACAGAAACGCCTTGTAGGGTGCTTCTGCTCTGCCAGTGTAGATGACCCACTCCAGCAGCAGACTGTTAGCCCAGCCGCGTGTCTGGTCGATTCCCTCTGTTAGGAAAGCTGCAGGGACAAATTTCGCCTCTTCCTCGTCAGTGAATCTGGCGTGTGGCGAAGCGCCGCTGTTATGCCAAGTATCCAGCACAAAGTCCTCTCTGCGCATAACTCCGCCGCATTTACCGCATTTAATCGTAACACGGTCAACCCACGGCTTATGCAACTCGAAATCAGCGGGAATCGGCTCCTGTGCTGCATCTATTAGTTCCTGTTTGCTTGCGACTAAGCGTTTTTCGCCGCAGGATTCACAGGTCCACATTGGGAGCGGTGCACCCCAGATACGTTCGCGACTGATACACCAAGGTTTACCCTCTTTAAGGAAGCCGAGGAAGCGGTTTTTGGGTTCATCATAATAATACTGAACCTTTTCGGCTGCTTCGAGCACTTTCTGGTTAATTTTATCGGTACGCAGGAAGTACTCTTTGCGTGCCAGCCAAACCAGCTTGTGATGCGATCGCCAGCAAGTGGGATACTCGTGCCTTAGCTTCTTAATCTTAACAAACGCGTTGCGGTTTTTCAGTTCCTCGACTACTAGCATGTCTGCGTCGCGAGCAAAAGTGCCAGCGAATTGCCCTGCATCTTTAGTAAATTTCACTTCGTCATCGTATGGCACATAAATTGGTATACCTCGGCGCTGTGCAGCCCAGAAGTCGTCTTCGCCGTTTCCCGGTGAAAGGTGAACTATGCCTGTGGCTGTGTCTACTTCGACGAATTCTTCGCCGATGACGTGGTGGACAAGCGGGTGTTTGCCTTCAAGCTCGGCTTGTTTGGGGATTATGTCTTTTAGCGGGTAATCGTACGCTTTGCCCTCAAGGCTGCTGCCAGGTATGGTTTCGAGAACAGTGTAGTCTTTGATATCCAACTCAGCCATCAAGGGTTCTACGCGTTGGCGGACCATTATCCAGACTTCGTTTGCGACCGCTACTTTTGCGTATTCGGCTTTCGGCTGAACCGCGAGCATAGTGTCGGTGATAACCGTGAACGGCATTGTAGTCCATACG
Source organism: uncultured Candidatus Bathyarchaeia archaeon (assembly GCA_964410435.1). Lineage (GTDB taxonomy): Archaea > Thermoproteota > Bathyarchaeia > Bathyarchaeales > Bathycorpusculaceae > Bathycorpusculum. The sequence continues at coordinate 12,736 of CAYPGY010000020.1, forward strand.
AGGAAATACTCGTTTTGTGAGCCTGTGACTTTGAATTTGAAGTACATTGAGGGGTCTTCGACTTCTTTGTAGCTTCCCTCATAGCCGACTTCGGCGCTGCTAAGACTTGTTTGGCAGCCGGGGCAGTATGCCACAACATAGTGACCTTCCTCCAAAAGCCCTTGATCCCATGCGCGTTTGAGAATCTGCCACTCGCGCTCTATGTAGCTGTCTTTGTATGTCCAGTAGGCTTTGTCCTGGTTTATGGCGATTCCGAGTTTACCGTCAGCTTCAAGCCACATCACATGGTACTTGTCAAGCGCTTTTTTGCACTCTAGTATGTAGCGTTCCATACCGTACTTCTCGATGGATTCGCGTTTGTTCCTGACGCCAAGCAGTTTCTCGACTTCGAGTTCGACTGGTAAGCCTTGGCAGTCCCATCCTGCCCAAAACGGCATATAGTAGCCTTCCATGGTTTTCCATCGGTAGCGGATATCCTTCATGATTCGTCCGCGGGCGTGGCCGATGTGTGGGATACCGTTTAGTGTGGGCGGTCCTTCGACGTAGCCGAGGTATCCTTTAATGTTAGGCGAGTTTTGGAGTTGCTCGAGTTTTTCTCTTATCTGGTTTTTTTGCCAGAATTCGCGGATTTCTTTTTCGAGCTCAAGCGGTGTATAGTTCGGTGGTAAGCTGTTCTTGTTTTCGGAGTTTTGGGCAGTCAAATGTATTACCGTCACCGAAAATATGCAGAGAGACTATATAAAACTAACAACCAGCAACTTTGAGCTATAAACATGTAAAATAGCGCTTTTTTTGACTGATTCTGAGGTATACCAGTTTTGAATTTTCAAATTAGAAGAAGAAGGGAACACGGCGCTGCTACATCATCAATGAAAAGTTTTTGCAGAAACAACTGTTTCTGGTTCAGCTGCTGGTTTGGGTTGCAGGTTGGTTGAGGCGAAAGTACAACCAATAGCAGACAAAACAACCCTTTCTGATCTGCTGATGAAGCCGAAAACGGTTAAACACGAGAAACCTAAGGCGGTGATCGTCTCGTTCGTTTCTTAGTTACTACAACAAATAACCCTAAAGCAGCAAAGCCTAACGCTAAAACTGCTATTGGTGGAGCTTCAGGTAACGGGTCAATAGGATCATCACCATGAAAAGTACCAGTTGCAGGGTAATAAGTAGTTGCTGAGCTAGCACCCTTAGTTATTCTTAGGAAGAATACGTAGTAACCTTGATCAGGTATCGTAAAATCGTATGTTCTTTCAGATCCATCCCAACCAGAAATGGAAGTGATAGGTATGTCGGGAAGGCTTTCCATTGTTGCATCGTCGTCGGCATCGAAGGGAGCCGCTGAGTATTTGTAGTAAACATTTCCAGTTGCTGTTGATACAGGATCGATTGTAAATGAATATTGCAAAGTTACAGTTGAAAACTGTTTTGCAGAAACAACATTTGTTCCGCCTTGTTGAATATTCAATGTTGCTGAGATGCTTGCGGCGTAAACGTAGCCTAAAGTGGCAGCCATACACAATATCGCCAGTAATAAGGCAAGGAACCCTTTAGTCCTCAAAGCAACCGCTGTTTCCTTTCTAATGTTTGAAGGAGGATAAGGCAAGTCAATATAAATATTGTTTAAACGTAAAACAAACTATTCACTATATCAAGACAGTTGTGAAATTGAATAATCAAAACGAAACAAACATCACTAAAAAACATAGTTCCTAAGTCTAACTACGCTACAACAAAGCACAGCTTATATCCCCAAGCAATACATCATATTTCAGGTTTTACCCATAATGCTAGAGTTCAGGTTAGCAGTCTTCAACACTCAATCACCGCACCACTACTTTGGCGGAGTAGAGCGTCGTATCATTGAAGTCGCTAAAAGACTACAAACAGATGCAGACATAAATGTTTACAGCGGCACCAAGGCAGGATTCAAAACCCTTACCAGTATAAACGGGATAAATTTCGTTCCTTGTAAATCAACCGACCGCCTCTTTCCACTAGACAACTGGACCTACAACAGAAACGTAACCAGGACCCCAGCGGTTTTTGAGGCAGACGTTTTTGAGGTACACAACAACAGCGCCTACGGCTTGCCAGACGCACTCCGAAAACGCGGCATCAACAAGCCTGTGGTGCATGTCATCCACGGCACCTTAGCCGACGAGTACGAGCAGGGCAAAAAAGGCACCCAGACGCCCAGAAGCAAGCTTGCCAACGTGTTCATGAAGCTGCAGGCAAAACAAGAAAAAATCTTAGCCCAAAAAGCGACGCGGATAGTCACGATCAGCAAATACTCACAATCAAAGATAGTTGAGCACTATGGCATAGCAGATGAAAAAATCACTATTGTCCCAAACGGTGTGGATGTAGAAAAATTCAAACCCGCGGATTCTGCGGATGCAAAACAACAGTTAGGATTAAGCCCCGAGCCGACTGTACTGTTTATGGGCAGCCTAATACCACGCAAAGGTCTGCTTCATCTAGTGGAAGCCGCAGAAAAAGTAGTCAAGCAGCAACCAGACACAAAATTCGTCATCGTCGGCACTGGTCCACTGCGGGGTCAAATAGAAAATTCCGTGGCTGCCGCTGAACTCACGGGCAACTTTGTGTTTTTAGGCAACTTAAAGGAAGATCAACTGGCAGTTGCCTATAACGCGGCGGACGTTTTTGTTTTGCCTTCAATCCAAGAGGGGCAGGGAATTGTTCTCCTCGAAGCTCAAGCTTGCGGAAAACCGGTTGTGGCTTTCGAGGTTGGGGGGGTAACTGAGGCTGTACGGCAAAAAGAAACTGGCTTCCTGCTGGATTTAGGTGATACTGAAGGTTTTGCTGATAAGCTACTTGAACTCTTAGGCGACGATGCTTTGCGCATGAAAATGGGCGCGGCAGGCAGAAGATTCGTTACGGAGAATTATACGTGGGACGTTTGTGCGCATCGAATGCTTGGCATCTACAGAGAAGCTTTAGCTAAGTGAGACATCAACCGATTTTGCCAGCCGACGAAAATCTTTGTCGCTCATCCACTCAGTTCGCAGATAGCACCTGATGCGCTCATCGTTTAGACCCAGACGTTTAGCTTCATTAATGCAGTAACGGTAGGCTTCAATCTCTGTTGGTCTATCAACGTACTCGTAGCGGGGGTCAAAGAGTTCTTTGCCGTCCATAAACTGCTTCACATGGCATAGTTCATGGATTAAGTCAAGGTAAATTTCAGTCTTGTCGCCGCTTGATAAGTAGCTTTTACTGATGACTAAGTGCCCGTCGGAACCATCTACATACATGTAACCATTAAGCCAGCTCAACTCCACTTCCAAATGGCTCAGTACCTCGGTGGTTTTTTCGCCGAAAATACCCTGAACTGCCTGCACCTTATCAAAGCCCTTGAAGTACTCAAGAAATATTACTCGGTGGTTACCGATGTTAATAGGGTTAATCGGCAGCCTACGTAAGATCCGCATTAGTCGGAACATTACGTATTCTGCACTCGGCAAACCATACTTCGCCTACCTGAACGTTGATAGATGCTCAAGCCTCATACCCCGACGTGCTAAATCAGCTAAATCGCCTACGCTGCCGATACTGGCGTCTATGTTACGATGAACAGGGTGGCTCCATAGTCCGTCGGGGGCAAGGTTGAATTGTAAGGGCACTTTACAGTTAAGCTGAAACCGCTGGCTGAGATCCTTAAGTAATTTACCTTCTCTACAGGCTTTTCGCACGTTAGCGTAACTCTGCAGTAATGCAGTGGCACCCCAAGCACCTACTCCGTGCCAAATAGCTGCATCTTCGGGAGAAGCCATTGAGTATAAGAAGAACTGCGGCGAAGAAGGCGTTTCAGTATAACTGTAACCTGAAAGCCTATCGCCTGCAACACTAAAATTGTCACTGCAGACCGCTACAGCAACATCCGTTGGGTCTATAGAGTTGGGATATAGCGGAGTGGTTTTGTAAGTGATCTTTGCATCTAGGAATCGGTCGTCTTCAAAGTGCAGTTTGCCTCTTGCGGCACGCTTTGAACCGTAGCCCTTCTTCGAGTGGGGCACAGTTAAGAGCGTCGTGCGGTTTTTCATGCTTCGCCCCATGCAGTTGTAGGCCGCCTCAACGGAATTGTAATCGCGGTTGCTTTCGCTTATGATGTAGTGGACTAAGCCGTCTTTGTTCTCCGCTTTTAGGGTTGAGAGAGGCATACGCAGCGAATACAAGGACAAGTCCATGCCGAAGAATTCGGAGAGGTACACAACCTGATTGTACTTTATAGCATCGCAGAAGTCAATATAAGAACCTTTACTTTCACGCAGTCCTTCACTGATAAGGTCACATTCCTGTCTGGATATCAGTGACCCATCGTATTTCTTTGCATACGCATCATCGATTTTTAATCCATCAGTTGTTACGTTAACAACTGGAAAGGCGCTTTGACCACTATCAATAATAGATCGCCTCAGCGGGTTCATTGAATAGCGGTCGGCTTCAACGTCGTCAGTATTTAAGAGAAAAGGCACAATGTAGCCGCCGTTTGGTTTCTTAAGCAACTCAGACAACGCAGTAACGTCATCGCCTGTGGGTTCATGCAGACCCCGTTCTAAATAGTAATTCGCCGTTGCTACAAGCAACTTTGTCCCGATTATCCCCTGAACTTCCTCCACAGTTAACTGGGGATTACTATATTCCACCGAACAACGCAGATAGAAACGCTCATCACTAAAATTAACGGAGACTTTCCTCCCGTTCTCCATACGGAAAAGGGTGACTTTACGGTCAGGAGTTAATCCCCTAGCAGCTTCCACGCCTCTAATTAGAATCTTGACCGTCGCAAAAGAGGTTTTTAAAAAATTTTCAAGCAGCACTCTGCAGTAATCAGCCATAAATTATCCTCGCTCTAAAGATTCGGCTAGGTATATACAGTTTTTCGCTGAGGAGACACCGCTGTACATGCGAGTAACCGTGAATTCTTCTTTAAATCCGATGCTATACAATAAATCGAGTAGAACCTTATCCTCTTTCGGCGCGACTGTGTAAACACTTTTACCTGATAGTTTTGTCAGAACGGCCGAAACCAGTTTACCTGCAACATCAAACCGTGATGGCGTGCAAACCAGCGGGCCAATCCACGCCATAGACTGATAAATCGTCGCCGCAATGTAACCCACTACGTGACCTCGGTCAGACACGTAATAGCCAGCGTTACCCGCCTCAAGCACAATGGAATCAATCAATCGACTGCGGTCGCCACCAAAAAATTCGCTGTCAAAAGCCGCGATTTTCTTGAGATGGGCTTCTTCAATTCTATGTGCCCCAGCACCTTCCACAGGCAGAACGTCATTAGCATGTAAAAGTGCAAAATCAACATCTGAAGTGAAACCTAATCTGCTATAGAACCCCTTAAGATGCGAATAAGCGTACAGCCCAACTGTCTCTACACCCTTGGCATATAAGTAGTCTACTGCGTGGCGTACAAGCAAACCGCCTCCGCCCCTATTCCTATACGAGGAATCCACGATTAGGTTACCAAACCAGCCAACCCCGCCATAAGCGATGCAGGTGGCGACACCTATAGGTTTACCATTGTCAACTAGAAGAAAGCTACCGTTGGGCTCTAAATTTGCCATGTAAATAAAATCCTCAGGAGCCATATTCCAGTTCATAGTGTTAGCTAATTCAACTGCGAAAGCGTAATCTGTAGGGCGTAAAACCCGGATTTGAAACATACAACATACTGATGGGGATGCTACCAATAAGGCTACTTCAACGCTTGTTGCATGCTTGTCGGTACTACAAACCATTTTATTATGCGCCATGAATAGAAACTTGAAAGTCTTCTGCATTATTATCCCCGTGCAAAGTTGGCTATCTTTTTAGGCAGGTTAAAGAGTGATATCCAAAGTAAGGAAACGTGGATTCTTCCTGTTCGTTACATGGATTCTTATACTGATAGCTGCGCTTTCGGCACTTACAATCCTTGAAGCAGCATTCCAATCCATGCCCTGCAGCCACACTATTGCAAGCGTAGACTGGGCGGGGCACATTGTTTCAAGAAGTTTTAACGGCCAAAGCGACATCGTCAGTGTAAGCGGTTCCTGGACTGTGCCGGCAGTGAATGTTTCCAACGGCGACGGACACTCATCAACATGGATAGGCATAGGCGGACAGGAAGATAAAACACTGATTCAAGTAGGCACCGAGCATAACGTTTACAGTGGTCAAGCATACTACAGCGCTTGGTACGAGATGTTGCCGGCGCTTTCAACCAGAATAGACAACTTCAACATATCCCCTGGCGACCAAATAACAGCGAAAATAACACTTGTGAACTACATGGCTAATAATTGGAATATACAAATCGTTGACTTAACCAACGGCCTATCTTTCAACCGGGATTTCCAGTATAACTCTACTCGCAGTTCAGGAGAATGGATCGTTGAAAGGTCACTTGTTAACGGCCAAATTACAAATCTCGCCGACTTCGGCTCGGTCTGCTTTACGGACTGCACAGTTCAGGTAGGAGATAAAACTGGTAGGATAGATGACTTTACTTACTCGGTGGTGCAGATGACAAACCATGAGTATGAACGCTTAGCCACCGCATATACGCTATCAGCCAACGGCGAGAGCTTCACAGTAAAATACGAAAAAAGAACTTAAGAGGTTTGGGACGCCGCCAACGCCGCTGACAGCGCCTCGGAACTCTTCTGAATTTCTTTAGTTACACTTGAAAGAAGCTTAATACGGTTTTCCAGCTTGCGTTTCTGGTTACTGGTAAGCGTCTTAAACTTAGGCACAACATCGCCGACTACAGCCATCATTAAATCACGGTTTCTTTCTTCACTAAGATTCTTTACCTCGACATGTCCATCAGGGTATTGTAGAATTAAGTGCCCCGTAGGGTCAATGTTAGCTTGGCTAACGTCGCCAACCTGAGCTGGAAGCGCCGCTTGGCTAACCTGGATGGATGTTGTAAGCGGCTGCATAAGTTTAAGCAGCGAGGCGAAGAACTGTGAAACAAGGATTTTCTCTTCTGAGCTTAACTCGCTGATTTGCCCAATGTCGTCAGCGGTGCTTTTCAGCGAATCCACTATTTCTTGGAGGTTCACTTGCTTTTTCGGTTGCGGCGCGGCAGATACTTCTGCGATGGGCTTTGCTGTTTCTTGACTCAAAGTAACTCAACACAACCATTAGCTCGTTTCACAATAAAGCACTTGTATGTCTCAAACAACAAAGACAAAAACAAAGAGAAAAGAGAAGCTACTGGTTTGATTCCAGGAACTTTGCGAGTTTTTCCTTACGGATTTCAAGCACTGCGGTAAGCTCGTTTTTCAGCTTGTCACTGATCTCGGTTGTAGCAGCTACTTCAGATACTATGTTGTTCATGTTCTTGCCTACAGCTTCAACTTCTACGATGATCTCTTTAGATGAAACATCAACCTTAGTGACGCTTTCAACCACGCCAGCTGCCAGTGCAGCCATATCTTTGGCTTCACCTACTACACTATCGGTTACCTGCTGAACCTGCTCGGCTATGTCCGATACATCTTTCGCTATGTTTGCCATTTGCTGCGAAGCCGCAGTTTGCTCTTCGACAGCGGATGAGGCTTCTTCTGAGGCGCTGCTGCTTTCCTCGGCGATGCTGGCAACTTCCTCGATTGTTTTAAGCACTGAACTGAGCGCATCTAAGCCTTTTTCCACACCGTTTGTCAATTTGTTGACTTTAGCAGTCATTTCACCCATTATTTTAGATATTCCCTCAGCTTCCTGTATCGCGCCCAAAACTACCTTTGCGCCCTCTGCTGCTCCAGCCTGCGACTGCTGAGTTATTTGGCTTGTTTGCACACCAGCCTCCTTAATGCCTTTAACGAGGTTAATTGAGGATCCAGCCGCAACCTTAGATTGTCCTGCTAATCCTTTTACTGCGTCTGCGACTACGGCGAATCCGCGTC
>CAYPGY010000021.1:0-19738 GCA_964410435.1 uncultured Candidatus Bathyarchaeia archaeon
TGATACCTGCTGCCTCAAACAGGCAATCTCTTTTTATTTTTCTATCAACGATGTAATGCTTATTATTCTGCACTGTAAATTATGGGTGCTTTCAGTCTTTTTATGCACCGAATAAATAAAAAACGTTATGTTTTGTGCAGAGCCCGAGATTCCTGCTGGTTTTAGAAGACTCTGACAGTTTTCGTAAACTACAATAATTGGCGATAACAATCTGATTTTTGCTTATAGGCCGTCCGTAAAATTCTTCAAGGCGCAATAACCGCTGCTAGATGTGTTCATTTTTTCAAGAGCGTAACGCATTTATTGTGATGTTAAAAATGATGCTTAACTTTTTAGGCTCTTAGAGTAGATTAAATATAAGCGTAGATTAGCATGAGAGGTCATAACCTCTCGCAGTAACCATCTTTCCGTTAATTATTCTCGTCGCTGAATTGCCAACTACTATTGTGGTTACCATATCGATTTCTTCGTTTAGCAGATTTTTTAGTGTGGTTATCGTGTAGTTTTGTCCTTCGCGGTCTGCTTGGCGTACAATTCCGACTGGTGTGTCAGGTTTTATGTGCTTAAGCATTATCTCGTAGGCTTTGGCTAAAGGTTCAATTCGGTCATGACTCTGCGGGTTATATAGCACAATAGACATGTCGGCTGATGATACTGCTTCGAGTCTGCGTTCAATCTTCTCCCAAGGCGTAAGTAAATCGCTTAAGCTGATAACTGCAAAATCGCTGATTAAAGGTGCCCCCAAAATCGCTGACACCGATGTCGCCGCGGTAACCCCCGGCACTATCTCGACTGGCACGGTGTCTTTGTCTTTAGCGGCTATTTCTAGGACGACACCCGCCATTCCGTAGACGCCGGGGTCGCCGCTTGATACCATAACAACTGTTTTGCCAGTTTTAGCTTTGTCAACAGCTATTTGGGCACGTTCAACCTCTCGACCCATGGTTCCAAAAATTACTTCAGCTCCTTTTTTCACTATGCCCTTGATTAGTTTAATGTACGTTCCATAGCCTACAACGACGTCTGCCTGTTCAATTAGGGTTCGTGCTTTGGGCGTCATGTGTTCGGCGCTGCCTGGTCCGATGCCAACGACTGCTACTTGCCCAATCCTTTGATTACCCGTAGCAGGTTTAGTTATGTTTTCGTTTTTAGTGCCATTTGTATTCAAAGTATTTGCTTTTTTGTTCATTCACGTGTTCCTCCATTCTCTGCACTGTTGCGATTACTGCTTTACCTCTGGTTCTTTGCCTTTACGAAAAGCTGTAGTAAACGTGGGATCGTATAGTTTAGATAAATCGTAAGCCTCTGGATCCAGTACCCTGCCTACAAAAATTAAAGCTGTTTCTGTGATGCCCTGCGCTTTCACTTTTTCCACTATGTCGGTTAGTGTGCCTTTGACTATTTTCTGTTCTGGCCATGTTGCCTTGTAGACCACTTGGCATGGTGTCTCTTTGGGGTATCCGCCCTTTTGGAGTTCTTCGACGACTTTTACAATGTGCGGCGTCCCGAGGAAAATCACCATTGTTGATTGATGTGCTGCGAGCTTTCGGATGCTTTCTGCTTCTGGAACTGGTGTGCGGCCCTCAGGGCGCGTAATTATGACTGTCTGTGAGATGTTTGGCAGAGTTAATTCTCGGTTGAGCGCCGCTGAAGCTCCAAGTAGGCAGCTGATGCCTGGGATGCGGAAGTACTCTATGCCTTCTTTATCTAATTCTGTCATTACCTCTTGGATGGCGCCGTAAAAGCTTGGGTCACCATCATGCAGTCGAACGACTAGTTTGTCTGCTTTAGCGCCGGCAACCATTACTTCCAGCATTTCGGGTAACCCCATCTTTGCTGTGTCATAGAGTTCTGCGCCTTTTCTGCAGTACTTGAGGTACTCGAGGTTAAGCAAGCTGCCCGTGTAGAGAACAATGTCTGCTTTCTCCAGCCACTTTTTACCTTTCAGGGTTATTAGTTCTGGGTCGCCAGAACCCGCGCCGATAAAAACTACTTTATTCATGCTTTCTTGACACTTCCTTGTTTCCAATGAATAGGAACTTGACTCTTCTTTACGATAGCTACCGAGAAGTAATCCTCGCTAACATCCCAGCCGTTCACGTCGCAAAGTTTACCCACAATTACTGTTTCTTCCGGTAGGGTACAGCGTTTAACCAACGCTATAGTTGAGTCCTTAGTGAAGCCTGACTTGAGCAGGATTGGCACAAATTTTTTAATGTGGTGGGCGCATTTCATGAACACGAGATTCTCTGAGTGTTTTGCTGCTTCCGCCAAATGGGCTGGCTCAAGGTCGGCGGGTATAATTGTGACTACTTCATCCTGTTCAGCGAGTGGCAATTTGGACTGCGCTGCTGCTGCAGTTACAGAGGTTACACCTGGTATGATTTTCAGCTCGATTTCTGGGTAGGTTTCTTTAACAAATTCGTAGAGGTACAGAAAAGTGCTGTAGAGCATGGGGTCGCCGAGTGTGATGAATGCTAAGTCGCAGTTTTTGACTTTTGAGGCTACTATGGCGGCGTTTTCTGTCCAGAGTTTTCGGTTGGTGAAGTCGTCTCTGCTCATTGGGAAAACGAGTTCTAGGATTTCTACGGGTTTTCTGCGTTCATCAAGTATGGGCTTTATCATTCCTAGTGCCATGCTGGGTCTGTTTGTGTGGGATTTGGGCACGCATATAGTATCTACTGTCCTTAACGATTTTGCTGCTTTGAGGGTTAATAATTCGGGGTCGCCTGGACCCACTCCGATTCCGATAAATACTCCTACCAAACTGTTTTTTTCTCCTGTTTTATAGTTTTGTTGCTGAAATTACTGTTGTGGGGTTTCTTGCTATCATCATGGTTCCGCTGGGTACCTGTCTGCCCTTTGCTACTGAGATGTTGACTACGTCTATGTCTGTGTAACCTAACGCCTTGAGTTCCGTGACTGCTGTTGTTGCTGTCTCAAGCAGTATTGCGTTTATGACGATTCTGCCTGTAAACTTTAGTTTGCAATGAGCCGTTTGAATGATGGTGCGCAGGTTAGCTCCACCTCCGCCGATAAACACGGCGTCCGCGTTTGGTAAACTTTGTAGACCCTCAGGCGCCTTAGCCTTGGATACTGTAACAGTGTTTTCTACGCCGAATTTCTGCACGTTACTTTTGGTTAGAGCAACAGCCTCTTCCTCTTCGTCTATTGCGTAGACTTTGCCTTTGCTGCCCACTTGCAGTGCCGCTTCAACGGTTAACCCCCCTGTTCCGCAGCCGACGTCCAGCACGACGTTGTTCTCGTTTAATCGCGCTTTCGCTATGGAGATTACGCGAATTTCTTCTTTAGTAGGTCCTGGAACTTTATCGTTTTGGTTGAAGCTCTCATCAGGGATACCGGGAGTTTTATAACGCCAATTTTTTGCCATTTTCAGTCATCTGCTTTTATTGCTTGATTACCATAACACATAAAGAACCAAACGTTAACTCCTGTGCTTGTTTGAGTGTGGTTTGAGTGATTTTTTCATTTTCCAAAGTTAGATTTTCGCATACATAGACTGTTGTTTGTTTTTCTGCACCAGTCTGGATTAGCAATGCTGCGATGTCTTTCGGCATAAAATTTTTAGAGTCTGGCAAAAGCATGATGGTGAGACCGCATTGGTAAGCTGAGATCAGCTTTTCTTTTTTGTCGTTGCTTACTTGGCCCTCGTGGAATGTGAATAAGCGAACGTTATGCCAGTTGAGGTTTAAGCGGGCTGCACAAACTTGGATAGAGCTCACGCCGGGGACCACATTGATATCACTTAACTTGAACAACTTACTTTCTAGCGCTGTATGTAATAACCCCGAAAAGCCTGGGTCGCCGGTTGAAAGCAATGCAACGTTTCTGCCGGTTTTTACTGCCTCAGAAGCTTTTTCTAGGCTGTCACGTAAGTTCTTTGCTGTTAAAATAATTATTTCGCTCTTAATTTCTTGATTAAAAAGTGCTATGCTTCTCTGTGCGCCTATTACAAGCTGTGCTTCTTTAACGATTTTTCTGGCTGCGGGAGTAACGAAATCCGTTGAGCCGGGTCCGACGCCGACTATGTTAAGTTTTGCCACGGTTTGTCATTCCTAGCGTTATTATCCATACCTAACACTTTGCCATCCATTGCTACAATTATAACGCTTATTTTGATCTTATTTTCTACTCTGTCACTGACCTGCTTATGGACCCGCTCGGCGATGAGATCGTATGTGGATTCCGTAAGGTTTGCTTTGCGTAGAATCTCTGTTGCTTCATCAGTTGTGTTTGCCGAAAGCAGTTCCTTAATTGTTTTCTGGTCGGCTCCTGCTGCGCCAGCGTAGGATGCGACGACTTCATTTCTTGCGTCACCCACCCTATGATGAGTGTTAAAAAGCCGCGCTGCTAACTTGACGAGTTTACCCGAATGACCCATCATGATGATTTCTTTTATACCCTTTTCAACAGCTTTGTCCAACATGTAACCGACGAAGTCGCCGGTTTGAATAATCGCATCCTCAGGTACGCAGAATTTCTCTTTGGCAATGCGTTCTCCGATGTTGCCTGGAACGAAAAGTACACGTTTGTAGCCTCTTGCTAACGCAACGTTAATCTGTGGCACAAGAGAACGCCTGCACGCCTCCACCGACAAAGGTTTAACAACGCCTGTCGTGCCCAGAATAGAGATGCCGCCCTGTACGCCAAGCTTAGCGTTGGTGGTTTTCTTAGCGATGTTTGCACCGTCTGGCGCGCTAATTACCACTTCAGCACCTTTACCAATCGGAAGTACTTCTTTGACGGCTTCAGTTATCATAACTTTAGGTGTTGGGTTAATAGCGCCTTCTCCTATTGGTACCTGTAATCCGGCTTTGGTAACTACGCCGATTCCTACGCCGCTCTTCACAGAGATTTTGGAGTCGTCGGTCAACTTGATTGTAGCGACGATTTCCATTTTATCCGTTGCGTCTATGTCTTGGCCAGCGTCTTTAACAACGACTGCCTGTGCGGTGTCTTCGGATAGCTTTTTACTTGATTTGATTGGTAGTTCAAAACGCAAGCCTATAGGTGTCGGTATAACTACACGATCCACTGGTGCGGCGATTGCTGCTATCGTTGCAGCTTTAGCTGCAGCAGCTGCGGTGGCACCTGTGGTGATGCCATATTTTAAGAACCGCGCCATATAACCGCCTTAGACTCCTGCTTCTGCCATGTTAAGTAAAGCATTGAAAATACCGACGGCAATTGGGCTGCTTCCTTTTCTTCCTCGAGTAATAATGTAAGGTATTGGCAACTGCGCGATGGCTTCTTTGGATTCTGTTGCCTGAACGTAACCAACGGGTACAGCGATCACTAATGCAGGTTTGACTTTCCCATTTTTGATCTGCTCGGCTAACTCTAACGCGGCAGTAGGAGCGTTACCGAGGAGGAATATGGCGCCGTCTGCGCCATCCGCGACCGCTAAGCGTATAGCGGCGATTGATCTAGTGATTGATTCTTCAACCGCCATCTTACTTGCACGTGGATCATCAACGTAGGTTAGGATTTCTCCGCCGAACCGCTGGATTCTTCCCTCGTGGATGCCTGATTTGATCATTTTTGTATCAGTGATGACTTTAGCGCCTGCTTTGATTGCGTCTATGCCCGCTTCGACAGCTTGTTCGCTGAAAACCAAGAGTCTAGCGAATTCTGGGTCAGCGGTTGTGTGGACAACGCGTTCTATGATTGGCACCTGATTTTTGGCTGCCTTTGCTAATACATCTTTTATTTCGGGACGAATGAGTTTCATGCTCTGCTCGTAGATCTTTGTTGATGTAGGGGGGTAGCTTTGACTTGGAGCTCCTTTAAAGCGGGCGTGTTTATGCTCCCATTTTTCGCCTAGTGCCTCAAGGGCTTTATCTTCTAGGATCACTGCGATGCATTCGTCTGCGCCGATGGGTTTACCATAGAAAACTTGTATACTTTTTTTGGAGAGTTCGGATTGCTGCTTTTTAACTTCGATCATTTCTGGAATTTCTTCAGCCGTATGTACACCTTGTGCTAAAAACACGGGAACAAGAACAATTTTTGAGACGCTTTTCTTAACCAAGGTATCAATTGCTTCTGAAATAGTGGGGTTGTTTCTTATCATGAAAGCAATTTCAACCGTCTTAAAAACCGAGCGAGTACGTAGTATATCCGCTAACTTTTCAAGGTTTTCTTGGTTGTGGGGTAGTTTACTTCCATGGCCAATCAGGATTAATCCTACTGAATCATATGGTGTGTTTAGCAATTTCACTTTTCTCTCCATTTATCGGTGTTATTAAAAAGTCTAGCCGCAAGCTCAATGACTTGTTTATCGCCGTTCTTGGCTGCTTTTCTGAGATTCTCAACTATCGGAATGTATGTTTGCTTGAGTAGTATAGCGGTTAAATCGTCTAAGATGTTTTTTTGTCGGTCGTCAATTTGGCCGCTCATAGATATGGCTGTTGCAAGTTCCCTCTGCCTTATCTGTTCAGCCTTTGAAAGCAACGCTGAGATTATTAGACGAACACTGAGGCATTTTATGTCATCTTCTAGAACAAGTAGTTCGCGATCTATGATTTTCTGCGCTTTCTCTATTGTTGCTTCACGCTGTGCTTTATTTTTATCAGTAATTAGGCGTAAATCGTCGATGTTGTAGAGTTTTACACTTGGAATGTCTGCAACGGTTTTTTCTATGTTACGCGGGTTAGAGATGTCAATGAGCACAAGGGTGTTTACGTTTTTCCGTTGCTTCATTAAAGCGGAGATTCCAGTTTTAGTTAAAAGAAAATGTGGCGCAGAAGTAGCACATATAACTACATCAGCGTTTATGATAACGTCAGCTAACTTGTCGAATCTTATTGCTTTACCCGACAAGTCTTCTGCAAGTTTAACAGCACGGTCATAAGTTCGGTTTGAGATAAAAATCGGTTTAAGACAACGGTGCGCTAACGACTTTGCAACTAACGCACCCATTTCGCCTGTCCCCATGACCAAAATTTCCTTATCTTTAAGGTCTCCTAAGAGAGTTACGGCTAATTCGACTGCGGCTGAACCGATTGAAACGGCTCCTTTGTTAATGCCAGTTTCTTCGCGGACTTTTCGCCCAACATCCACGGCTCTATTAAACAAATGTTTTAAGATTGGACCTACGGTTTTGGCGTTTTCCGCTTCGAGGTAGGCGTCCCATACTTGGTTGAGAACTTGGTCTTCGCCTATAACCATGGAGTCCATACCTGACGTTACGCGGAGCAAGTGGTTAATTGCGTCGTTGTCGACTGCAATTTCTATCGCTTTCAGGGCTTCAAGAGTTTGTTCACCTGCTCGGTTAGCTAAAAAATCTTTTGCTAAGCAGAGTGTTTTTTCTGTTTCCTCTGCTACAAGAAATATTTCAACACGGTTGCATGTCTGCAGGTAAAGGCATTCTTCAACGCCTTCTAAGCTTTTTAGCTCTGTTAGGGCTTGTGTTTTGTTTTTGAAGGATACTGCTTCCATAAGGAAGACGCGCGCCGTTTTGTGTGTGATGCGTACGTTTAGGATGTGGTCAGCCTTATAGGAAACATTCATGGTTGGATAAACCAACCACCTTAAATATAACGTTTACGGTAACTAACTCTAAGTGGCCATCGAATGACACTAAACTCAGGAATAGGCTTGACAGATTCTCTATATAGGTACTATTCTAACTCTTCCAAAGGTGGAGACAAACAAGGGTGCTAATAGATCTCAAACTCGGCGGCAAAACAATTATCATAGTAGGCGGCGGCGTAGAAGCAAACCGCAAAATCCAAGGCCTCCTCGACCAAGATGCCTGGATTTGGGTGATAAGTCGCGATTTCTCGCCTGAAATACAGAAACTTGGGGAGCAAAAAAGAGTTGCATTGCTAAAAACGGGAATTAAGGATGCCCAAGCGTTTATCGATAGTCTGAACCCAAAACCGGACATACTCTTGGCTGTAACAAACGATACTGCCCTAAATTTGGCGTTAATTAAAGCCGCGAAATACTATAACTGTATGGTTTACGTAGTGGATAATCCGGCTTTAAGCGATTTTATTTTACCTGCGGTGGCACATGTTGGAGATGTAAAAATAGCCGTCTCTACAAGCGGTAAAAGTCCCGCCGTGGCACGTATGCTGCGCGAGCGCATAGAGAAACTTGTTACCCTCGAGGATCTTCTTGAAATTAGGCTTCAAGAGAAGGTCCGCTTGAATCTCAAAGGCGTTGTGGATGATCCTAAAGAGCGTAGCAAAATATTATATGATATCCTGAATAATGTTGAAATTAAACTTGCATTATCCACGGGTAAATTCACCGAGGCTGAAGAATTAGCTATGAATCTTATAAAAACTAAAGGAGAGAATAAGCAATGAGTTTTCCAGCCGTACGTATGAGAAGACTGCGCAGAACTCAAGCATTAAGAGATATGATGAACCAAATCACTCTTAACCCACGTCATCTAATTTACCCAATCTTTGTTGAAGAAGGCATCAATAACCCCGTTCCAATCAACTCCATGCCTAACTACACCAGATTGCCGCTACGACAAGTTGCAGATGAGGGAAAAGCAGCCCTAGCTCAGGGCTGTCGAAGCGTTTTACTCTTTGGTATACCCGCGAAAAAAGACGAGGCGGGAACATTCGCCTATGCTAAAAACGGCATCGTACAGCAAGCTATCCGTGAACTCAAAAAAGCCTGTGGAGAAGACCTCGTAGTCATCGGGGACGTTTGCCTATGCGAATACATGAGCCATGGTCACTGTGGTATAATAAAGAACGGTGAAGTCCAAAACGACTCTACTCTAGCGCTTCTTGGAAAAATCGCTGTGAGCTATGCTGAGGCAGGCGTTGATATTGTTGCGCCATCGGCTATGATGGACGGCCAGATCGCATCTATACGCGAATCGCTCGACGAAAATGGGTATGAACAGATACCGATTATGGCGTACGCAGCAAAATACGCTTCTGGTTTCTACGGGCCATTCCGCGAGGCAGCTGAATCTACGCCTAAATTCGGTAACCGTAGAAGCTACCAGATGAGCCAAAGTAGTCAGCAAGAGGCGCTTCGGGAAATTGAGCTTGATATTGCGGAAGGCGCTGACATGATAATGATAAAACCGGCGCTCGCTTACCTTGACATAATTGCGTTAGCGAAAGCCAACTTTAACGTGCCTATTGTCGCCTACAACGTCAGCGGCGAATACAGCATGGTTAAAGCAGCGGCGCAGAATGGCTGGGTGGACGAGAAAACATTGATCAAAGAAATCTTAGTCGGCATGAAACGCGCCGGCGCAGACCTCATAATCACTTATCACGCTAAAGATGCAAATTCATGGTTGACCTAAACTTGATTGAATCCAAATCTAGAGCGCTATTTGAGCGCGCAAACAAAACCTTACCCGGCGGAGTAAACAGCCCCGTCCGAGCCTTTGAACCTTACCCGTTTTTTGTCGAGTACGGTAGCGGCTCTAAACTCTACGATGCTGACGGCAAAGCCTACGTTGACTACTGTATGGCCTATGGTGCAATGCTGCTGGGTCATGCTTTTGTGGAGGTCTTAGAAGCCGTTAAAAGCCAGCTTTCCAAAGGCACACTCTACGGTGCCCCAACAGAGCTGGAAGTTAACTTCGCCGAAGCAATCAGCAGCGCCTCACCCTGCATGGAGATGATGCGTTTAGTAAGCACTGGCACAGAAGCTACAATGCATGCTCTACGTGCAGCCAGAGGTTACACCAACCGCAAGAAAATCATAAAATTCGACGGGTGTTTTCATGGTAGCCACGATAACGTCTTAGTTAAAGCGGGTTCAGGCGCTGCAACATGGGGTGCGCCGAACTCTTTAGGAGTACCTGAAGAATCAACAAGAAACACCCTTGTACTACCTTACAATAGCGTAGACGCGCTTGAAACCGCATTTAAAACTGAAGGAAGCGAGATTGCTGCAGTAATAGTGGAGCCTGTTATGGGAAACGTTGGCTTAATATTGCCTAAGAACGATTATTTGCAGCGCCTCAGAAGAATCACCGCAGATAACGGCGCGGTTTTGATTTTTGATGAAATCATAACTGGTTTCCGGTTGGCGCTGGGTGGCGCTCAGGAATATTTCGGCGTTAAACCCGACATGGCGACCCTTGGTAAAGTTCTCGGCGGCGGATTTCCGCTTGCGGCGTTTGGCGGTAAAAAGGAAATCATGCAGAACATTAGCCCAGTCGGTAAAGTCTATCAGGCGGGCACATTCAGCGGCAACCCAGTTTCAGCTACTGCTGGCATGACAATCATCAATTACCTGTCTAGGAATAGGGCACAAATCTATCCTAAACTTGAAAAGAACACTCTTGAATTAAAGAAAGCGCTTATAGATCAAGCGGCTGCCTACAAGTTGCCGGCTCAGGTTTACAGTATCGCTTCGCTCTATCAAATATTCTTTACAGATCAAGGTGTAACAGACTATGCTTGCGCTAAATATAGCAATACTGCTATGTTTAATGTCTACTTCCATGAGCTACTCAAGCAGGGCGTCTTTATTCCGCCATCTCAGTATGAGTCTTGTTTTGTATCGGCGGCACACACAGAAGAAGACCTTAAATTTACCATAAATGCCTTCGATAAGGCACTCTTAGCAGCGGCTAAAATGAGGGAGACTCTATGAAACTAACTGTCGGCACTAGGGGCAGTAAACTTGCGCTAGCTCAAACCAACCGCACACTCAATCAGCTTAAAGCGAAAAACCAAAACGTAGAATTTGAGCTGAAAATTATCCACACTATCGGCGACAAAGAACATGGTAAACCCCTTTTCAGCATTGACTGTAAAGGCGTATTCGAGAAGGAAATCGACCAGCAGGTTGTTAACGGTGAAGTAGACCTTGCGGTTCATAGCCTAAAAGATATACCTATAGTCGAGCAACAATCTGGTACTGTAATCGCCGCAATTCCCAAGCGTGATTCACCCTGCGATGTATTCATATCTAAAGGCAAAGTTCCGCTGGTAAATCTGCCTAAAGGCGCCGTAGTTGGTACTGGTAGCCTCCGCCGGCTGGCAGAAATCAAGTATTTCCGCCCTGACCTTAAAGTAGAACCCATCCGCGGTAACATCGATACACGCATCGGTAAAGTAGCCAAAGGTGAACTGGCAGGTATTATAATTGCTGAAGCAGGTCTTGAGCGCATGGATATAACCGGTGAAATGACAGAGCGGCTTCCCCTTGATATTTTTCCTTCCGCGGCGGGGCAAGGTGCAATCGCAATAGTGGCTAAGGAGGGTAACACAGAGTTAATCAAGTTACTGCAAACAGTTGAGGATACAGCCAGTAGAGCGCAAATCACGGCCGAGCGTAGTCTCGTCTTGAAGTTAGAGGGCGGCTGTCGTGTGCCAATTGGCGCGGTAGCTCAATCAGAAGGCAACCAATTAACTCTCAGCGGTAGTGTATATTCGCTTGAGGGACGTAGCAAGATTAGTGCTAAAGCTACAGGTACATTAGCACAAGCTGAACTGCTCGGAGCCAAAGTAGGTGAAGAGCTAATAGCGCTTGGAGCTCAAGAATTCGAAAGGGAATGGCGAGAAAAGTATGGTGCATGGTAAAGTTTACCTCGTCGGCGCAGGTCCCGGCGACCCCCAGTTACTAACAATTAAAGCTGTTAAGGCCCTAAAAGAAGCAGATGTAGTAATCTACGATAGGCTAGGTGTAAGCGCTGAAGTGCTATGTTTGGCTCCTGATGCTGCTGAGCGGATTTTTGTGGGTAAACGCAGTGGACTGCATGAGGTTCCACAGGATAAAATCTCTGAATTGATTATAGAGAAAGCGAAGCAGGGTGGAAACGTTGTGCGTTTGAAAGGCGGTGACCCCTTTATCTTTGGCAGAGGCGGCGAAGAAGCAGAAGCTCTGGTAGCGGAAGGCATAGCCTTCGAAATTATCCCCGGAATTAGTTCCTCAGTTGCTGCTCCGATGTACGCTGGCATACCACTAACCCACAGAGACCACGCTGCCTCTGTCGCAATAATCACGGGCCACCGTGCAGGCGACGCAGAGAAACCCGTTGACTGGGTTAAAATTGCCAATGCAGTCGATACCATGGTTATCCTGATGGGTGTCGAGTCGCTAGAAGGCATAGTTTCGAAGCTGCTTGCGGGCGGCGTCAGCCCAGAAAAGCCAGTTGCAATAGTTGAGTCTGGTACTCTCCCACAACAGCGCACTTTAATCGCCTCTTTAGGCTCAGTAGTTAAAGAAGCCGCTGAGAAGCAGATCAAGCCGCCTTCGGTTATTGTCATTGGCGAAGTAGCTACATTAGGGAGAAAGCTAGCATGGTTCAAAGAACCCCTTTAAAAGGCAGAGTTGTCGCCATTACGCGACCAAAGGGGCAAGCAGAGGAAGCTGGCGAATTGATCCGCTCAAAAGGGGGCATCCCATACTATATACCAGCGATCGAAATTAAGGGATTAAGCAACCCCGCAGCAATAAAGAAGTTTATTGATGAGCTTTCTAGCGGTAAAGTCGATTACGTGATTTTGATGAGTACTAACGGCGTCAAGTACCTTTTCTCTGCTGCTGATGATTTAAATCTGGGATTACAGCTTAAAGAGGGACTAGCAAAGACATACGTTGTAGCGGTTGGACCAAAAACCGCAGAGGCAATGGCGGTGTTTGACGTTCGTGTGGATTTGGTTCCTCAGAAGTACAGCGGTGAAGGTTTGCTTGAAGCTTTTAAAGAAACTGATTTGAGCGGAAAATCTATCCGAATCCCGAGAACCAGTAATGCCCCTCCGGAGTTAAGTGAAACCCTCAGAAAACGAGGTGCGGATGTAGAGGAAATCCATATTTACGAATCAGAATTCCCCATTGATGAACAGCTAAAAACTAAATTTTACCAAGATTTAGAAGCCGGATTTATCGATGCTGTTCTTTTTGGGAGCGGATTGAGCGCTAAAAACATCTTTAAAATGTTAACTGAAAAAGCTTCAATTGAGCAGATTCGAAAAACCCTCGCCGATAGAGTAACAGTGGTCGCTATAGGTCCCACAACAGCTCAAGCGCTCAGGGAATTAGGCGTTAAAGTTGATGTTATTCCCACTGATTACCTGTTTGATAAAGCCTTGGATGCATTAGCGGAGTATTGGAAATAGTTGCATCGTTTGAATCTATTTATGTTCAAAAATAGAGTAAAAATCATCTGTTACTTCAATTTAACTTACGGAAGCTGAGAAGCTACAAGTTGCCTCTATAGTTAACAAAAAATCGATCGATGTTTAGTATGCACAGACTTTTTTCAAACTTAATAACGCAGACAAATAAAGAGACATGCCTTAGAAGCTTGATTGTTAAGACATTTTTTTTACCAATTCTAAACAATTGTGGTTGAGTAACCACCTAAAAAGCACTTGAGTTAGCTAACAGCAAATTAGCCCCTGAATGGTTATATTACTGATTAATGGTGTTCTAAAGGCCGCTATTGATTAAACACCCATTTTTGATCCATTGTCATATTAAGGCCTCAAATGCTGTTTCTCTTAAGTGTAACTACACACCCGACAAAAAAGGCAAAGCCAAAACCTACAAGTAAGAACAGCGAAAACCATGGAAAAGGTTGAACCAGAGCAGTCGCCCGGATACATTGACTTGCATGGGTAAGCGGTAAAGCGTATATCGCAGTTTTGATAGCGAGGGGTAGGTTACTTAACGAAAAGAAGGTTCCGCTTAGAAAAGTCATAGGTAGAAGCACTAATGCATTGAATGTGTTGAGGCCCTGATGAGATTTCGCCAAAAGGGCAACAAGTACGCCCAGTAGAGAAAAAACAAGACAGGATAGAATCATCAACAAGACAAAGGCTGGAGTTATCGCTATTGTCGAAATAAACGAGGCGATTATTAGCATAGTAGAACAGCCGATTAAGCCGCGTATGACACCAATCATCGCTTTACCCACAACTATAGAGAATAAACTAATCGGCGCCATCAAGAGTTCATCAAAGCTCTTATGAAAAATACGATCTACGTTCAGCTTTGATGCAGCGCCGTTAAAACTGCTTGTCAAGCAGGTTATGGCAATAATGCCGGGAATGACAAAGTTGAGATAACTGACACCGTCAAAGCTAATACCTCTACCTAAACCGTAACCAAAAGCTACAAGGTACAGAAGAGGATGGACTAAACTGGTGGCGATGGTGCGAATTTTGTTGCGGGTCATCAATCTTATATCGACCCAAAGAATGGCATATATTTCACCTAAGAATTGAAAAAGACGGCTTATTGTGGATGTTTTGTTGAGGGATAGCATAAGTTCTACCGGGTGTATTAATGGTCCAGAATTACAGCGCGGCTTATTTGTGGAGGTCTGTGAAGGCTGATGCTTGACAGATTGATTTTTTTTATTCTGCGTAATCGGTTGCTGTGGACCAGCATGTTTTGCTTATGCATCAATTTCGCTCCGTTTCGCTGGATTATCCAACCGAGTAATATAAACACTACCAAAATACAAGCGCTGTTAAAACAAGAAACTGAAGCCAAACGACCACTGTAGCTAATTAAGCTATTACTAAGCAAATCAAAATTCAACATATATCCAATAGTTATCGCTGATTATGATTTCTGGAAAACTTGATTGGTGTGCTTGTTTTCTAAGCGCAGTTAATGGTAAAAACGAATCTTCGTTTTAATGCGCTCATTGGTTTTGTTTCTGCTTTGAGGTGACCTTCAAAGAATAAATTGCCTTTTATCGGTTTATGATCAACTATAGACAATATATTCAACTTTATGTTAACTATGGTTAAACTAGTATTTATTAATAAAGCTTGGATAAACCAACCAACAATGAGGAGTAAATGAGCTGGCGAATTACACACCAAGTTACTATTACGGTAAGAAGCTTACTATGTGTACTGCACAAGGAACTTTCTCAACCGCAGGTTTGCACCAGTATACCTCAGAACGTAATCAAACGTTAACAGAGAGCGTGTCAATCAACTATTGAGCACCATTTCCGAAATAAAAAAAATCTACAAAGATGGAAAGCGACGTAAAATCATAGCATTATCCATATTCATCATTACTATGATTGTCGCCGTTATTATTTCGGTTTGTCTAGGTGCAAGTACACTCAAATACACAGATGTCTTAAACGTGATCTTTGCTAAACTCTTTCCGTTTCTAAACATCGACTCAGGCGCACAATATATTCAGATGATCGTTCTAGATGCACGTCTACCTCGCGTTATCCTAGGAGCTCTTGCAGGAGCGGGTTTAGCTGTATCTGGAGCAGCAATGCAAGGTATCCTTCGGAATCCGTTGGTTTCTTCCTACATTTTAGGCGTTTCAGCAGCAGCAGGTTTTGGGGCATCTATAGCTATAGTCTTTGGAGTAGGCGTTTTAACAGGGGGCGGTTACCTAATCGTTGTAAACGCCTTCCTGTTCAGTATGATAGCTACACTTGTAGTTTACGGTATTAGCCGTAAACGGAGTATGACTTCGGAGACTGTAATTTTAGCCGGCGTTGCCGTTAGTTACCTATTTTCAGCCCTGCTATCACTAGTACAATACATCGCCCCTGATCATGAAGCCGTTCGAGCAGTCGTTTTCTGGTTAATGGGCGGTCTTGATTCAGCGAACTGGTCAAACATTATAATCGTTTCCTCGGTAGTAATCGTAACTTCAATCCTCATGATGCAACAATCATGGAACATCAACGCTTTAAGCATAGGCGAGGAGGTTGCATATAGTTTAGGCGTTGACGCCAAACGCGCGCTCAGCATTTAGCTTATATTATCAGCTTTTATAACTTCTGCAATACTCGCTTTTACAGTTGTTATAGGCTTTGTTTGTTTAATAGCACCTCATATTGCTCGTATGTTGATTGGCAGTGATCACCGTTTCCTAATTCCTTGCAGTGCTCTTGTAGGCGCTTGTTTACTCGTGTGCGCCGACACAGTTGGCAGGCTTATGCTTGCCCCAACTGAAGTCCCAGTAGGCATTGTAACCTCGCTGATAGGCGTCCCATTCTTCATATACATATTATTAACTAAAAGGAGAAAAACTTGGCTTTGAAGCTTGTAATAAACAATTTATCGTTCAGCTATGCAGGACATCCGATCTTAAAAGATGTAGAATTCGCCGTGGACGCTGGCGAAGTATTAAGCATCGTCGGCCCCAACGGTTCAGGAAAAAGCACTCTTCTAAAATGTATAAATCGTATCCTAAAAACTAAGCAGAAAACCGTGTTCATCGATAACTTGGATGTCAGTAAAATCAACTATCGAGAGCTTTCAAAACTAATAGGTTACGTACCGCAGAGTTCGACAAGTACTTTTTCCTTTACGGTCTTTGATATGATACTTATGGGTCGCCGACCCTACATAACATGGAATTTAAGCGAACGCGACAGCGATATAGTCGCTGAAACCATGGATTTTTTGGGCATCGGCGAGTTAGCTAAGAGACATTTTAACGAATTAAGTGGCGGCGAGCAGCAGAAAGTTATTATCGCGCGGGCTCTAGCTCAGGAGCCGAAAACTCTGCTTCTAGACGAGCCGACTAGTTCGCTAGATATTCGTCATCAACTGGAGATTTTATGCATGGTTAGAAACCTCACGCAGGATGGTTCTCGTTCTGTTGTGGTTACGATGCATGATTTGAATTTGGCCAGTCGCTTCTCAGATCGTATGCTGATGCTTCAGAAGGGTGAAATTTTTGCTTGTGGAACTCCCAGGGAGGTTATAACTGAAGAAAATATCAAAGCAGTTTATGGAATCGATTCTAAGGTCACTGATTCGGTTATGGGTATTCCGCAGGTTATGCCTTTGATTTCAGGGCTTGGCAAAATTAAGGGCAATCAAATTCCTAAAAAATTGGCTGAGAAGTATGCTTAGCTTTTATGCCTCTTTCTAATTTTTATCAACCTTCATTTAACGAAAGTTAAACTAATATTTATATGATAGGTTGGATAATCCATCCGTTAATTTGTGAGGTAATTCATTATGCTACCCATAAACAAACTTCAACAAATAACACATGAAATACCCAAACAAACGGCCACAAAATCCCGCCTGTCTTATAATTCAAGTAACATAAAGACCCTAATTGGAGGAATATAAATGAATAAAACAACCTTAGCAGCAGCCGGACTATTAGTTATTGCTATAATAATCGTTTCATACTACGGCTCAACGTACCTCATGTCGGTTCCATCAGTCAATTCGACCCCGACACCCACCTCAAGCTCTACTGAAACTTCAACGCCGACAACTAATCCCACATCAACCACCAATCCCACATCTGAGCCAACTGTTAATCCCGCTTCTGCAAACCCCCCCTCGACGGCAAATCCGACAACCTCTCCAACAGCAGTACCTTCACCAACAGCAACGCCGCCTCATAACATCACATATGTTGACGCCACCGGTCAGAGTATTACCGTAACAGCCCCGTTAACCCGCATTGCAAGCCTCAACTCAGGTATCACAGAGTTGATATGTGCCTTAGGCGCACAAGACATACTTGTCGGACGCAGCGCAGGTTGTATATATCCCCCCTCAGTTCAGAGCGTACAAATTATCGGCGATTCATCAAACAGTCCCAACTATGAACTAATTCTACAGCAACAACCTCAATTGCTAATCGCTGACACAATGATAAGTTCCAAGATTGAAGTTCTCCAAAAAATAAAAGCAGCTGGAATACCTGTCATTGTCGAGCAACCCGGTAATTTCTCTCGATTGCCAACCTTTGTGGCGTATCTAGGTGATGTCGCGGATAATTCATCACAAGCAACTGAAATAGTCAACTTCATGACTTACTACGTTAACCTAGTCCATACACGCGTTGCCACCCTTTCCGAGTCACAAAAGCCTCTGGTTTACTATGAAATGTCTATGGCTTGGAGAAGTACACCTGCTAATAGTGTACGTGAACAATATATGATTGAAGCAGGCGGCAGGAACCTTAACGGGGGGTCAAGCGGTACAACTGTAACTCCCGAATTCGTTGCGAGCGGCAACCCTGACATAATAATTCGAATGATTAGTAGCGTAAACTTCACTGAATCTGAATTCTCAACTATTCGCAACGAAATCATGAGTCGAAGCCAAATCAGCACCACAAATGCTATTAAAAATTCTAAAGTCTACGTGTATGATTCAACAATATTCACTGGCCTTCGATACCCTATAGGTTTACTTTATTGGGCAAAATGGTTCAACCCGACGCTATTCGCAGATATTGATCCTCTTACGGTACACCAGCAGCTGAACCAGAAATTCTATGGTCTCCCACTTAACGGCGTGCATGCGTATCCATGAGCACAAAAGCTGAAGTAAAAAAAATCTACACGGAAGGCAAGAAACGTAAGATCCTTGCCATTTCTACCCTTTTTATTATTTTAATAATATCTATGATTGTATCTCTTAGTGTTGGCGCAGGTGCACCAAACCTAATTGATGCGCTAAATGTAATCAGTTCTAGAGTATTTCCATTTCTAAACATTAATCCCGGTTCAGAGTTAACACAATCGATAATCTTGGACACTCGCTTACCCCGTTTACTGCTTGCTGTTATTGCTGGTGTAGGTCTTGCAGCTTCAGGGGCAAGTATGCAAGGTGTTTTGCGAAACCCGCTAGTCTCGTCATACACTTTAGGAATCTCGGCAGGGGCAGGTTTTGGCGCTGCTTTAGCTATAGTTTTTCAAATAGGTGTTTTCACGCAGTACCCTACGTACGTTACGGTAGCCAATTCCTTTCTTTTTAGTTTGATGGCTGTATTGATTGTTTATATTATTGCACGTTTACGCGGCATATCTTCTGAAGCAGTAATTTTATCTGGAGTAGCTGTAAGTTACCTCTTTTCTGCATTATTATCGTTAATACAGTATGTAACTCCACAACACGAGGCAGTACGTTCCGTTGTATTTTGGCTCTTGGGTAGTTTTGTCTCGGCAACCTGGACTAGTGTAATTGTGGTTTTGCCTTTTGTGATTATCACTATGATCTTTATGGTGCGTTACTCATGGGATCTGAATGTTCTAAGTTTAGGTGAAGATACAGCGAAAAGTATGGGTATTAACTCTAAACGTATCTTGTCGATTTATATGGTTTTAACAACGGTTGCAACAGCATCTATCGTTTCATTTACAGGTATACTGGGTTTTGTCTGCTTGATTTCGCCACATATTGCTAGAATGTTAATCGGCAATGACCATAGATTCCTGTTACCCTGCAGCATGCTCGTAGGTTCATCTTTGCTAGTAGTTGCTGATACCTTAGCTAGAATGGTTCTTTATCGTTCTGACATTCCCGTAGGCATAATAACATCACTATTAGGAATCCCCTTTTTCATGTATCTTCTTTTAAGCAGAAAACGACGAGCTTGGTAACCTTGCTTAAATCGACCAACCATCACACAGCTACCGCAATATCAAATCTTTTTGTAATTAATCAAATGTATCTTTGCCAACAAAAATTTGGTACTGAAATATACATATACTCGGAGTTAAGAAAACTTGGATAGTAAACCCCTTAAAATAGCATTTCTGACGACTATACCCAACGATGCGGTTCCTTTCGCAGCAGCTGTGAAAGAAGTTAATTCAGACGGCGACAAAGTGAACTGTTGCGTTCAAAGTGTCGCCCACGCACGGGACTTTAACGATTTTGGTGATATCTCCCACTTTACGAGTTTTGCTAGAAAAGCACATGTGCTAATCGCGCATTTAATGGGCAGTTCCCCTGAAGTGTTTAGAATCATTGCCGTAATGAAAACCGTGGGTGTTCCTTGCTTTGTGTCATCTGCTGCT
>CAYPGY010000022.1:0-19414 GCA_964410435.1 uncultured Candidatus Bathyarchaeia archaeon
TTGTTTTCTGGGCTTTAACACCATATCCCATTTCTAACCCCCAACATTGAAACGTAATTGTTAAAGCCCAGAAAACAACACATTAACCAAGCAAGGCGAAAACAAATGCCCAGAAACTACACTTACACAGACGCAGGCGTCAACCGAGCACAGCGCCATGAATCCAAAAAGCAGCTTTCCTCACTCAAAGAGACCTACCGCCACATCGGCTTCGGCGGCATCATGCACCTGCCATACAGCAACCTCTTCCCAACTGCACAGGACACGTTTCTGGATCTGCAAATCGAAGGCGTCGGCACCAAAGTCCTAATCGCCGAATTAGCCGAAAAATACGATACAATCGGCGTAGACGCAGTCGCCATGGTCGTGAACGACGTCATCCGAAGCGGCGCAAAACCGTTGGCGCTTGCCGACAACATTCACGCGGTAGCCAGCGAACCTAAACTCGTACAGGCTTGGCTTAAAGGCATAATCGAGGGTGCAGAACAATCAATGTGCCCAGTGGTCAACGGCGAAACAGGCGACGTAGCCGAAATCATCCGAGGCATCAAACCAGACAGCGGCTTTGACATGGTAGCCTCATGCATCGGCAGCGTCGAACGCAAAGACATCATAACCGGCACAGGCATCAAACCCGGCGACGCCATCATCGGACTCGCCAGCAGCGGCGTCCACAGCAACGGAATCACATTGGTACGCAAAATACTCTTCAAACAGTGGGGAGGAAAATACGATCCGTCCGACATCCCAGAGGGCTTGACCCGCGAAGTCGCACTTGAAGCGCTCGAGCCCACAAAAATCTATGTAAAACCACTCCTCACACTAACACATGAAGTCAAAGTCAAGGGCGCAGTCCACATAACAGGCGACTCATACACTAAATTCAACAACCTTGCCAACTTTTCACCCGGCATCGGCTTTTGTTTTGACAACTTCAAACCGCAACCCATCTTTGGAGTAATACAGCGCACAGCCTCAGAACTCGGCTACACGATAACTGACGAGGAAATGTTCAAAACATTTAACATGGGCTGGGGCTTCGGCATAATCGTCGATAAGGCCGACGTTGACAAAGCCATGAACACACTCGAACAAGCAGGATACACAGCAGAGCGCATCGGCAGAGTCACCGACAAAGAACGCGTAGTCGAAATAAAGCACCAAGACAAACACATGATTCTAACGTAAGCTTTTGCACCGTTTCTTACGAAAGTGTTTAAATTCCGAATGCTTAGTTTAAAGAACTATGAAATACGCTGCCAAAATCGAAGTAAGCCTCAAACCCGGACACAGTAACCCGGAAGGCGAAACCACCGCACGTTCCCTAATTGAATTAGGCTTCACCGTCGAGGCAGTAGACGTAAGCAAAGTCTACACTGTATTCCTCGAAGCAGCATCAGCCAAAGAAGCCAAAGCTAAAGCGGAGGAAATGAGCAAACGCCTCCTCGCGAACCCAACAAAGGACAACTACACAATCAGCGTCGTTGAGCAGAAATGAACCCAGACTTAATCGTGCAACGAAAAAACAGTCAGGTGCTCGAATTTAAAATAGCTAAAGCCACAAAGGCGCAGCTTCAGGAAATCAACAGCGAACTCGCACTGGGATTCAGCGCAGAAGAATTATCCATCATACAGGCTTACTTCAACAAGGAAAAACGTAACCCAACCGACGTCGAACTCCAAACCATAAGCCAATCATGGAGCGAGCACTGCTGCCACAAAACCTTCAAAGGCAAAATAGAGCTCAACGGCAAAACAATCAGCAGCCTATTCAAAACATACCTCGCCAAAGCCACCAAAGAAATCAACGCGCCATGGTGCTTCAGTGTCTTTGAGGACAACGCCGGCATAGTCAAATTCGACAAAGGCTACGGCATCGCAGCAAAAGTCGAAACCCACAATCACCCATCCGCAGTTGAACCGTTTGGCGGTGCAGCGACCGGCGTCGGTGGAGTCATCCGAGACATCCTAGGCGTATGGGCAGATCCAATCGCCTGCACTGATGTTTTGGGCTTTGGTCCATTAGATTATGATTACAGCAAATTACCAAACGGCGTCAAACACCCAAAATACATTTACCGCGGCGTCACCGCCGGCATCAGCGCCTACGGAAACAACATGGGCATCCCAACGGTTAACGGCGCAATATACTTCGACGACAGCTACACAGGCAACGTTGTCGTGTACTGCGGCTGCATCGGACTTTTACCGCTAAACAAGTATGTGCGCAGAGGCAAAGTCGGCGACTACGTTGTCTTGTCAGGCGGCAAAACAGGAAGAGACGGCATCCACGGCGTCACATTCGCCTCAGCTGAACTCACCGAGAAATCCGAGGAAATCAGTCGCCCAGCCGTGCAAATAGCTGACCCAATCGAGGAAGAGAAAGTCAAGCGGGCAGTGGTCGAAATCCGCGATCAAGGTTTAGGCAGCGGCATAACCGACATCGGCGGAGGCGGTTTGTCTTCAGCAGTCGGCGAAACCGCGGAGCGCTTCGGATGCGGAGTAGCGGTCGACCTAGAAAAAGTTCACCTTAAACATGAAGGTCTCTCGCCTTGGGAAATCTACCTCTCTGAATCGCAGGAGCGCATGCTTATGACGATTCCTCCTGAGAATCTGGAGCAGGTTATGGCTATTTTCGAGAAGGAAGACGTCCACGCCGTAGCCATCGGCAGATTAACTGCAGAGAGGCGACTGCAACTGAGCTACAAAGGCGAGTTAGTTTCAGACATCGACATGGCATTCCTTTTTAGCCCATGCGAAATCACTAAAACTGCTACCCTTGAACAACCTAAACTGACAGAACCAGACTTCCCCGAACCCAAGGACCTCAACCAAACCCTGCTTGATTTGCTTGCGGCGCCAAACATCGCCAGTAAAGAAGCAGTCATCCGCACCTACGACCACGAAGTCAAAGGCAACACCCTACTAAAGCCGCTGCAGGGTGACTACGCAGGCCCAAACGACGCAGCCGTCCTAAAACCCGTCGACGACTCAATTAAGGGTCTCGTAATCAGTTGCGGCATGAACCCAAACTACGGTAAAATCGACGCTTACTGGATGGCGGCTTCCGCGATCGACGAAGCCATACGCAACAACCTCGCCGTCGGCGGTCGCAGAATCGCGATTCTGGACAACTTTACATGGGGTAACCCCGAGAAGAGTGAGAGACTCGGCAGTTTAGTGCGTGCCTGCGAAGCCTGCTACGATGTAGCTACTAATTTCCGTACGCCGTTCATTTCGGGCAAAGACAGCCTATACAATGAATCGCCGCTTGGTCCAGTTACGCCTACACTGCTCATCACAGCCATCGGCATCATCCCGGACATCGAAAAAACCGTTTCTGTGGATCTCAAAGCACCTGGCAATTTAATCTACATAGTCGGCGAAACTTACCCTGAATTGGGCGGCAGCGAATACTACAAACTTAAAGGCTACCTCGGCGCTTCAGTGCCTAAACTAAATGCGTCTAAAGCCCGAAAATCCTACTATAACCTCACTAAAGCTATGGGTGAGGGCATCGTGAAGTCTTGCCATGACCTTTCAGAGGGCGGTTTAGCGGTTGCAGCGGCGGAGATGGCGTTTGCAAGCGGACTAGGATTAGAACTTGATCTGCAAAAAGTCCCGGCGAAAAACGTCGGTCGAGACGATTTCCTGTTGTTCTCGGAGTCTAACAGCCGTTTCCTAATCGAAGTCGCACCCGAAGACCAGAAGCTATTCGAAGAGTTAATGGGCAAATACAGTAAACAAATCGGCAAAGTCACCAAAGAGCCAAAGCTACACATCAAGGGCTTAAACGGCGAAACAGTCGTGGATGCCCCGCTTGATAAGCTCAGGTACAGCTGGAAGAAAACCCTCAACCCAAAGGAGGACATACAATGAACACTGAAGACATCAAAGTCTGCGTACTCAGAGTGGGCGGAACCAACTGCGACGCAGAAACACAGCGGGCATTCACTGAACTCGGCGCCCAAGCCGAAGTCGTACAAGTCAGCGACATGATAAAAAAACGCAACTTACTAGACTATCACGTGCTTGTTTTTCCAGGCGGCTTCAGCTACGGTGACTATGTGCGCAGCGGCGTAATTTTTGCAAGGCACCTCTCAGCCAACTTAGGAAAGGAAATCCGGCAGTTTGTCGACGAAGGCAGACCTGTGCTTGGTATATGTAACGGCTTCCAAATCCTCGTCGAATATGGTTTACTTCCGGGCTTTGAAGGCATCAGTGAATTCCCCGAGGCAACCTTAACCACTAACGAGCCGGCTGGTTTTAAATGCAAATGGGTTTACTTAAAGCAGGAGAACCGCGGTAACTGCGCATTCACCTCAGCCATCCCAGCGGGTAAAACTATCCAGTTGCCAATCGCGCACGGCGAAGGCAGACTGCTTTTTCCCAAAGAAAAAGAGCAGGCGCTACTCAAAAAAATCATCGACCAAGACATGCTTGTCTTCCGTTATTGCAGCAAAGATGGCGAAGCAGCAGAAGGCAAATACCCCGATAATCCCAACGGCAGCTTCCATGACATCGCAGGCATCTGTAACCCTGAAGGCAACATCTTTGGTTTGATGCCGCATCCGGAGCGAGCGATGTACTGGTGGCAGAAGCCCACGTGGACAAGGGAGAACCAGATGCTAAAGTACGGCGACGGCAAATTGATCTTCCAGAGCATAATTAACAAGCTCACGAAGACCAACCGCTAAATCTTTCTAACCTGTACTTTTTGACTATAGTCCCCTTCTAGAAGTTCAAAATTTTAAGTCGTTTTAATTAGAAGAAGAAGGGAACACGGCGCTGCTACATCATCAATGAATGCTTTTTTCAGAAGATTGCTTTTTTGGTTTTACGTCTGGTTTGGGTTGCTGTTTGGTTGTGGCGACAGTACAAGCAACAGCAGACAAAACAGCCGTTTTTTATCTACTTTTGAAGCAGGCTAAGCAGGGTTCAACCGATAAGGCGACTATCTAATTTTTTAGATTGATCAAGTATACAGAGAAAGGTATGATAGAGATTGACGGCAGCCAGAAAAGCGGAAGCGGCACCATCCTACGCCTATCAATAGCAGTCTCCGCCATCATCGGGCAGCCGCTGCACATAATCAACATCCGGGAGAACCGTCCGCAGCCTGGGCTCAAGCACCAGCACCTTGAATCCGTGCTGACGGCGGCGAAACTGTGCAGCGCCGAAGTTAAAGGCGCCACACTTGGCTCACGGGAGCTATGGTTCACACCCAAAGCGATCTGTGGCGGCAATGTAGAAGCCGTAATCGAGACCGCTGGAAGCATTTCAATGCTGTTTCTTTCAACGCTTCCCATCTGTGCCTTCGCAAAAGCTCCAGTGCACCTGCATGTAGCCAAAGGCGGCACAGACACCATCCACGCGCCAACCATCAACTACCTACGCTTTGTACTTTTGCCGTCGCTTCGAAAGCTGGGCGTAGAAGCCGAAATCACCGTTCAGAAGTATGGTTACTACCCCAAAGGCATGGGCGAAGCAACCCTGACAGTAAAGCCGAATTCTAACTTGAAACCCATTACGCTGGAGAGCTTCGGCAACCTCAAAGCCATCAAGGGCGTTTCGGTCTGCACTTTTCTAGCCGATCGACAGGTTGCGGAGCGACAGGCTAAAGCAGCCCAAAACTTACTGGCACAGAGCGGATACAGAGCCGACATCAAAATTGTAAACGACGAATCTAACCCTATTCAAAAGGGCACCTCCATCGTGTTGTGGGCTGAAACCGACACCGGCATCATTCTCGGCGCAGACTCCATCGGGGAATTACGTAAATCAGCAGAGGATGTCGGAAAACAAGCTGCAAAGACACTCATAGAAGACCTCTCTGTGAGGTCGACTGTCGACGAGTTCCTCGCGGATATGCTGATTCCCTACATGGCGCTCGCAGAAGGCAAATCAGCCATTCTCACGCGCGCTATTAGCGAGCACATTGAATCGAACATTTGGCTTATGGAGAAAATGTTAAACGTTAAATTCGTCGTCACCCAAGTAGGATGCCTCTACAGAATCGAGAAGACCGCTTAATGGCTAAATCCGCTGTTTGCCTTAAAGTGCCCAAGAAGCAGGGCGAAGTCGCCATCGCTTTGGCAGCTAAGCTTGGGCTGATGGACAAGGGGCTAGCTGTTGACAGGGATAGCGAATTCCTATTTATTCCCTTAAGTCGCCAACCGAACGAGACAGAATTATCGGCAGTTAAAGAAAAACTGCCTACAGTTGAAGTCTCATCAGGCAACTTTGAGGAGAAAAAACCGCCGCAAGAAACATTAACACAGGCGCTCCAAGGTAAACTACCGCCGGAGCTACTTGAGAAAGTTCCGCAGGCTTTTGACATAGTCGGAGACATAGTTATAATCGAAATCCCACCGCCGCTCAAGGAATACGAGCGCCTAATCGGGGAAGCAATTCTGCAGAGCCACAGAAACATTAAAGTTGTGCTGGGCAAAGCAGGCGACATCAGCGGAGTCTTTCGCATACGCGACTACACTTTCATTGCCGGCGAGCACCGAACCGGCACAGTCCACAGGGAATTCGGATGCACGTTCCATGTTGACGTGGGCAAAGCGTACTTTTCGCCGAGATTAAGCCATGAGCATATGCGTGTGGCATCTCAGGTTAAAGCCGGCGAGGTGGTGGCGGACCTATTTGCGGGCGTCGGCCCATTCGCGGTGCTAATTGGCAAGCAATGCCCCGAAGCGAAGGTTTATGCTGTCGACTTGAACCCCGAAGCCGTTGAATTGCTGAAAGTCAACGTGAAGGTAAACAGGATTGAGGGTCATGTATTCCCCATCTGCGCTGATGCCCGGGAAATCTCCAAAAGCCAACTCCGCGGTACAGCAGACCACGTTATCATGAACCTGCCGGAGACAGCGATTGACTTCGTAGACGCAGCCTGCAACGCGGTTAAGCCCGAGGGCGGCGTCGTGCACTTCTATGGCTTCGTGCGTCAACCGGACACAGTTGATGCTCTTGAGCAGCGCTTCACAGAGCAGGTTGAGTTGTGCGGCAGAAAAGTAGTGCAGTTCCTCACAGCAAAGAGCATCCGCGAGACTGCGCCGTTTGAGTCACAGATCGTTTTAGACGCGCAGATACGGTAGCTAGCCTTTGCTTAATTCTTTAAGCAGCACTCTTGCACTGATGGTTAATTCGGGTTTGTTCTCTCGACTAAGAGTCGACAGGAATCCGCATAGGAAGAGCAATGCGATCCCTAACACGGCTACCGCCTCAACAGGAACTATTTGGAGTTCAAGCAGAAAACATAAAGCAATCAATACTATGCCGATTCCTACGATTATCTGGTTGCTCCTTGACGCGGTTGAGTGTAGGGCGAACTCTTTTTTGCCGCTTTCAGTAACTTGGAAATAGCCGTCTTTCTCCTCAAGCATACCAGCTTCGGTGAGGTAGTTCCAGTCGTGGTGGAAGTGGCCGTCGGATTTGTAGCCAAGTGCAGTGCAGATTTGGGATTTCACACCCGGCGCTGCTTTTATGCGGCTATGGGGAGCGGAGTAGATGAGGTAGAGCAGTTTGGTTCGCGGCAGCTGTATGTCCGCGTTTATGCCTCGTGACTTTGACATATGAACCCTCTCCTCTATACTCCGATTTTAGGTGCGTTGGTATGGCAACTGAGCGGTAGAGCTTATGACTCTATGTTTTAGAGTCGCTTGATCTACATGGTAGGGCTATTATCCGCACTGCTCACCTGCTTAGCCGTGAATTAGGATGAACAACAAAGGGTATAATCGCAAATCCATAAAACAGCCTATACTAATCGCGGTGGCAGTATCCGCATTAATTTGCTTTTTAGCAATCGCAGTTGCAAGACCCTGCTTTGACCAAGTGAACGCATCAGTTAACCTATGGGCAACAGGCATCCAAACCGAAGGCTTAACTGGTGCGGCGAAGGCAATAGACTTTTTTGACACAAAGATTCTTTTGATCTTCACTTTACCATTAGCAGGTGTATTGCTTTGGAACGATCACGCCGAGAAAGCAGTCTTACTTGCAGGTGCAATGGGCATTGACGCTTTACTGCTTGAAGCATCCAAAACCCTGATTGCATCCCCGCGACCGATAAACAGCCTACTGGTTGACGCTGACGGCTCGTTCCCCAGTGGGCACGTCACCAGCATAATCGTGTTTAGCGGTATGTTGACGTATCTAGCTTGGCAAAACCGAAAAACCCTCTCGAAGCTCTGTACAGCCGCAATAGGCCCCTTAGCCGTTATTGTTGCATTCGATAGACTCTACTTGAATGCTCACTGGTTAAGCGATGTTGTAGCTGCACCCTTTCTAGCGCTGTTCATCATCGCGGCTACTATACTGATAGTGCCCCAGCTACTCCATTGGGTTAAAAGAAAACAAAACCAGCTCTAGATAGGTGCTGGAAAAGGTGCCTCTCAACCAGAAAAGCCAACTCTATATGGTAGAGCTATAACCAGCAAACCACAAACCATACGGCAGTGACCACAGATGCGTGACCGACTGGAAGCAGCATTCGAATACACAATGGACCACCCAGAATCCTTAATGATTATAAGCGGAGTTTTTTTAGCACTTGTCTCAGTATTCACAGCAGCATTCGATATTACTACAACTAGCTTCTTAAGGGTCATAGTAATCGGATTGTTGGTATGTGGAGTTTTGCTCTACGTGCTGCGGCTGGGCTTACGCTTCGTAATTCGCGTGGGACGCAAACTCTTCGCATAATAAATGATCAGGGCACAATCAGCGGGACTAAAAACGGATGGCTATACCTATAGAGTTAATCATGACCTTAGTTACGTCGTTTGGGTTAGGTCTGATTCCGTTTGCTGGCCCCTCAACTATATTCATAGCTACCAACGCAGTACTTGTTCTCGGAGTAACTGACCCGCCTGTACTGCTGCTCATTGCATTCTTGATAGCGCTCGGGGCTTCACTTGCAAAAAGCATCCACTATTTAGTCACGTTCTACGCGAGTAAGCATCTTAGCCAAAGCAGGCAGCAGCGCCTAAACGCAAGCGGACAGAAAATCAACCGTTGGGTTTTTCTGCTACTTTTCGCTGTGGCAACTACACCGATCCCAGATGACCCAGTCGTTATTCCGCTTGGCTTAACAAAGTACAGTCCATGCAAGTTCTTCATAGCTTACTTCTCAGGAAAACTTGTCCTAACCGTTATCGGCGCGTTTCTGGGCTGCTGGACAGGTCAAATACTTTCGGAGTGGTTGACTCCCGAAGTCACCATAATATCAGCAATCGCACTAACCGTCGTCTTTACGGTTCTACTGCTGAAATTCGACCTAAACGAACTGTTTGAGAAAATCACCAAGAGGCTAAAACACAATTGAACGTCCCATCGAAACGCCCCATACTGGTAACCATACAGGTCGCCGTTAGCATTCTACTGCTGTACCTACTATTCAGAAACGTAGACTTAGCACAAGCACAGCATATACTTCAAACCACAAACCTACCACTTCTAGGCGCCTCAGTAGTCTTCTTTATCCTCTCCTCGTTTGCCATCGGCGTAGCCCTCCAAAGCGCACTAAAAGCCACCGACGCAGCCCCCTCATTCGGCACAACCATGCTCGCGAATTTCGGCGGCCAACTGCTAAGCGACGTAACCCCCGCCAAGTCAGGATACTTCGCAACCCCCGTACTGCTAAACCAACTCAAAGCGGTACCCATCGAGAAAGGCCTAATGAGCGTCATGGCAGTGGGCGCAGGAAACTTTTTCGTAAAAGCCATAATCTCTACAACTGCGCTAGTCTACTTCATCTACCGCATGCCAGCCGACGTAATGAACCCAACGATAACCAACGCATTAATCGGGGGTATAACGATTCTAGTCATAGGCGGCGTAGGTCTTGCTGTGCTGGTTTGGACAAACTACTTCTCTGGGCTACTCCAGAAACTGTGCCGCCTACCCCTGATTGGGCGAGTAATCAAGAAGCTGCAGGACATCCGTACGCTTTTCGCTCAGGATAAAGCGGCGCTACGCAAATCCATAGCCGCCATCGTGGTTTCGGTGCTTGGCTCAGTGCTGTTCAGCGGCATCTCACTTTACCTCTTAGCTCAAGCTATAGGTATGACTGAACCCACATTCGCTGACCTGCTATTCATGGGTCCTTTGACGGCGGTTTTCATGTATGTACCTGTAACGTTTGCTGGGCTCGGCCTGCAGGAAGCAGCTTACGTGTTTCTCTTAAGCGGAATCAGCACTTCAAGCGAAGCTATACTGCCTTTTGCGGTAACGTTTGCTGTGCTCATAAGGCTGATTTCGGTTACAACGGATCTTGTGGGTTTGCCGCCGCTGCTTAAGACAAGCACGGGACTTTTCAGTAAATTAGCAAAGAAAAAACCCGATGTTCCTAAGTCCCAAGCGAATTAGAAGGGCGAAAATGCCCTTGATGCGCCTGCTCTAACTGTTAGAGTTCAATCTCTAATTGGTAGGGCTATTACCGCCCAGCCCTCTACATTGCTTCATGGTGGCATGAAATGGTACAGATCCCAGATGAGCAGCAAGGGCAAAACCGCATTAAACTCCTACAGCTAAAACTAGCCGCAGTTTTACTGTTTGTGTTCTTCGTGGCTTTAGTTGCATTCGGCCAAGTTATGGCGAATAGTATTTTGACTGTTGCGGGTTTAATGTGCTTTACAGCCGCAGCGGCGCTAATCACATACATTATGGTGCTAACGCAGCCCTAAACTTCAACGGTTAAGGTCATGGTGACCTGCTGCTTGGGGTTCTTAAGCTTCTCCACAACCGCACGTGACAGCTCACCCGAGGACTTATCGGCTCTAACAGCCAAAGTCCGATCCGAGGTGAAATCACTTTTGCGGATAACTAAATCGTTAGGGTGACTCAGCGTCAAGTCAGGGCTGCCGTAAGCAGTTATCTTCCCCACTTGGCCGTCAACTTCGAGTTCAATAGTTAATTTGGCGTTGGGCTGCTTTAGTGCACGCTTGAATTCGGGGCTTAAGTCTGCCACGGCTTTGTTTGCGTCTACCGCTACTATGCAGTCGCCGCGCTGGGTAACCATACGCTCTTTAGTGAACATAATCGTGGTTGGATGCGTAGCCTGAATATTCGGGTGCCCAAACGCGTGCACTACTTCCACTACTTTTCTAGTCATATCTCACTCACGCACTTCAATCGAGTCAACTTTACCGTCGCCATCCAAATCAAAACCGGTGATAACCACTGCAAATGTGTCTTCACTCTTATATCTCTCAAGGGTTTTCTGCCAGAAATTCGTCAAAGCCAACACACACGCCTTGGTGCCTACCGCCTTGTTACCGGCTAAAACGATGATGCGTTTGCTGCTGTCCCACGGGTTGACGATCTTCGCCACGAGCCCCGACACGTCAGAGGTGTAGGTTTGCCCCGTTTTCTTCGACGACAAACCCCCCAACAGGAAACCCTGAGGGGAAGACTGCATAACAAACTTGATTGGCAGGTACTCGTTGATTTCCTGAGTTAACAAATTAGTCCCCGATCCACCGACGAGGATAAGGTTGTTTTTCTCTTCCTTCTCAGCCTTCACGTCAACGTCGAGTTTAACCGCGAACTCGCTTGGCATCTTTGCGAATTGCCCCAGAAACAGCGCCAGATGCGCCGCATAGTGGCCGTCGCGGGCGCTTGTTTTAAACGGGCCGTGTGCCTGTGGGCTGCCGACGACGATTTTGCCATCGAACACGCCGTTGCGGGTGAACTCCTTGAAGAACTCTTGCAGTTGCTGGCTGACGTCGGGGATGCATAGGTTGCGAATGGGTTTGTAGCCGCCTTCGAATTCGATGCCGAACGCCTGCGAAGAGGTTTTGTAGTATTTGGCGGTTGCGCCTTTCTTGTTTTCTTCTCGCGCGACGGTGATGGCGCCGGCATGTTCAAGTTTGCGGATGTGATAGTAAACTTTCTGTTCGTGTAGGCCTAGTTGTTTGGCGATTTCGAGGGGATACATTTCTTTTTTGGAGAGTATGCTAAGGATTTTCCAGCTGAGGTCGCCCAGCATCATTTTCAGTTTTTGGGGGTCGGTTTGAATGTTGATCCCTTTTATCTGTTGGGTGTGGTTGTCGTCTTGGAGGAGGAGTTTTCTGGGCATGCTTGTTCAAGCTAAATATGCGATAACTGCGATTAAAAATTTTATAATGGTTGAAGAATTATGCAGTAAACTTAGCACAGACAACATATCGCCAGATAATAAACTCCGAAACCCACCAAAAAAAAGTGTTAACGGTAACACCTGCTCTTTAACAAACCTTAAATCAAAACCACAGCTTCTCCATTCCTGAACAAGCGAATTAAAGGTTCAATCTAAAATGTGCGGAATATTTGGTTGCGTTCTAAACGACGGCTCACCTGCTGCGCCCCTGATACATTCTTCTCTGAAAAAGCTGGAGTACCGGGGCTACGACTCAGTAGGCATAGCCACCCTAAACGGCGGCAAAATCTACATAAAAAAAGACCAAGGTAAAATCGACGAAGTTGACAAAATCCTCAACCTCGACGACATGCCCGGCAGCATCGGCATAGGCCACACCCGCTGGGCTACACACGGTGCACCCCTAAAAGTCAACAGCCACCCACACACCGACTGCACAGGCGAAATCGTTGTCGTCCACAACGGTATCATCGAAAACTTCCTAGACCTTAAAGCCGAGTTGCAAAACCTTGGCCACGAATTTGTCTCAAAAACAGACACAGAGGTGATGCCGCACCTAATCGAGGAAAACATGAAACGCAACCCCCAGTTGAGCCTTGAGCAGGCAGTGCTGGAGAGTCTCAAACGAGTCGAGGGCAGCTATGCATTTGCTATCATCTCCACTCGGGAGCCAGATAAAATCGTTTGCGCCAGAAACGAAAGTCCCCTTGTGCTTGGTGTTAACCATAAAGGCGTCTTCTGCGCCTCAGACATACCTGCATTCCTAGACGTTACCAACAGGGCCGTTATGATTAACAACGGTGAACTCGTCATTTTAGATGCAAACGGTTACAGGATTAAGAAAATCAGCGACGGCGCCACCGTAACCCGTGAACCAATCACTGTTGAGTGGACCGCGGAGATGGCCGTTAAGCAAGGTTACCCGCATTTCATGATTAAAGAAATCCATGAGCAACCTCAAGTTCTCCGCAACACCCTACGTATACAGGATCACTACTTGGATTTGCTTTCAACTTTTCTCGATCGCGCTAACGAAGTGTTTTTCGTTGCGTGCGGAACAAGCTACCACGCCTGCCTCGCAGCTTCGTACATGTTTAGTAAACTTGCGTTTCTGCCGACTTTCCCCGTGTATGGTTCAGAATTTATTGAGCAATGCGGTAAATCTGTAAGTATCGACACTACAATGCTTGCTGTTAGTCAGTCAGGCGAAACAGCCGACACCATTGCAGCGGTAACCTGCGCCCAGCAACGTGCCGCAACCGTCCTTAGCTTAACCAACGTCATCGGCTCCACTATGACTAGAATCAGCCGAGTCTACATTGGTACACAGGCAGGCCCCGAAATCGGCGTCGCAGCAACTAAAACCTTTACTTCGCAGCTCTCGGTGCTTGCGCAGTTGGCGCTTAAGCTCTCTAAGAAGCGTGGTAAAATTTCTCAGGACGAAATTGACTCCTTAGAAGAGAGCTTGCGGAAGTTGCCTGATAAAGTTGAAGTTATCGTTAATACTCAGGAGGAGAAAGTCAAGCAGATCGCCAAGAAGTACGCGAACGCTAAAGTCTTCTTTTTCTTGGGCAGAGGCATCAGCACCGCTACAGCGTATGAAGCCAGACTAAAACTTATGGAAATTGCCTACATACCCAGCATAGCTTTCCCGGCGGGCGAAAGCAAACATGGCCCCATCAGCCTAATCGAAAACGGGTTCCCAGTCGTGTTCATATGCCCAAGAGACGACACCCACAAGACGATCATCGGCAACATCATGGAGATGAAAGCCCGCGGAGCCCACATAATCGCGGTTGTAGAGGAAGACGATGCAGACATCAAGGGCCTCGCAGACGACTACATTGAAGTGCCTAAAGGCATTCCAAGCATACTTTCCCCGATCGCATACATTGTGCCGCTGCAACTCTTAGCGTACTATGTTGCGCTTGAGAGGGGCTTAAACCCTGACATGCCACGCAACTTGGCGAAGTCGGTTACAGTAAAGTAACCCCTACATCCTTTTTTAGCCGAACCATTTCTCCAATGAAACCTTGCCCTTCTGCTTCTTTGACCCCGCGGTCATGCGTTCCAGTGACTT
The DNA here is from genome assembly GCA_964410435.1 of uncultured Candidatus Bathyarchaeia archaeon. GTDB lineage: Archaea > Thermoproteota > Bathyarchaeia > Bathyarchaeales > Bathycorpusculaceae > Bathycorpusculum. The sequence goes on from CAYPGY010000022.1 coordinate 14,229, forward strand.
CTTGACGCGTTCCTCACCGAACTCTTTCTGTGTACACATAAAGTCAATTATGCCCTGCTCGTTAGGTTCTTTCCATTCGAGCTTATAGTCGTCGGTGACTTTGGGGTGCAGAAACTCTTCCCGTATCAATTTAGGTTCGCAAGGGAAAGATGCGTTTTTAATAAACGGCAACGCATTCTCAAGGGAGCCATGCTGACGGATAAGTTTCAGCGCAGTTTTCGGCCCGATGCCTTCTATGCCGTCAGGGTTAAAGTCGGTGCCGATTAGTATGCCCACATCAATCAGTTGCTCATGGGTTAATTCACAGTCGCTTAACGCTTTTTTAAGTTCAATTACTTCTGGGACAACTTCGATGAAGGCTTTGCCGCGTCTGCGTTTGCCCGAAATAGTAACGTTCCGCAGCAGCTTTGGCGCGCCGAACAATAAGCTGTCGTAGTCTTGACTTGCACAGTAATCCGCAGACCCCTTCTTGTTCATGTATGCTGCTTGTGCTTCGCCTTCGCTGGGCGCCTGAATCCACGGCAACCCCATTAGGTCTAAGAGTTTTTTGCTTTCAGGAATCATGTATGGCTTCATGGTTGTGGCGATCTGCGCGTACTTGCGCATGCCTTCTGTGTCGCCGCTTGCCTGCGCTTTGGCGTACTGCACGGTGGCCTGCAACTTGACTTCTTTGCGCCGCTCAACCTCTTTAGCCTTTAACTCGGGCGATTTGCCGTCGAAAACAAATACTGGCTTAAGCCCCAACTCGACTAGGTTTATGGTGCGGTAAAAGAGGCCTGAGAGGTGGCTTGTGATTTGGTCTTGACTGTTCTTAAGGGGGGTGCCGTCGGGTTGGCGGATGATTGATAGGAACTGGTAGATTGTGTTGTATGCGTCGATCGCGATGACTTTGCCTGCTAAGTCTTCGAGTTTAACCTGTGTTTTAGGGATGAGGTCTTTGAAGTTTACGCCCAAAAGGACACCACGAATATGATTAGGCAATCATCGGGAATAAGAGGTTTGCGAAAAAACAAGCAAGTTAAATACAACCTATTACGAAAACACAATTGAGTGAAAAATAGTTTGTCCAAAGTTTTAATAGTTTACGGAACCCGCACCGGAGCAACAGCTAACACCTCGGAAGTCATCGCAGAAACCTTCAGAAAAGAGGGCTTAGAAGTTAAAGTTGTAAACGCAAAAGAAGAGAAAGTCAAGGACATAAGTGGGTTTGACCTCGTCGTTGTAGGCAGCGGCATCCAGATAGGGAAATGGACAGGTGAATCCGACGATTTCCTTAAGAAACACCAAAAAGAGTTGGCGACAAAGAAGCTGGCGCTGTTTGTATGCTGCGGGTCGGCAGCTCCGCTTTCTGAGGGTGAAAAGAGAACTAAAGAGATGGAAACTGGAAGGCAAAAGTACCTTGAGGATAAAGCGACACAGTACAACCTTAAACCTGTTGCACTGGGCTATTTTGGCGCCTGCTACGACTTTAACAAGATGTCATGGCTCTTCAAGAAGACGTTTGGTTCAATGAAACCCCAGTTGGAAGCCGCGGGGTACAAGCCCACGGAAAACGGAAGCTACGACTTAAGAAATTTAGACGAGATACGGACGTGGGCTAAAGAATTAGCCAAACAGTGACAGTATCAAGCACAGGACTTCCAAATTCGAAGGTTTGATGCTATCTATAGTTGTTTACCTATGTGCTCTATTAGCCGTTCTATGCAGAAACCGTAGAGGGGGTACCTAAACCGCTAGGTTGGGCGGAGTAGGTTACTCTGAGAAGAATAGGTAGGTCTCAGACGTTTGGCGCTTCATATACGGGGACGGAGTCTCTGTGAGAGCAACAGACGCACCAAGTAACCCAACAAACAGGCTTCCAAAACAAACACGTAACCACCCCAAAGCTGCACCTGTAACCTCACAACAGCCAACCGCAACCGACAGCACACACCTATTGCACCTTTACTTCCCCACGCACATGTTGACCCTAAAAATCAGGGGGGTTCAGTCGCAGAGAGCTGTTGAGCCCTAAATACCGCCAAACTGCTTATCCTTTGAAAAACAATCTAATCCGCCATGCAGCACCCAGCAACCGCTAAAACGCCACCCGCAAATCGCGTACGACGAAAACTTTACCTCAGCCAAAGTTGCGGTTGATTCCCATTTCAACGGTTTTAGGCATCAGGGGAAAATTAATTAACTTAAACAGATTCTAAACGTTCATCCAATGGAGACACGCTTTATGGCAATAAAAGTTGGAATTAACGGTTTTGGACGAATCGGCAGACTTCTCTACCGAGCAGCCATCGAAAAAAACGCGGACATCGATTTTGTTGCAATTAACGATTTAGCAGACGCAAAAGCCAACGCGACACTGCTAAAATATGACTCCGTTCACGGCCGCTTCCCTGGTACAGTCGAAGTACAGGGAAACGACCTTATCGTCAACGGCAAAACGCTGAAGTGCCTGCAGGAACGCGACCCCGCAAACCTGCCATGGAAAAACCTCGGTGTAACCCTCGCCGTTGAATCAACTGGTCTATTCACAAACCGCGAAGGCGCATCAAAACACCTTGCCGCCGGAGCAAAAAAAGTCCTTATATCCGCCCCAGCAACAAACCCCGACCGCACCATAGTTTTAGGCGTTAACGAAGACACCTACAACCCACAAACCGACAATATACTCTCAAACGCTTCATGCACAACCAACGCGCTCGCACCCATCAGCAAAGTCCTCCATGACAACTTTGGACTCGAAAAAGCCCTCATGACCACCTGCCACAGCTACACCAACGACCAAAAAGTCCAAGACCTCGTCCACAAAGACCTAAGACGAGCACGCGCAGCAGCCGTAAACATCATCCCAACCAGCACAGGAGCCGCCAAAGCCATCGGCGAAGTACTCCCAACCTGCGCAGGAAAAATGAACGGCATGTCACTACGCGTCCCAACACCAGACGTATCCATTATAGACCTCACCTGCATACTCGGCAAAGAAACCACCAAAGCCGAAATTAACCAAGCTATGAAAGCCGCAGCAGAAGGACCACTAAAAGGCATACTTCAATACACCGAAGACCCGATCGTCTCAAGCGACGTTTTACACAGCAGCTACAGCAGCGTATTCGACGCTGGACTCACAATGGTACTGGGCGAAAAAAGCAACTTCGTCAAAGTCTTCGCTTGGTATGACAATGAATGGGGATTCAGCAACCGCATGGTTGACTTCATAGAAATGGTCGGCAAAAAAGCCAACCAGTAAACCACAAAAAACCTTCCTTTTTTCCCCATAAATAGAGAGTGTAACAGTCAATGGCTAAATACAAAACCCTAGACGACTACAACCTCAAAGGTAAAACCGTAATCGCACGCGTGGACTTCAACAGCGAAATCGACCCCGAAACCAAAAAAGTCGCAAGCGATGTACGGATAAAAGCCCACGCCGACTCCACACTAAAAGAACTAGCCGAAAAAGGCGCCAAAACCGTAGTACTCGCCCACCAAGGCAGAAAAGGCGACCCAGACTATACCACACTAAAAGACCACGCAGCCACCCTCCAAAAACTCCTACCCCAAACCCCCGTAAAATACGTCGACGACCTATACGGCGAAAAAGCCAAAACCGCCATAAAAAACCTCAAAAACGGCGAAATCCTCGTACTCGAAAACGTCCGCAGCTGGGACCCCGAAACCAAAAGCGGCACAGCCGAAGCCCAATCAAAAACCGTACTCGTCCAAAACCTCGCCCCACTCGCCGACTTATACATCTCAGACGCGTTCTCAGCAGCCCACCGCAGCCACGTCTCCATCGTCGGATTCACACCCATTCTACCATCTGCAGCCGGGCGCATAATGCAACGCGAATTAACCTCACTCGGAAAGGCACTAGAAAAACCCGAACACCCCTGCATCTACGTTATGGGCGGCGCAAAAGCCGATGACAGCCTAGAAATCAGCAGATACGTGCTCGGAAACGGCGTCGCCGACTACGTCCTGCTCGGCGGAGTCACTGCGCAACTTTTCTTGGCGGCAAAAGGCGTTGACCTCGGAAAACCCGCCATGGACTTCTTAGCACAGAAAGAACTAACCCAGTATCTACCCGGCATCAAAGCATTAATCGAACAGTTCGGCGACAAAATCCAAACTCCAACAGACTTAGCAATCAACATCTACGGCGACAGAGCCGAAATCACCCTTGACATGCTACCCACAAACTACGCCATCTTCGACTTAGGCCACAAAACCGTCGAACAATACGCTAAACTCATTAAAGCAGCAAAAGCCATCGTTGTCAGTGGACCAATGGGCGTCTACGAAAACCCGCAGTTCAATTATGGCACCAAAGGAGTGCTCACAGCCATCGCGGAGAGCAAAGCATTCAGCCTAGCAGGCGGCGGAAACACCATCGCAGCCATCGAAGAGTACGGCTTAACTAAAAAAATCGGCTACATCAGCACAGCCGGCGGAGCACTCATCGAGTTCTTGATGGGTAAGAAGCTTCCGGGCGTTGCCGCGTTGGAATCAGCGGTTGAGTGCAAGAAAATCTAGCTTTTCTTTTCTTTTTCGTTTTTGTTGAAAATAAAAAAAGTGTTTTGTTCCAAAAAGCAAAAACGGCTTTTTGGGTTAGGTTTAGTATTGTTGTCTTCCGCAGTTGGGGCAGAAGCGTACGTTGGGTTGCATTTGGGTGCCGCATTGTGGGCATACGCGTGCTTGTGGCGGTGGAGCTTGGTATGCTGCCTGCTGTGGTGGTGGACCGTAGTATGGCTGCTGTGGTGGAGGCGCCGCGTATTGTGTGGTTTGGCCTGCGGGTATAGGTTTGTAGACTAATGCTAGGATGCCGCCTATGAAGCCGAGCAGTGTGCCTAAGCCGATGATTGAGAACACAAGGATGAGTGCTCCATATTTGCCGTGTTGCATTGGGTTTGCTTTTAGTTTCCTAGCGAAAACCATGACTAGTATTGATGTTATCAGGCACCATGCGCCGACTGCGAAGTATGTTGTGAATCCCCAGCCGATTGCGCCGTAGTCGTAGCCGTAGTATCCGTAGTAGTCTGCGTATTCGGCTATTGCTCCATATGCGATTGCGCCGAGTGCGAAAAACGCAAGTGATGCAAGTATGCCGATTATGCTACCTATCATGGATAGCCAATATGCTGCGGTTGGTTGATTTTGAACTTGGTTTGCCATTTTTCTGTTTTACTCCC
>CAYPGY010000023.1:0-19407 GCA_964410435.1 uncultured Candidatus Bathyarchaeia archaeon
TCTGCGCTCGTTATTGTCAATTGCGTCGGCAAAACTGTATTTAAGTTTATCTGCGTGGGATCTAGACGTTTGAGCAGGTTCCGACAAGGTCAGATTTAGTCTGTTGTAGGTATTATTATGGAAACAGCCTAGCATAGTCTCGCCCACGCTACTTCTCTCCCTATACTACCCCGAGTTATTTCACTTAAAGCACTGCACTCCCTTTTAAATTTTGAGAGCATAAATGTGTGGAATTTCATGATTTTGTTAATATTTCCGAATAAATCAGTCAGTAATATCGACCTTTTTTAGACCGAGATTTCATCACTCAACCCATTCGCGGGATACGGAAACAGATGAGCCTTCTCCTTAGGATACGTAATAGTAACCTCTTGCCCCAACGTAACCCATTCCTCAGTAAGCGAAGGACGATTAATCACAAACCGATCACCATTAACCAACCTGATTTCATATCGCACAATCGTTCCCTCAAAAGTAGTCTTCTCAATTTGACCGAATAATCCATCCGAGCCCTCACCAACTAAACCAAGCTTCATCTCGCAAGTTTCAGGGCGAATCGCCAAAACCACACGGTCACCGACTTTTATGTCACGCTCATTGAAAGCCTGAATTTTGTAGCCCTCACGCAACTCCACCTCTGCATTCTGCCCATCAAGCTTAGTTACGAAACCTTCCAGCAGGTTAGATTCACCGATAAAAAACGCGACAAACAAGCTGTTTGGGTGCATGTAGAGTTCTTTAGGGGATCCGATCTGCACAATTTTACCTTTCTTCATGACTGCTATGCGGTCAGAGATAGACATTGCTTCCTGCTGGTCGTGAGTAACGTGAATTGCTGTGAGTTTGAGGTCTTTTGCCATTCTTCTGATTTCGTAGCGGATGTCGTTTCTTACTTTCGCGTCAAGTTGCCCCAATGGTTCGTCTAGCAGCAGAATTTTTCCGCCGGCGGCCAACGCGCGGGCTACAGCGATGCGCTGCATCATGCCGCCGCTGAGTTCGCTGGGGTACGCGTTTAGTCGTTCGCTTAGTTTGACCAGTTCTAGTACTTCGTGGCCGATGGTTTCTGCCTGTTTTGAGTCGTAGTTCTTGACTTTCGGGCCGTACAGCACGTTATCCCATGTGTTCATGTGGGGGAACAAGGCGAATGTTTGGAATACGAATCCGATTTCGCGGTCTTCCGGTGGGTCTTTGTCGACTCTGCGTTCGCCGATGTAGATTTCGCCGCTGTCATGCTCGATTAATCCGGCGATTAGGCGTAGTAGTGTGGTTTTTCCGCAGCCGCTTGGACCCAGCAGAGAGAAGTATTCTTGGTCGTGTACCGTTAGGCTTACGTTGTTTAAGGCGTAGAGTTTGCCGTATTTTTTGGTGACGTTAACGACTCGTACTTCTGGCATACTAGTTCTCTCCTCTTGATGACTGTTTGTTATTTTTATGGGTTATCATGTTATGCTTTTCCTTTCTTTTTGGTTAGGAGCCTCAGCGCGAATAGTACTATAAAGCTGAACAGAATGAGTAGGCCACATGCTAAACCGACTGTTGATTGGTTTACACCAGCGATTGCTGCACCGACCCCACGTATTGAGTTCACCCAGTTAACGATTAACACTGGCGCTGTCTCAAGCGTTGAGGTTACTGCGAGTGTGGCTCCTGTTTCGCTTACACTTCTGGTAAACACGATGATTGCGCCTGATAGGATGGAGTATTTTGTTAATGGGAGAATTATGGATTTGAATACTGTGAAGGGTTTAGCGCCCAGTGTTTTAGATGCATCTTCAAGCTCGATGGGTATGCGTTCGATGGCGGCTGACATTGAACGCACGAAGTACGGGTAAGTTATTGCTAGGTGCGCCAAGACAAGTAGCGCGAAGTCGGGTACGCCGGTGCCTTGCCAGAAGAACCTCAAAGATACACCCAGAGCGATTGAAGGCACAATTATGGGTACGTTCATGAGGCTATCAAGTATCACTGAGGGCAAGTTTCCGAAGGTTTTACGCGCAATCATTATAGCCATTGGTATTCCGGCGAGGATGCCCAGTAAGGTAACTATTAAGCCTAGCACATAGGAGAGGAGTAGGCTGTTCCAGAAACTACCCCATATACCGGTGCCTGTAAGTGCATCAAATAGGTTAGTTCCCTGCGTTATCGCTTGAAAAGCAGGAAGTGCAACGAACACTGAAGGCAGAAGTATGATTCCGAAGAACACGACGAGCGCAATGGTGTTTCGGGTTAAAACGCCTTTTTTGTAGCTAAGTTTCTTCTCGAAAACTGGCAGCTTCTTACCGAAGAATCCGAGGGGTAAACGCATGCGGTTGCCGACTACGCGGATAACTCCGAAGATTACTAGAGAGATTACGATTAGTATGATGCTTGTAAATACTGTGCCGCCCTCGTATGTTGCCTGAGTTATAGCTCCGGCGGTAAGGTCGTTTTTGAGGTTTTGGATGAATACGGGTCCGTTTTGGAAGAGCAAACCAGCCACGATGAATGTTGCTCCGGTTTCTGATAGCGAACGCGCAAACGCTAACGAGTACGCAGCTATTAATGACGGTTTTAGGATGGGGAAGGTTACGGTTCGGGCGGCTGTCAGTGGTGGTGCGCCCATAGTGCGGGAGGCGCGTTCGTACTCCATCTTGTAGTCAAGCATTGCACCGACTAGTACACGTACAACGACTGGAAAGCTAAACGTGAAGTGAAGGAACATTACAAGGAGGTATCCGGGTGAAACGATAGAAGTGCCAAAAAGGCTTGATATGCCGCCGTCACTACTCCAGAATAGTAAAAGCGAGTATCCCAAGGCGGCGGTTGGAACGATAAAGGGTAAGTCGGCAAGTGTGTCTAGTATGCTCATCCAACGGCTTTTGCTGCGGGTGATCATCCACGCTAGCGGTATGCCGGCGATTAAATCTAGGGCAGCTACGATTAAGCCGATTACAAATGAGTTTGCGATGGCTATTGATGAAGAACTTACGAGTTCAGGGTAATTAAAAAAATTCCCAATTTCGGGCACTTTGATAAGTATACCGATAATGGGGGGTATTAGAATGATTGCGAAGAATACTATGATTGCGGCAAGATAGATGGCGTACTTTAAGTGTTTTTTAGAGGACAAACTGTTTAATGTATCCATCACTTTGGTACTCAGCGAGATGCCGCTCCTATGTTAAAGCCCTGTTTTCCCCAGAAAGACACATAATGAATTGTTCTGCTATATTACTTTTACATAGAGAGCGGTGTTTTATTGATATTCAGCGGTTGAGTATATAGAAGCGTTTTATGGTATAGAGTAAGGCTTTATATGGGATGGTTTAGGCTGACGGGGGCAATCAGGATTTTGTATTGATTAGACTTCGCTTTTACGCTGTTTTTTGGGCATGATTTTCTCAATAAATGTTAAAATTTTACCGACTAATCGACCTAAGAAGCCTAACCCACCAACTACCATCCGCAAATTGCTTATATCAGTGGGTTCGATCACCCCTGTCAACACCAAACCTAAGATAACAATTGGCAAGAAAACAAATACACCCAGCAAGAGCTCAAGCCAGCTGTTAAAAGAAACAGCTGAAATAGCCCCGTACGTTAAGAAACCGGCGACTGCGGAAGACAGCACTATCTTTGCCGATGAACCCCAATCCACGGTAACGCCATACTTCTTTCTTATCCAGTACAGAGAAATCAGGTGACTCGGGAGCGCCTCGATTAGCGAGGTTACTATTAAGCCTACGACGCCGAAATTTAGGACAAGCACCGTGCCCACTGGGATACCTATACATGCGGTTAGTATCGTTATTTTTAGGATGAATTTGGTGTGCCCTTGGCTGTTGATGAGGTTGCTGGTACTCAAGTTGCCTATCGCCGCGTATGAGTAGCCGATTGCGAGCATTGCAAGGAAAAGCGGTGCGGCTGCGTAGCTGCTGCCGAAAAGTACACTTACTCCTGGCTGCGCCAGCGCCATAACAATCGCCACCACAGGCACAACGAGCATCGACGCATACTTTACTGAGAACTGGTAAACCCGCTTGAGCGTGTCTTTATCTTTATTGTGGTCAAGTTTTGAGAACGCAGGAAACATCATGGTTGTTATGGGTGTTGAGACGAAACCGATTAGTATGATAAAGCTCTGTGCAATGCCATAGTTGCCTATCAGGGTGTTGTCTGAAGAGTAGAATATTGGTAGCAGGAACATGTAGTACTGGGCCATGAAGCTGGCAATTATTACCGCCAAGGACAATGGAATGCCGTAGCGCAGCATCTCTTTTAGGTACTCTTTAACTTCCATTGATAGGCTGACGGGTTTTGGTAGTGTTCGGTAGATTCCGAAAAGTAGGATTAAACCGATTAATCCAGCGATAATTGTTGAAGCAACTAAACCGATGACGGCGCCTTGAGCGCCTAAGCCGATAATGACAAGTGAAATAATAAGGGCTGTTTTTATGATTGATTGGCAGACGTTCATTATACTGTTAGACGCCATACGCTCGAGGCCCGTAAAGGCGGCTGATGCAGCGCTGATCATGGCGCTAGCTAAGATGTAGAAGGAAGCAATCTGCATTAACGGCGCAAGCGCAGGGCGGTTAAAGATGCTGGCTGCAATATAATCTGACACCGCAAATGAGATCAAACACAGAATCAACCCAGAGGCAAACTCGAACACCAACCCAGAGAAGATGATGCTCCTAACTTCGTCGAGTCGTCCTTCAGCGCGGTACTTCGCGGTGAACCGAATCATCGCGTAAGTAACACCCCAATCCCTAAAAATCAAAATCATGTTAGGCGCAATCAACGCAATAGTATAGAGGCCATACGCGTCTGGACCTAGTAGGCGACCGATAAAGACTACGCCCACGGCGGAGACGATAGATGAAATAACAAGGCCCCAAAGCATGTTGAACCCGCCTCGGGTAGAAACCTTAGCGATGTCCGCGGCGTTACTACTCAACCCAACAGTTCCCTCTCTTCAGCCAGACTGCTGTAAGCCGACTGTTTATTGTTTACGGTAAATGGAGGAGTATAAGCAAGGAATTACATGAGGTGCATGGTAACTTGTGGGTCCAAAAAAATAGATGATTCTATTTGTGTTTGCATTTTTGCTCGATTAGTGGTTCTATGTAGTAACTATTGAGGCGGTATCTGAATTGTTTGGTAGGGAGGGGAAAGCCACTCGGAGGTAGTGGATTATCCTAAAATTTCTAAAAGTAGATTAAAAAACGGCTGTTTTGGCTGCTCTTGGTTGTAGAAAGCCCACAACCAACCAGCAACCCAAACCAACAACAAAAACAAAAAAGCAATCGTCTGTAAAAAGTTATAGAAGATGATGTAGCAGGGCAGTGTTCCCTTCTTCTAATTTAAAAAAAATTATAGAACAATGATTCAAAAAGAGCAAAAAGAGAGGAAAAAGGTTGGGCAGTTTACTTTTGCCCTAGCTGCTTGCGAAGCTCGTTGTATGTGGCTTTGATGTCCTCGATTGAGCCTTCATCCTCAATGGTTGAAGTATCGCCCAAGGGTGCACCAGTCAACACGGCCTTTAGCAGTCTACGCATGATTTTGCCGCTGCGGGTCTTTGGTAGTTTAGGCACAATTACGACGGCGTCGGGGGTTGCGATTGGACCGATTGTGGTTCTGACGTGCTTTGTTAATTCAGCGCGTAGCTCATCTGAGGGGTTAAAGCCGCTGCGTAGCACAACGAATGCCACTGGAACTTCGCCCTTAACTGCGTCTTCTTTGCCCATAACTGCTGCTTCGCTGACTGCTGGGTGACTGACAAGCGCAGATTCTAATTCGACGGTGCCGATTCTGTGTCCAGCTACTTTTAGAACTTCATCTGCTCTGCCAAGCAACCAGAAGTACCCGTCAGGGTCACGTATTGCGTAGTCGCCGACGTAATAGATTCCTGGCCATTTACCGAAGTATGTCTGCTTAAATCGGTCTGGATCTTTCCAGATGGATTGCAGCATTCCCGGCCAAGGAGACTTTACTACTAGGTAGCCTTTGGTTCCTTGTGGCACAGATTGTCCTTTTTCGTCAACGATGTCAGCGTTTACTCCTGGCAGAGCTAGCGTGGCTGAACCTGGTTTTAGCGGTGTAAGCTCTATGCCAGACGCTGGAGCAATCATGAATCCGCCGGTTTCTGTCTGCCACCAAGTGTCGATAATTGGTAGGCGCTCTTTGCCGATGACACGGTAGTACCATTTCCATGCTTCGGGGTTGATTGCTTCACCGACTGAGCCGAGCTCACGTAGTGTAGAGAGGTCATGCTTGTTGACCCATTCTTCGCCGAATTTCATGAACATACGGACAGCAGTTGGTGTACCGTAGAGGATGTTGATGCCGTGGTTTTCGATCATTTGCCACCAGCGATCTTGTGCAGGGTAGTCTGGTGTACCTTCGAATAGAAACGCGGTTATGCCGTGGCTGAGTGGCGCGTACACGTTGTAGGTGTGGCCAGTAATCCAGCCGATGTCTGCAACACACCAGTAGATATCATCATCTTTGGGGTCAAATGCCCATTTAAGTGTCCAGTAAGCCCACACAAGGTATCCGCCTGTACCATGTTGGACGCCTTTAGGTTTGCCTGTGGTGCCTGAAGTGTAGAGAATGAACAGCGGGTCGGTTGACTTCATGCTTTCAGGTTCAACGTACGCGTTTGCGCCTGCCTTTGCTAAAGCGTCGCTGTACCAGATGTCTCGCCCTTCTTTCATTTGGACGGCTTGACCAGTGCGTTTTACGACTATGACTTTTTCGATGTTGGGCATTAATGGCATTGCGCGGTCTGCAGTGTCCTTAATTCCAACTGGTTTACCTCTGCGGAAGGATCCGTCAGCGGTTACTAGGATTTTTGCTCCACAATCGTTAACTCTGTCAGCTAACGCTTCTGCACTAAACCCAGAGAATACTACGGTGTGTACGCCGCCGATTCTTGTGGTTGCCAGCAACGTTATTGGTAATTCAGGGATAACTGGTAAGAAGACGGCTACGCGGTCTCCTTTCTTAACGCCCTGATCTTTTAGCGCTTTCGCCATTTTGTTTACTTCACGGTAGAGTTGGTAGTAAGTGTAGGTTTTTACTTCACCCATCTCACCTTCCCAAATGTAGGCGAGTTTATTCTTACGTGAACTCTTAACGTGCCTGTCGAGGGCGTTGTAGGATATGTTTAGCTCTCCATCAGCAAACCACTTATAGAACGGCGGGTTCGAATCATCCAAAATTTGGGTTGGAGACTTGAACCAGTCGATTGCTTTGGCTTTTTCAGCCCAAAATTCACGGGGGTTTTTAATGGATTTCTCCCATTCCGCTTTTCGGATTTCACCAGAAGAAACTTTTGCGATACTAGGAGAATATTTCTCATTAAAGGGTAGACTTGCTTCAGACATATTCTTCATCCTATGGATGTTCAAGACCTAAGTCACTGGTTTGTTTATAAAACTTTGTAACCATTATTGATAAAATGAAAAGATGTTTCTGCCATTTTTAGATCAATGCCAAATACGACATGAATATTCGGATGGCGCACAACCAGCACTTACAACATTATTTCGTATTATTTTTTCGATATATACGATTACGACGGCCATATCAGAACCAATAATACATTATTCATAATAAAATCTCAATTAATCTTTACAAAAGTAGACTTTTTTTAAGTCATAACGTAACTTATCAAAGATAATTACAAAAAAGCACAAAAATGGATATAAAAAATTAAATTTTACCTTAGAAATCAAGAAAAGGGCATAAAAAAATAAAAAGAAAGAAATTGGTTTATTTTACGGGACAAATCGGCAAAACAGTTTTCTTGTTTGCCTCATTCAGCACTTCAGCCAAGCCAAGGTAAACAGCGCTGCCACCGCAAATCACGCCTTCAATTCCGCAGATTGTGTTGAACCATTGTGGATTTCCAAGCAGTTCTCTTGCCATCAGCAGGAAAAATAGTATTGCTAAGCTCATGAAGACAAACTGGATTGCGCGGTTAGCTTTGAGTGTTCCAAAGAACATCGCTAGTGTAAATAGCCCCCACATAAAGAAGTAGGCAGCCATTGCAGCGTTTGAAGGCGCTGTTAACCCTGTAAATAAAGTTGATTTAGGCAGAAGTATTAAAGCTACAAGTGACCACCAGAATAAGCCGTAAGAGCTGAATGCGACCGTGCCGAATGTGTTGCCGTTTTTGTACTCCATTATGCCCACGATAATTTGTGCTAATCCACCGTAAGCTAAGCCCATACCGAGTATCATTGTGTCAAGTCCAAAGAGGCCGGCGTTGTGTAGGTTAAGTAGCACTGTTGTTAAACCAAAAGCTAAGAGTCCAAGTGGTGCGGGATTTGCAAGTTTTGTTACGATTTTTTCGCTCATTTTTCAATGTTTCCCCAAGTTAATGCTTGTCCTTTTTTGAAGCGTTTTCATTATAAATCTTGCGAAGCTCATGCTCAGATACTGAATGAAAAAAGAGAAAAAGAAAAGAAAGTTTACTTGCGCAGTTACTGCTTTCTGCGCGAAGTAACGTATTTGCCTATTTCTATGGTAGCAAAGATTATCGCTCCGCCCAAGGCTGCTACAGCCCAATCGATCATTTCAGGCTGGTGCACATCAAAGAGCACTTGCAGTCCCGGAACGTAGAGTATAACCAGCTGCAGAGCAAAGGAGCCCAAGATCGCGTACCAGAGATACTTGTTCTTGAACGGCCCAACCTTGTAGAGTGGATACTTTAGCGAGCGCATGCATAAAGCTACGACAAGCTCCATTACGATCATCACTGTTAGTAGCTGGGTTCGGGCTTCTAGTAAGTGATACTCGCTTGTCCAAGGCATATGCATGAAGTATGACACTAGCAGTATAGCTGACATCAGTGCCGACCCACCGATCAAGTAGGTTTTTACTTCTCTGCTAAAGATACTTTCAGATGGCTTGCGTGGCTTGCGCTCCATTAAGTCTGGGTCTCCTGGATCAACGCCTAAAGCGATTGCGGGCAGACCGTCAGTTACAAGGTTCATCCAGAGCAACTGAACCGCGGTCAAGGCGATTGCTGCATCGCTGACAACCAAGGGATCTGAACCCGGCGATAGCCAAGCTGCAAGATAAGGTACGCTGACCACAGCTACGAACATGACCAAGATTTCCATGATGTTGCATTGCAACAGATATGTCAGGTACTTTTTGATGTTGTCAAAGATTTCTCGTCCTTCTCTGACTGCCTTTACGATGCTTGCAAAGTTGTCGTCTGCAAGCACCATGTCTGCGGCTTCCTTTGAAACCTCAGTGCCTGAAATACCCATAGCGACACCGATGTCACTCATCTTTAGTGCAGGCGCATCGTTAACGCCGTCACCGGTCATTGCTACAACTTGGTCTTTTGCCTTCCAAGCTTTAACGATGCGGACTTTATGTTCTGGTGCAACACGTGCATAGATAACTGTCTTCTCCACTACAGCTAAGAGTTGCTCATCAGTCATCTTTTCTAATTCTTCGCCTGTTAGCACTTGTTCTTCAGCGTGGTTCTCGTCGATAAGTTTCAGTTCTTTGCCGACTGCGGTTGCGGTTAGTTTGTGGTCGCCTGTAATCATTACAACGCGGATGCCAGCTTTCTTGCACACTGCTATGGCGTCTTTAACTTCGGGGCGCGGTGGATCAATCATGCTCATAATACCTATGAAGATGAAGTCTTCTTCCATTTCTTCGGTGAATTTGCCTTCCAATGGGAGTTCTTTATAGGCGAATGCTAGGTTTCTGAGGGCTTGTTTGGCGAGGTCTTCGGTGATCTTGAAGTGTTTGTTGCGGTTTTCTTCTGTGAATGGGTGGACTTTGCCGTTGATCAGTATCTTGCTGCAACGTTCGATGACCATTTCAGGTGCGCCTTTCATGTATGCGATCCGTGTGTCGTCAGTGGTGTGGATTGTTGTCATTCGTTTTCGTTCAGAGGAGAATGGAACCTCGTAAACGCGTGGTTCTGCAGAGTCAAGGGCGGCTTTGCTTAAGCCAGCTTTCTGTGCAGCTACAACTAGTGCACCTTCGGTTGGGTCACCTTTAACTATCCATTTACCGCTTTTCTCATCCTTTTCTAGACCAGAATCGTTGCATAGCACTGAAGCTTTTAGGAGTGTTTTGATGTTCTCGTCGGGAGTGATTGTTTTGTCGTTTAACTGGAATTCTCCTTCTGGTGCATAGCCGATTCCTGTTACTTTTACTTGTTGATCGTTAACGTAGAGGCTTCGGACGGTCATTTCGCCTTTGGTCATGGTTCCTGTTTTGTCGCTGCAGATGACGCTAGTACTGCCTAAGGTTTCGACTGCGGGTAACCGCTTGACTATCGCGTTGACTTTAGCCATGCGGTACATGCCGATAGCTAAGGCGCCTGTAACGATAGCTGGTAGTGCCTCGGGTACAGCGGCTACTGCTAAGCTCACTGCCCACAGTAGCATGTCAATTATTGGGCGGCCTTCGACTACGATGCCGATAATTCCGACGCTTGCCGCGACAGTGAGAGCGAATATACCGATCCATTTGCCGACACCTGCCAATCGTTTTTCGAGTGGAGTTTGTTCTGTGGGAGCTGACTGCACCATTTGAGCGATTTTTCCAAATTCCGTTGTCATTCCTGTTTCGGTTACGACTGCTTTGCCTCTGCCGTAAACTACAACTGTTCCGCTGTAAACCATGTTGTCGCGGTCGTTTAGTTGGGTTTGTTCAGGCAGGGTTTCGGAGGATTTGTCTACAGGGTTAGATTCGCCTGTTAAGGGAGCTTCATCATCTTTCATAGTGAAAGCTTCAATTAATCTGGCGTCTGCGGGGACCTTGTCGCCTGCGTAGAGAATTATAACGTCACCGGGGACCAATTCCTCGGCGGGAATTCTGACTTCTTTACCGTCCCTCAGCACGCTTGCTGTGGGGGCAGTCATCTTCTTTAACGCCTCTACCGCTTTTTCGCTTCGGTACTCCTGGCTGAAACCTAATCCGGCACTGGCGAATACGATGAGTAATATGATTATTGCATCTGTTACTTCGCCCACTGCAATAGAAAGCGTTGTCGCGATAAGTAAAATTACCATTAGGATATCTGTAAATTGCCCTGCGAGAATCTTCCATGCAGATATGCCTTTTTCTTTCTTCAGCGAGTTAGGACCGTACTGTGTAAGTCGTTCTTTTGCTTCTTGTGTAGATAACCCGTTGGGGCTAACTTTCAGTTCAGTCATTACTGCTTCAGGTGATTGACTGTGCCAACTTTTTGCCAAATTTTTGCTCCCTCGTCTTTCCCATAGTACGTTGATTTGTGGTATATAGGTTTTTCACTGCTTACGAGCGCAAATAAACACATGATCAACGATTTTTACAAACACTACATTAATGATCAGTCAAGAGGGAATTGGTTAGACGAAAGAGTAAAAAGCCGAAGTGAAGTTCGACCTGTATGTAGATGCAACCATAAAAATGTCAATTTTGGCTATTTAATAGCTCAGGGTGCAGTTTATGATAGGCTCGACTGTGCATAAACAGGGAAACAGCGCCCAAAACTAACATCACTACACTTAAAATGTATAGAAACCAAGCGAAAACAGAGCCGTAATCCATTATCTGCTTCTGCCAAGTCCAAGGAAAATTTGTGGACTCCTGAAGCGGCCAAGCGCCAAGCACCTGATAGGAGAACCCGCAAACCGTCAACAGAATAGCCACATGCTCACTGTCTGCGGTTAAACCGTTACGTAAAACACTCAGAGTATAGTAACAGAGCATTATTACGCCAATAAGAAAAATAGGTAAACTTACAGCGAAAAAGGTTGGAATCATGTATGGATTAAGCACCTGTGCTTTAAGAGCAAGAGAAGTAAAGCTATGGACTTCAGAAACTCCATCTGTAGGCACCCAGCCAGTTCGTATAACCGAGTAAAGGTAGAATCCGCCGCTGACGGTAAGCAGCGTACCCAGTGAAGCCAGATGCATTTTAACGTAGCTTTTTACATTGATGGTCCGGGTCATCTTGTGCTCGGTTCTCTTTGGCATATCTACGGCGGTTTATCATATATTACTTTCCAGCGGATATGCAAAAGGTTCTAAAAGCCCCAGAAGTACTAGAAAGTGGTTGCGGTTTTAATTGAAATATGAAACTACAGTGCAAAAAGTTATCCAGCGAACACCAAACGTGCTTAGCCTCCGATTTTCACGTTCAACGGAGCTGAATTATAAGCCGGGCCAATTTTTCTTTGTAACCATTCGAAAGGACGACAAAGAACTCACTCACCATTTCAGCTTCAGCAGCAGCCCCACCGAACCAGACCACATCGAATTCACTAAGAAATTAAGTGACAGCGAATACTCACAAGCCCTAAAAGCTGCTAAGATAGGCGACTTTGCGAGAATCGACGGTCCTTATGGGCAATTCACTTTTGAAGGCGAGTACCCAAAAATTGCGCTTTTAGGAGGCGGAATCGGGATTACACCGTTCATAAGCTATGTTAAGAATGCTACTGACAAAGCGCTGGACAGTAAAATCGTTCTGTTCTATAGCTGTAGTACGCCCAAAGATATAGTTTTCAGAGAAGAGTTCGAGGAGTTAGCTAAGAGAAATTGCAATTTCAAGTTTGTTTTTACTGTAAGTGAAGCCCCAGATGACTGGAAGGGTAAAGTCGGAAGAATTAACGCTGACATGATCAAGCAGGAGCTGCCCGATTATGCGGAGTACATTTTTTACGCTTGTGGACCACCACCGATGGTTAAGGGCATGCAGACACTGGTTGAGAGTTTAGGGCTTTCAAAAGAGAGGCTTAAGATAGAGTACTTTACTGGGTACACCTAAATTCGAGTTACCCTTAAGTGCTTTAGAGTAATTTAGGCGTTAGATGACAGTTTGAGCATTCTAAGCTACTTTAAACAGATACCTAAATCTGCCAAGACAGCATTCTTCGTCTTTGTCGCGGCGAAACTTCTTGTTTTCACGTTAGGCTACACTGTAAACGTTCTAAACGGCGGGTCAGCGCTGGAGATGTTTAGCCGCTGGGACGCCTCAAACTATGTTTCGATAGCCAAATATGGGTACTTAACCACAGGCGAACAAGCAAACTATATCGTGTTTTTTCCGCTATATCCGCTGCTGATCAGGGCGTTCACATGGGATTTCGCCTACACTAACCTCACCGCGCTTGTAGTTGCTAACGTATGCAGCTTCATCGCTGCCCTCTACTCTACAAGCTAGCCAAGCTGGAATTCGGCGACGCCGCAGCAGTAAAGGCAGTGCTGTTTTTAGGTGTTTTTCCCACAGCGTATTTCCTGTCTGCGCCCTATACTGAGGGTTTGTTTTTTGCGCTTGTTATTGCCTGCTTCTACTATGCACGGCGAGGAAAATGGAAAGTTGCAGGTTCACTGGGGTTCTTAGCATCCTTGACTCGTTTGGCTGGGTTGCTGGTGCTTCCGTCACTGCTATTGGAGTATTATCATCAGACGGGCTGGAACCCAAAAAAGACAAAGCCAGATGTTGTGTTTGTATTTTCTGCGTTGGCAGGTTTTCTTATTTACCTCGCAATAAATAACACCGTAATGGGGAACCCACTGGCTTTTACGAGCATTGAAGCGGTGCATTGGCATAACAGGTTCGACCCCGTAGCGGGGCTTAATGCGGCATGGTACTGGGCGCTTAATAAACCGCCTACAGATAGCATAACCATCGGTGCTGCACCAATAGCTTTCGCTGTTTTCGGGTTAGTCATGATTGGCATCGCCGTCTACAATCGGTTCAGGCCAGCCTACATCCTCTACATGCTATTGGCTTGGGGGCTTGCGGTTTCTACGTCTTGGTGGATAAGCGTACCCAGATACATAATGGCTATGTTCCCCATGTTTCTGGTGCTCGCGACATTAACGAAAAGGAAATCGATTAACGCTGCGATCATAGTTTTTTCTGTGGCTTTGCTTTGTTTCTTTACGGGGCTGTTTGCGCTTGGCTGGTGGGCTTTCTAAAAAGTAGGCTTGCGTGAAACGCACTCGCAACATCAGCTACTCCACGCTTTACGCACCTGCAGTGCGTTTCTAGCAGACATATTAGGATCCAAATATCAGCTGTATGCAGAACCTATTGAGAGGTAGGGGCAATTCTGCGGAACCGTGCGTAAAACGCACTCTATGACCGTATAAAACAAATGTAAAAAAGTTGCATAAAGTAAAAAAGGGTTTTAGGGGTAAAACCGTCGGGTGGTTCGTGGGAACGGAATCGCGTCAATGATGTTCTCCAAGTCGCACATCCAGACGAGCAACCGCTCCAAGCCCATGCCGAAGCCAACATGCGGCACTGAACCGTAGCGTCTAAGGTCAAGATACCACTCGTAGTCCTCCGGTTTAAGACCCTGTTCTTTCATGCGCTGAATTAGAATATCTTTGTTGTCTTCTCTCTGTCCGCCAGTGCTGATTTCGCCGATACGTGGAACCATCATGTCCACCGACAGCGCGATTTCCGGGTGATCTTTCTGTGTTTTGCAGTAGAACGCTTTGATCGCTGTAGGGTAATCGTAGACGAAGAAGGGTTTGCCGAAGTCTTCTGCGAGCACTTTTTCGTCTTCATAACCCAAGTCTGAGCCCCAATCTAAGGCGGGGTTCTTTGGTTTTAGTCGCTCAATTGCTTCTTTGTACGTGATTCTGGGGAAGGGTGCTTTAACGGCTTTTAGTTTCTCGATGTTTGCGCCGAGTTCTTTGAATTCTTTTTCGCATCTGGCGGCGACGGTTTGGCAGATGTACTCCATGAGGCCTTCTTCGAACTTCATGAGGTCCTCCATGGTACCGAAGGCCCATTCGCCTTCCATGTGCCAGTACTCGGTTAAATGGCGAATAGTTCGGCTTTTCTCTGCACGGAATGAGGGGGCGATGCAGTAGACGTTATCTAAGCCGAACATGAGGATTTCAAGGTAGAGTTGGCTGCTCTGAGTGAGGTACATGTCTTGCTCAAAGTATTTGAGATGAAATAGGGTTGAGCCGCCTTCCACTGCAGCTGAAATGAACATTGGCGGTGACACTTCGGTATAATGCTGCTTGTCGAAGTACTCGCGTGCAGCTTTGAGGGTTTCCGCTCGGACTTTCATGACGAGAGTCAGTTTGCGGCTACGCATCCACAGGTGGCGCCTGTCGCGAATGAACTCTTCACTGTTGTCTTTGCTGATTGGGAAGTTTTCGGCTAAACCCACGATTTCAAGGTTTTCTGCGCCGACTTCATAGCCGCCTGGTGCACGTGTATCTTCATGGGCGGTTCCTTCCAGTATAAGTGAGGATTCGATTGTGATTTTTTGTGCTTGCTCCCAGCAGGGGCTGTCCTTTTTGATTGTGGATTGGATGACTCCTGTTGAGTCGCGAATTAGTAGGAATATGAGCGCTTTTCCTTCGCGTTTGCGGTATACCCAGCCGCGGACAGTGACTTTTTGGTCTTTGCAGTCGCCGTCTAGTATTTGGCTTATCTTAACCAGTGCCATGATGCATCAACTGTTTGCAGATATACTTCTGTTCAAACCTAAATGCCTATCGATACCGCGAATGTTTAGAAATACGCGAAAATCTATTTCGGGGGAACCCAAAGTTTTATGTGCTCTTCACATCAAGAGAATTATGGGTAACTCAAGGGTGGGGCAGACAGTTATGCATAAAGAATTAATTAGGAAACTCGCCGAGTTCGGTTTTACAGTTAACCAAGCCAAAGTTTACCTATGCATTGTGCAATCAGGAAAAACATACGTAAGTCACATATCGAAGTCCACCCTGCTGCATCGACAAGACATCTACAAGCTGCTCCCCAAACTGGAAAAAATGGAGCTTATCACGCGCACCATAGATAACCCTGTAATGATAGAAGCATTGCCAGTAGAGAAAGCGCTTGAACGATTAATCAACAAAGAAAAAGAAGCAAATGATAAGAGAATAGCGCAACTACAGAGAAACCTAAGGGATATAGCAGAAGAAATCAACCAGCAACCTAAAATCGCCAAGGAAACACGCTTCACACTCCTCACAACCAACGTAGCATTAAGAAACAGGATAAACATCACATTAAACGCAAAACCCGCAGTCTTTAAAGTCGTAAGCTCTACAGAGAACCTCAAAGGACAGGTAGGGCAATTCTACAAAAAATTCTTCCAGATGTTAGCGGATAACAAGACAGAAATACAGCTACTTCTGGTTGGAGCTGAAAACTCTGCGGAACTAAGAAAGATAATGGATAAGATAGCGCCCAAAGTCGGCTGTTTTACCGCTAAAGCCATCGCTAAGTGCGCTTCTAGGGATTATCTGGTTGTGGATAACTGCGAAGTCTGGATTGCAACACAAATGAAAATGTCTGATGAGTACCCGTCGATTCTGTGGACAAACGATCTGAACATTATTGAAACATATGCCGACTGCTTCAAAGAGGCATGGTTTAACTCAAAGACAGAAAAGTTGTTGAAAGAGGCGGATATTCCAGGAATAGCAGTGTAGGCATTATGCTTCTCTAACGGCGGGTTCATGCACTTTTAGATATACAAAAAGTGAGAGCGGAATCATCGCCGCCGCAAACAGCAGAAACGGCAGTTCAGGTGAAACATACACGTAAACTGCGCCTACGAACACCTGCAGGATCGCCTGAACTATGAACATGAAGAATTGTATGCAGCCCGTCGTGGTTCCCCTAAGATTGCGGGGCACCAGATCACCCATAAGAACGTTATAGCTGTTTAGCTGTAGCAGGTTACCTAAGCCGAACAGAAAAAACGAGAGCAGTAGCATATTAAAGTCGGCGTTTACGAATAGCACCATTCCCGGGATAAAAAGCAGAAAGCCTAGTATTAGGAAGCGTTTGCGGCCTATTGCGTCCATGCTGAAGCCCGCGATGATGCCTGGAACCGCTATTGCAAGGAACTTGAATGCGGTTATGAGCGCCCATTGATCCAGCGTCATGCCGAGCACTTTGGTTGCGTAGACTACGAAGTAGGTTTGGCAGGATACAATTAATCCGTTAGCGACGATTATAGCTAAGAATAGGTTGAATGCGGATTTTGGAACTTTGCTCCAGACGCGTATGCTTTCCGTGACTGATTTGGGGTATGAACGTAAGGCATCGATTAGGCTGAACCGTGATTTTTCGCCGTTAGGCGGCAGAGTCTCAGTCAAGCGCAGACGCATGAGTGCAATCGAGAAATACGCGACGGAAACTATAGTGTAGGCTATGCGCATGCCAAAACCGAATCCGAACGAATTGACAAGATATGCAGCGATTAACGGCGCCGGCAGCAATGCAAGGCTTGTTATTACTGACTGGAAACTGAAGCCTGCGCCCCTAGCTTTGGAGGGCAAAGAATCAATTATCATAGCCATGAGAGCAGGACCGTAAATGGAGCACACGTTCTGGATTAGCAATCCGATAAGGATGAATTCCCATGAGGGGGCGAATATGAAGAATAGGCTGCCGATAGCTAACCCAAACGTCATCGTAACAACGATCCATCTGCGCCCATGTTTGTCTGCGAGGTAGCCGCCGGGGAACTGTACGAGCGCAACGGCGATTGATCCCGCAAAAGCCATTATTGAAAGCGTAAATTCGTTTGCGCCGAGGTCAAGGTAGTAGAGGCTGGCGTACGTGTCAGGTATGGGCTGCGCTGCGAACATGATTATCCAGCTGATGGTGATAAGTAGAAAGTTGCCTCTGAGGACGGCTTGGTCGCCTCTGAACAGCTCCGAGAACTTCATTGCACACTATTTTGGTTGGCGATTATTTAAATTCCGCTTGGGCAGAAGAGTCTTCGTAATCGTCAAATGGTTATTTACGTACGCAATTCTTAAATCGCCCTTACAAAGAGCTAAGATAGAATGTTAGATGCAAAGCGAATTCGATGGGAAACAGAAGCTTAGGGCACTAAAAATTTCCGCAGTCGCAATTTTCAGTGTTGTGATTGTTGAAGTTACAATAGGCACATTAGTTAACAGTTTAGCCATCATAAGCGACGGCTTACATGCACTACTAGATGCTTTTTCGAGTGTAATGCTGTTCTTTGCAGTGCGGGCTTCCCTTAAACCGGCTGACGAGGAGCATACTTACGGCCACGAAAAATTCGAGTCCATAGGCGGATTAATCGGCGGCATAGTGCTGATTGTGGTTGCCTGCATAATCTTCTATGAAGCAGCTATGCGTCTGCTTTCTGGGACAGCGCTTGACGGCGGCATCGAATATGCAGGTTTCATAGCAATAGCCTATGCACTTTCAATTTCAATGTTACGTGTTACAGTGTTTAAGAGGGGAGAAAAATCAGAAAGCCAATCCATGAAAGCAGGCTTCTACGATGCAATTGCAGACTTAGGCTCAACAGTCATCGCCTTAATCGGCTTCGGCTTAGCCCTAATTGGCTTTGCTGGTGCAGACGCATTTGCATCAATATTCCTCGGCTGTATGCTAACTTATTTGAGTTTAAAGCTCGCTCGAGCAAGCATAAACGAATTAAGCGACACAGCATCCAAGGAAATTGTTACTAAAATCCAGAAAGCCATCCTCTCATGCGAAGGCGTGCTTAAAACAGAGAACCTTAAAGTTCGAAAAGTAGGCACTAAAATATTCATTGACGCCTCAATAAGCGTACCTAACGGGATGGGGCTTGAAGACGCACATAATTTAGCATCTAAGATTGAATCATGCTTAAAGGACAACCTGGGCAACGTCGATGCAACAATCCATGTTGAACCCTCAGATAAAGAAAGGAAGCTACAGGAAAAAGTAACAAAATTAGCCACAGTAGTAAACGGCGTTAGAGAAGTCCACGAAGTAACAGCCAATTACGTAAACACTAAACTCTACATTACACTGCATGCATACGTGGATCCAGAACTATCCGTTGAAGCAGCACACAAAATAGCTGAAGCCGTCGAAAGTAAAATCCGATCGGGCATTAAACCGCTTGAAAACATAACCGTACATATCGAGCCAGCCGGAGAAGCAATAGCTGCAGAGCAGTTTAGCGAAATAAAAATGCAAACAGAAGTATGCGACATAGCCAAAAGACTCGGCGGCAACTTAGAAATCAAGCGCCAGTTAACCTACGTTGCAGAAGGCAAACGACATATAAACATTGACTGCTGCTTCACAAAAGAAGTACCAATAAAAGAAGCACACCAAGTAGCATCACTTCTAGAAAAACAAGTTCGCGAAGCCTTCGTTAACACCGTGGTTACTGTACACATTGAGCCTCAGTTTAAGGACCAGCCGCTTGGGCGATTCATCTAGATGACGCGTTTATAAACCGATTAAACGGTGCATCATGTTTGGATGCTATTGGTAAATCATAGAAGGTAGCCGACCTATTTGCAGCCTAATATCCATGGTATGCACTACACTATAGAGGGGAGTGTTCTCTGAGACTGGGTAGGTTTTAGCTGGTGATTTTTCACGCGTTAGTTGAACCTGCAGAAGTTGACGCTATATAAGAGAGG